>PMLV01000044.1 GCA_003160635.1 Acidimicrobiaceae bacterium | reverse complement strand
ACGCTCCCTCTCGGGACCGGGTGGCCGTACGAGCCCACATGAACGGTCCTCGGTATCGACACTCGCCTTCTCACGTTCCGTGCAAGAGCAGCAGACCAGGCTCACGCCGCCTCTACGCCGGGCACCGCCTGGCCAATAAGCGGGTCACCCGCCAGGCTTGTCCCAGGGGAAAACGTAGGCCCCCTGGTTTTGGCACCGTCTACCTATTTCGACGCTTCAACAACGACGCCCGACCGAACTTGCCCGGCCGAACGCTTCTGGCACGTCTTCCTGGTCCCCACCTGACGCATCTCGTGCGCCTTTTCCCTGACGCTCACCACGACGGTCTTCAGCCAACGCAGCTCAGGGTGGTTTAGCGCCCGCCCCCGCAGGCCGACGCTGAAGGGCCAACCTTCATCTCTCACACAGCATCACTTTCAGAGGTCTCCTACATTGCTCCTCCTTCGGTGTTCGTGACGCACCCATATCTAGGTACTACCACGACCGTGCACCAATCGCGAGCCTTTGGACAGGACAAACGCGCTGGTCACGCGATTGTTTGAAACAAACCCACCAAGACCCCGAAAATCAGCTCATCGAGCTATCCCGGAAACTCCCGCTAGCGGTGGGGCTCCACCATCGGCGCCGGCACCTTCCATCGTCGGGACATTCGAGGCGGAGTCCCTGGCCACCATCGAAAGCGTCAATCCGTCACCTTCTGCGCCAGCCTCTGGCGCGCAGCGCGTGACACTGTGCGGGGTGGCGACACCGCCCGCACCCAGCGCCGGCTGCGATGCGCCTATGCCTCCCTCAGCCAGCGTCCCGGCCTCGACGACTGAGCAAACGGGACTACAACCGCCGTTTGCTGGAGCGACCGTGGCCGGTTTGATCAGCGGGTTGGTGGTGCAGAACGATGCCGCCCTCAGCTGTCTCGAAAACGCCAACCAGTCGGCCGAGCTCGGCTCATCGTCGGCAATCAGTACGACGCCAGAGTTGGTGGTGTGGCAATGGCCCGACAACCAGCAGTACTACTACGTCGTAGCGACAATGTCGTCGAGCTCGACCTCGACTGATTGCGCCAACGCCACGCTGGCGTTCCCGGTCCCCCCTATAACGTCTGCAGCTGGGTCCGAAGTATCGCCGAACGCGACTATGTCTGGGTGACCTCATGGCGCATATGGCGTCACATTCATCGGCTGATGAGTACGAATGGACTGTCACCTTCCATGTTCGGACTCCGGGGAGGATACCTGTTGTTGAGCCATCTGACCTGGACCAGTTAAAGGGGATCCCCTCACATAGAGTGTGGTCCTAACGACGTGGGCCTAGTCAAGGTGAGTTGCTTCAAGATGTCGTTCGAATCAGGAATGGTCCTTGTCGAGAGTCGCCTTGACCTTGAAGTTCGAATAGAAATCCAATCAGAAACTCCCAGCGTCGTGATCAAGAACGCAATAAAGGCATTGAGTGGACGTTAGCGTTCGAATCCTGGCAAAACGGGTAATCGGCGTTTCCGACCGTCATTTTCGTTCATCACGACGCCAGAACTTGGTGGTGCGAACCTCTACGAGGAGGACATTTGTCCGTGGCCAGTTTTTAGTCCGAGCTTTTGGCCACCAAAAGTCCGCACCCCGACTGACGCGCCCTCACGCGTGCACAACTCCCACCTTCTATTTTCCGATCAGGCAACGGGGACGGAACTGATTAGAAACCTGGCCGCTGGGATACAGGGGTCTCAGCTGGCCCAGCGCCCTTCACGGTTGATCACGGTATGGAACCCATTGATGTATGGCCTCTTTTCCATTCATTGTTGGCGCCATCTTCGATCATTGGAGCGATCCAGAATCGTACGGATGGTCGCACAGCCGCCATCCTGTGACGGAAGTCCCCACTAACGTGAGGAATGGATGAATTATCCGGCTAGATGGGACTGCGGAGTAGACAACCGATGGGTAGGGGTTCATACTCCAAAAGAGTCTCCCGAATGGTTCACCAGCCTTCGTTCTCCAAGCTGGGGCCCCTAAGCTTGAGCCTCAAATCCGTTGCCAACGAGAGTTAGGCGGGCGGTAGATCGAGGCTATCAGCTAAGAGCCAGCCCAAATGTTTCTGTATTGAACGAGGGCCTTGAGCGCCTCCACATTTCCGTGAAGATATCGAACTTAGGTGGCGAGAACAAACCAGTCGTAAGAAAAACATCCGATAGGTAATCGAATATCGTCTTGACTTTGCTCGGAGAGGATATCAGACATGCGAAGTTGGATTCAGAAACTAGCTCTATTGAGTCTAGCATCGATGTTGCTCTGCCTATTTTTGCCGTTTTCAACGGTACCTGAAGCGGGTGCTGCGAACCAAAACTGCCTAAATCCTCATTGCTATTCGGTAAAGTTTGATTCGTACACCGCAGCAGCGGGAGTGCTTGATAACCTCAATAATAATAACCTCACCCCTGGCGGGGCTAGTGCTAGCAAACCCTACTTCTTCAATTCGGAGACTTGGCTGGCGAATACTGGTGCTGGAGGTGGTTGGGTTGAAACCGGAATCTCCAACGGTTGGAATTTCACCCTAAACACTGGTGCTTATGCATATTTTGAGTTCGACCAAAACAACTCAGGCGGCGATAGCGGTTGGTACTACTACGACTACACGACGCCCAATGGAACTAATCACACGACGCAGATATCGCGAGCAGTGACACCGTACTTTTGGGCGGTCTACCTCGATGGTGCACTAGAAGCGGTTTCGGGAAACGATGGATTCTGGACGGGACAGCCACAAGTGGGTGGAGAGCTTTATTCCAACTTGAGTAACGAACATGCGGACACTTTCAATCAAACAACTTATCAGGTAAATAGTACTACGGGTGCAGTCCAACCATGGTCCGGAGCGGCGGGGTACCGAATTCACGCCGGATTTAACGGTGTCGACCACAATACATTTTGGTCATGGAACGCCCCATAAATTTTGATGATCAAATACGGAGGAGTTATGGTGACGAAGAAGAAGCATCGTCGAAGCATGTTTGTTGGGGCTTCGCTGATAGCCGCTAGCGCGGCTATCAGCGCCGTCGTGGCAATTGACGAGAGCGCGCCCTCGTCCTCTTCAACTACGGCAGCTCCATCGACCACGCCCGTAACAAGCAGCGTTACGTCGGGTGGATCATTTTCCGATCAGGCAAGCCTCGCGACTCCCATGTCAGAGGCCGACGCCATCTCAGCGGCGAGGCAACAGGGTACGGCTGTAGGTAGTTCCACCGCTGGTTCGGCGTCGGCGACGGCGGAGGTTGTAATATATTCACAGTTCCTTACTAGGATTGGTAGGAGTTTCGGCAACCAACTCGCTGGAGGCCAGTCCGTCATATTAGTTACAGTCGCTGCTCCCTATCCAGCAGAAGCCATAACCTCTCCTGCTGGGATGAGCGCAAGTTCATGGCCCACCTATAGCGAAGCGTTTGACCCACGTACCGGTCTCGTGCTCTGGCTGGGTCCAACTCCAAATTGATGTGCGGGGCCTGACCCTCAGCTAGGGAGGCGATCGCTCACACGGGTTCAGGAGTTGAGGGTCCACTGAGAATGTCCGCTTGGCGTTCCACTGACCCCGTTCGCTTACTCGTCGTAAGGTTGCCAGTCTGGTGGCCCGTCCAGGGTGCCGGTCGTGACGACGCCTCGAAGTGGAGCCAACCTTGAGGCCCAATAAGGCTGGCCGTAGTTTGTTAGATACTCCGACATAAGAGGAGAACGTTGGACAACAAGTCATCTCAAATACTTGCTACAGGATGAAGGAGGAATGCAGCAACGAGGCATTGATCTTGATCCTGACCCACCGGAAGGTTTGTAAGACTTCACCTACCTGTTACGTTGCGCACGACGACGCAATCCCGGTACTCATACAACTAGGACTAGAAACAAACCCCGAGATGCTCGAATCTCGCGATGGCGCTCGAGGACGAGGGGGCGCATCGTCAAGTTCTTGATTCGAGATCCAGATACGAAGTTCGTCGGGCCCTGCTCAAGAACCCCGGTGACCTGACCGACGACCAAGCCGTCACCTTGCGCAAGCTCAAACGCAAAGGAGGCGAGCTGTGGCGGGCCTACGCGCTGAAAGAAGCACTGCGGGCCATCTTCGCCGGCGACCTCTCCGAAGACGACGTCAGCATCTTGATCGACCGCTTCTGCTCGAGGGCGTCGCGCAGCGGCCTCAAGCCCTTCGTCACCTCGGCCAAGACGATCCGCAAGCGCAAGGAGGGCATCTTGGCCGCGGTGCGACTCGGCATCAACAACGCGCAGCACGAAGGCCTAAATCGAAGGGTGCGCCTAATCGTCAACCGCGCTTATGGCTTTCACACAGCCAATGCCGCGCTCGGCCTCATCATGCTCACCCTCGGACCCATCACCCACGTTCTCCCGCACGAACGACAAGCCGACAATCCCTGAAGTCACCCACATTCATGCCGGGAGTCCCAAAAATCGAGACTCACAAAGGCGTCCGGCCAGGTGGAGCTGCCATTCCACATTCGATGGAGCGGTCCCCCGCTGACCTACGATCTGACTGATCGAGCGGATCGAGCCCGTGTCTACGAACAGGTATTGCGCGAAGGTACTGAGGAAGATGTCCGTTATTTCATAGACGTTGACGTGCTCCTCGACCTCTGGGATGACCTCGTCCTTCCCCCGACAGTTCGGCAAGCCTGGGCAGCTTGGTTCAAGCGTCACCGGAAGATCGACCTCGAGTGCTGACCCCATTTCAAGAACGAATTGCGGCGATCGTCGCCCGGACTCGACGAAGCGGAAGACTTTGCCTTGGCAGGCGGTGGCGCGCTCATCGTCAGGGGCGACGTTGATCGAGGTACCAGAGATCTCGACTTCTTCGGTCTCACGATCGAGAGTGTCGACAGACTTGCTCCCGCCGTCGAACGGGCTTTGACCCGTGCCGGAATGGGAGCGCTTCGACGCGACTTCGACCAGGACCTTCCTTCGGATCTCGGTCCATTCGTCCATGTCGGCGTGCACCCTTCTCTCGTCCTGCTCGTCCGCTCAGGGCGAAAAGCCTTGAAGCGGGATCGAACAGATCCGGGAATGCTCAGGTGCTGCCTTTCTCGATCGTGATTTACTCTCACCTGGCGATCTCTCTTTGGGCGGATCATTTATATAACGAATCGATAGGATACTGAGCTCAACCTGCTAAAGAACGCGAGCCTGAACAAGAGCGTTCTCGCCCCCAGAGGCGAACCTGGTGCTGGCGCTCTAATCACTTCCGCTCTCGGGGTATCGCAGCGAAGTAACTCCATCAATTGCCGCTTCAGATCAATCCTGCAGGTTGATCCGATCCCGAAGAATGATCTCCAACTCCTAGGACGCCCCTGAAGTCCTAGAGGAGCTGTGGCAAATCCGACATGTGATTGCCCATGGAGCTGGAGTAACAACAGCCCTCGACGATTATCGATCGCGCGTCGACGTCAAGATGGTTGCGAAATGAGGCCGTGGCGCGCTTTGGGGGAGGGACTGACCGAAGCACCCGGCCCGTCTGTCCCAGTTCCATAGGACCGCATCAGGCTCAGGCCGGCAGGGCAGCACCATGACGATGTCGTCGGCGCGTGCGCCTGACGATAACGGTGCCCATGATTGCCAAAGCACCAAGGGGCAGCATTAGGGCAGCGGGCGCTTCCGGTGTTTCAGGTGGCGGTGGCGGCGTTCCGTTGGTCACCCCACATGTCGGTGTGGTCTGCCCAGCCTGGACCTCGGTCGGGGTGAAGTCTCCGCACGAGTACGCAGCGCTCTCGGCCGCCGTGGGCGCCACCGCCCCGGGAACGTCGGCCACCACTCTGTCGATGCCATAGCGTTCGAGCGACAGCCCGAGCGGTGCGTAGCCAATGCTCGGACCCTCCTGTTGACCGAGAGTTAGCGCGTAGTTGACGAACTGGCTCATCACCGCCCCCTTGGCGGCGGACCATCCGGTTGTCGGGGTGAGGAGATAGCTCACCAAGCCGAGCGGGTAGACGTTGGGTCCGATCCCGTTGAAGTTCAGCGAGGTCGTCCCGTTGGCCATCTGCGTCGCATACGCCAGTCCAGAGTCCACGTCGACCGGAGTGGGCAGCGCGAAGTAGCCGCTAGCGTTTTGTAACCCCGCGACCCCTTTGGCCGGGTTGCTGCCGGTGAACCCAGATTGGACGGCATAAGTCTCTTGCACGGGGCCGATAGCACCAGAGGTGTTGGCCACATTCGACGCGACCGCGGCGGTGCTCTGCTCGTCGTAGCCGTTGCCCGGCGCTTCCCAGTTTGAGTTGGGATAGGTGGCCGAGACAGGCACGCCGCTCGGGGGTGACGTGGCGGCCATGTTCTGTGCGTATTGGGCCCACACGGCCGGCTGCTCGGCGATGCAGTACTCCTCGAGCACGAAGTTCGTGCCTGCAGCGTCGCTCTCGGTAACCGGAAAAACGGGCAGATTGGGCAAGGTCGTCCCGGCGTTGGCCCCATTCAGATGGAGGGCAGGGTCGTCCCAGTTGGTGATCTGCCCGGTGAGGAGCAGGCATGCCGTGTAGCTGGTGAGCTGCAGGGTGTGGGTGAGGCCGGGGATGTTGTACATGAAGGCAACCCCGGCCGCAGTGATCGGGATGAACTCGAACGGAAAGGAGGGTTCAGTGGTCCCGACGTTGGCGTTGACATACCCGGTGTCGCTGACTGCGAAGTCCGTGGTCTGGTTGGTGAACTCGAAACGGCCCTGGCCGGAGTTGCTGGCGGAGTAGTTGATGCTCAGGTTGTACGGCGGCTGGCTCATGTCGATCGCCCATTGGGTGATGATCGGGGCGGCGAAGGACGAGCCGGCGCCGTTGAGGACAACCGTTGCTCCCGCTGGCACAACGTCGAGGAACAACCCTCCGCCTACGGCTGCAACGAGCACGGCCATCGTCCCGAACAATCGCCATCTACCTCTTGTTCGTCGAACACGAGGTCTAGCGCCCGCCTGATCCCGCTCGCTCGCTCCCGTCACGGTGGCCTCCTGTGCTGCCATGTCTTCTAGCAGCTTGGACCTCTTGGGTCCACGGTGTTTCCTGTCGACAAGAGTGTTCACTTCGTGCTGACGCCAACCACCCACCGTCGTCCACCTGGACGTTGCTACATGAGTGCGCATGGAGAGGCAGATCAAAACTCCTCAATCGAACCTGGTCGAGTCGCGAACGACGGGCGAAATACACGCGACGAAACGGTGAAGCAGGTGTGTGGTCTTGTGTCTGCTCACAAGAACGCCGACGAGATCCTCGATAACCTGGCCCCCTACGGTGCGCTGATCTGTGACTCAGGTCACCAGTCCTCCTTGCGGATCGACGAGTGAGTGATGCCGCTCCCAATTTCGTCACCGTTATAACGCGCAATGTTTACGCAGAGTTCGCTTGACTTGCAGTCGGAAGAAGGTCAATCTCAGAAAGCAGTAGCAGTCGAAAAGGCAAATCTCTCGCAAGAGGGAGACGCAAAGCCACGGGACTCTCTGAGTTAGCCGGGCCGCCGAAATGGTACTGGCCATCGTGCCCGTTTTTCGAAGCGGCCTTCTCCCTCAGGGTTTGGAGGGAGAATGGGACGGGGCTGGGTCAGTCAGCGGCAACTTCGCGTGTGTCGCGTCGTGTGCCCTTCGGTGCTACGCCGAGCCGCCTTCTCGTTGGCGGCTTGTGCAGTATCGGCGGGCGCCGTGGGCGTGTCCGGCGCCGCAACTGCAACGGGAGCAAGCGCCACCACATCGACCGTTGCCGTATCTACGCCCAGCTCGTCTGCCTGCTCTTCGGCAGCGCTCTCAGGTAGCGCAGGCAACGGCTCGACGACTTCAGCGCCGCCCGCCACCCAAACGGAGATCCCGAGCAAGGACACCCCGACCTCGACCACCTACGAGGAGCCCGATGGCAGCTTCAAGGTCACCATGAAGGCCACGCCCTACCAGTACCGCGACTCGTGCGGAAACTGGCAGCCCATCGACAGCACCCTGGTCGCCGACAACCACCCCGGCGAGGCGTACCAGACCAAGGGCGCTTCGGTGATCGCGGAACTCCCCGCAACGGCGGGCGGCCCGCTCATGGTTCACGAGCCTGGAGCATCGGCCACCTTGACGCTCAGCGGGGCCGGCCAAGCCACCCCTCAGGTGAGCGGCTCGGATGCCACCTACCCTTCAGCGCTGCCCGGGGTGGATGTGCAATACCAGGTCGGTACCACCCATCTCCAAGAGTCCGACGTGCTGACCTCGGCGTCGGCTCCCGCCACTTTGACCTGGACGCTCACCACCACCGGGCTCGCCGCCTCCGTCACACCACATGACTCGGTCGTCCTCACGAGCGTCGCCAAGCGGACCCCGCAGTTCGAGATCGCCGCGCCCAAGGTTACCGATGCCAACGGGGTTGCTGGCCCGGTCACAATGTCGCTCTCGGGCACCCAACTCTCGGTACATGTCGATCCCACCTGGCTGAGTGATCCCGCCCGGGCGTTCCCGGTCAAAGTCGATCCCACCATGAACTGGGCGCCCGGTGGGTATTGCTTGATCCAGCAGGCCAATCCCACGACGGCCGACTGCGCGAACCAGTCCGGTCCTCCCACATTTACGGTGGGTGAGAATTCGAGCGGAGCGGCCACCCGTCTTTTGTTCGGCGAAGGACCGTGGAACGGGTCGTACTGGAACATCCCGACCAACGCCGTGGTCACCACGGCGACCATGGGCTTCTATGTCTCATCGCTGAGCGGCACCAACCCGCAACCCACCCTTGCCGTCTATCCCGTCAATGCTTACCCCTCTCAGGGCACGTACCTCGGCGGGTACCGGCAGAGCTTCCAGGCGTGGAACCTCGACACGTGCGGAGGCGATTGCGATGGCGCGCTGGAAGGCTGGATCCCCGGCGGCGATTACATAAGCTCCTACCCCTACAACGTGTCGGGCAGTTCAGCCGCCGCGGTCGCTGCTAGCTGGCTCCTGCTGCACCCGGTGGCCGCCGTCCAGCAGATGGTGAACAACATCTACGGCAGCGAGTTCGAGCTCATGGCAACGGGCGACCAGTCGACCACGGCCCCGCCGGGCTCCGCGGTAGTGAACACCCTCTTGAGCGGATCCAACCAGCCGTACCTC
This sequence comes from Acidimicrobiaceae bacterium, assembly GCA_003160635.1. Taxonomy (GTDB): domain Bacteria; phylum Actinomycetota; class Acidimicrobiia; order Acidimicrobiales; family RAAP-2; genus Bog-473. Next base: position 8,478 of record PMLV01000044.1, on the reverse strand, counting down.
CCTTCAGCTACACCATCCCGTCCACCACGAACCTGGTCACCCAGACCAACTGCGCCGTCTCGCCCACCAATCCGGCGGTCGGCATCGCCGCGGCCGGCTCGGTCAATTCCTACTGGACGGCCGAGGCCGACGGAGGCATCTGCCCCCATGACGCGCCGATGTTCGGTTCGGAGTTCGGGCAAGGTGTCACCGTCGTGGGGATTGCCGCCACACTTGACTTCGACGGCTACTGGCTGGTCGACAGCACCGGGAAGGCCCATCCCTTCGGCGACGCGCAGAGCTACTCGCCGAGCAACGTGCAGTCCGTTGCCATTGCAGGCTCAACCTTCGCCCCATCACCGGTCGTGGGCATGGCGGTCACATCGGATGCCCAGGGTTATTGGGTGCTCCAGTCGAACGGCGACGTCATCTCCTACGGCGACGCGCAGGATGGGTACAACGGCCCGGCGGGCACCCAACCACCGACAGGGGACACCTTCGTCGGCATTGCCGCAGGGCAGCAATCCGTTGGCTATTGGCTGGCAGATGCCACTGGCCATGTGTACCCGTTCGGCAATGTCGTTTCGTATGGCAATCCGGCGGGGAACATGCCTCTTGGTGCACAGATCGTTTCGATCAATGCCTTGCCGCTCCTCCCCGGCTATCACCCGACGGCGGGGTACTGGGTTAGCGACAACCACGGCAATGTCTACCCGTACGGCATTGCCGGGAGCTACGGGAGCTTGTCGGCCAACCAGTACTCCACCATCGGCGGAATGGCCGTCTCATCGGATGGCCGGGGCTTCTTCCTCTACTCGACCGATGGATCGACGTTCGCATTCGGCGATGCCGCGCTGCCGGCACCCACCGTAGACGCCTCGGTTTTCGGCGAGACCGTTGACTCGACTATCAACCAACCAACCACGACTCCACCTCTTACTACTCGAAGTCCAGGAGATGTTCTCGTGGCCCTCGTGGCGGCGAACGGACCGGTAGGGCAGAGCGTGAGTGTGACCGGTGCGGGACTCACTTGGAGTCCGATCCAGCGCGAGAATGCGAATGAAGGCGACGTGGAGATCTGGACCGCTACCGCGCCGTCGACCCTTTCGGGGGCGACCATCACATCGACACCCGCGTTCTTTGGATACGACCTATACATGACCGTAGAGGCCTTCACGGGAGCGGTGGCTGTGGGCACCTCGTCGATTGCTGCGAGTACCACGGCGGAAAGTACCGGCGGAGTGGCCAACGTCTCCCTCACTACAACCGGATCGAACTCTCTCGTCTACGGTGTCGGACTCGACGTATCGACGAGCAATGCGGTCCTCATCGGCAGTGGTGAGTCCGGTAACACCTATTCGCCGCAGCACATCGGTGAGACCGGCTGGTTCCAACACCTCGATTCTCCTGTTGCGGCACCTACTTCGATTGTCGACGTCACCGATTCGGGGGTCGGAAGTGACACCTGGAGCGTTGCCGCGGTCGAGATCGTGGCCAATCCAGCGTCGCCGAACGCCAACCTGTATGCCACCGGTCCCGATCCGTATGTGGGCATCGTTTCGAGCGGGTCTGGTTACGGCTATTGGGCGACGGACAACCACGGGAACGTCTACACGATCGGCGACGCACAGAGCCACGGCTCGTTGTCCAGCGTTTGGGGCATCTTTGTCTCGAACATTGTGGGGATCGCGGCGACCCCGGGTGGAGGCGGTTACTGGCTGGCTGGCGCCGACGGCAGCGTCTACACTTTCGGTGACGCTTCCTTCTACAACTCGATTCCAGGTTTGGGGATACGGCTCAGCCATTCAATCGTCGGCATCGTATCGTCCTTTGGGTACCCCGGGCACCAGGGATATTGGCTCGTAGGTGCCGACGGTGGAGTTTTTTCGTTTGGTCCTACAGCCACATACTACGGATCCCTCCCGGGTCTGGGCGACTCGGTCCACGATGTCACCGCGATGGCGTCGAACGCCAACGGCAACGGCTACTGGGTTGTAGAGGGCGACGGGAAGGTAACCGGCTTTGGCGCGCAATCGAATGACCAGTACGGGGACGCCTCGCACGTAGGCCTGAACGCTCCGATCGTGGGCATTGTGCCGTTCACTTCGCCAACTATCGGTTACTGGCTCGTCGGTGCGGACGGCGGTGTCTTTACGTACCCGTCGAACGGTCCATATTACAACTCTATCCCGGGAGAAGGAGGGCTGCCGGCGGGGCCGATCGCCAGCATTGCGACTCCGCCGCAAACCTCGATGCTCTGTTACTCCACGTGCGGCTACACGTTGTTGTCCCAAGAAGGTGAGGCATATCCCTTCGGCAACGTCTACGGAGGGACACTTCCCTTCGAGTTTCCCGCACCGTCGCCCCAGCCGCCAGCATCGGGCAATCAACCCCAGCCGAGCCAACCCCAGCCGAGCAATTCGGGAAGCGGTGGTTCCAACCCGTCCAACAACAAGCCCACTCATTGTGCCGGTGACCCCGTGGATTGTTCGACCGGAGACCTCAACGAGTCGGTCACCGACGTCTCGGTGCCGGGCATCGGACCCTCCCTCGACTTGACCCGCACCTACAACTCGCTCGACGCTCGTCATGCCGGCCTCTTCGGGTTCGGCTGGACCTCTTCTTACGAAGCCAACCTGTCGTTCAACACGGCGGACGGATCGGCACTGGCCACGCTCCCCGACGGCTCGACGGTGAGCTTTGCGGAGACCGCGACCGGCTATGTTGCCCCACCAGGAGACCAGGCAAGTTTGACGGCATCCTCAGGTAGCTACACCCTGGTCGTGCGTCAGACCGAGACCTACACGTTCAACGGCTCCGGGCAGCTCACGTCCATGAGCGACCAGAACGGCTTCACGACAACGCTCGGCTACACGACCATGCTCGTGAACCAGAATCCAACAAACGAGCTGCACACGGTGACCGACCCTTCCGGGCGGAGCCTCACCTTCACGTTCAACCCGAGCGGGTTCGTCTCGCAGGTGAGCGATCCGGCGGGCAATGCCCTTCATTACACCTACAACCTGACGACGAACAGTCAAGGACTTCCGCTCAGCTCTCAGTACGGGAACTTGATTTCGGTGTCGGACCGCAATGGTGGCACGACTCGCTACACCTACGACAACGCCAACCACCTCATGCTGACCCTGAAGGACCCGAATGCGAACAAGACCCAGAACGTCTACGACGGGGAAGGACGGGTCATCGCCCAGGTCAACCCGGCAGGGCAGACCACCACGTGGGCCTATTCGGGCGCCAATGACTCCGCATCGGGCGGAGCTACGGTCATCACCGATGGTCACGGATCGGTGACACTGGAGAACTTCGTGGGTGGCCAAATGGTCTCGCGCACCACTGCGCTCGGTACCCCGGAGGCCACAATCGCGACCTACACCTACGATCCCTTGACCGGCGGTGCCACTTCGAGCACCGACCCGAACTTCCATACCACCTCGACCGGCTACGACCAGAGCGGGAACGTAGCGCAAAGCCAGGACGCCACGACCCAGGCCGTCACGAGCACCACTTACAACCTCTCGACCAACAGTCCAATCACGACCACCGATCCGACCGATGCAGTAACGACGGACACCTATTACCAGAGCTCCGCCCATCCCGCGAGCGCCAACCTTCAGCAAGAACAGGTCCAGCCGAGTCCCGGCTGTGCATCGAACTGCGCTCCGCTGACCACCAATTACCAGCGCTGTCAGAGCGCGAGCTGCAGTGCCCCCGTGGTCGTCTCGGCCGATGGCACCACTGCCCCCGCCAACTACGTCTTCGGCGAGCTCGAATCGGTGACCGACCCTGCCGGAGACGTCACCGCATACACCTATGACGGCAATGGCGACGTCACGAGCACCATCACCAACCCGACGTCGGGCCAGTACGACATCACCGACGACTTCTACAACGCACTCCGCGAGAAGGTGTGCCAACTCTCGCCGTCGGCCGTCGCCAACGGCGACACGGTCGCCAATTCGTGTCCACAATGGCCGCAGCCACCGTCGAAGACCCCTCCGCCACGCGGGGTCTCCACATGGGGATTCGATGGTGACGGCAATGTCATGTGGTCCTACGACGGCGACGGTCAGCTGACCACGTACACATTCGACGGTGATGGCAATGAGCTGACGCAGGTCGACGGGGCGGGCAATGAGATCTATATGGTCTACGACCTCTTGGGGCGCCTCTGGACCAAGACCACCGGGTACGGGACCTCGTCGGCACAGACGACGACCTACACCTATGACGTCCCCTACGGCACCGGGTCCTGCACGGCGTCGAGCGCAGCCAATGCGCTCTATTGCGACGAGGTCACCATAGGCAGCCAGGTCACCATCACGTACTACGACGCGGCCAATCAGGTGGTCGAGACCGCCGGTCCGGTGATGACCACTACTCTCGCGTACGATCCCGCCGGCAACCTAGCCACCAAGACCACCCCGGCGGGAACCACATCCTACGCGTACGACGCGGACAACCGGGTTACCAAAGTCAGCTTCTCGTCGGCTTCGGGGACCTCGTACACTCAATCCCCAACTGTCTCCTACAGATACTTCCCCAACGGTGAGCGCAGGTCGATGCTCGATGGGATCGGCCGGACATCATACGCCTACGACAGCTTCGGACGCCTGCAAACGACAAAAGATGACTTCGGCTCGACCGTCTCTTACGGCTACGACCTGGACGACCGCGTCAACCTACTCACGTACCCGAACAACCAGTCGGTCACCTACCACTACGACGGCGCTGGGGAGATGTACTCGGTCACCGACTTTGCTGGACATGTGTCCACGTTCACGTACCCTCTCACGTCCTCTTATGGTGGCCCGTCTACGATAGCCAGCTATCCCGGAGGGACGGGGGTGTCGACCTACTTCGACCCGGCCGGTCACGTGGCCGCGGTGGTGGCGGATGGCACGGGATCATCAGCGCTGACGATGACCTACACGATCGACCCGGGCACCGGGCAGATCCAGAGCGAGAGCGACAACGCGGGACAACCATCGGCCCTAAGCGTCACCAATGGGTACAACGCCAGCTACCAACTGAAATCAAGCACCTCCTCGAATTCCCTCGATATGGGTACGTACTCCTACGACGCCTCGGGAAATCCGACCAGCGTGCTCAACACCAGCACCGGCACGCAACAGACTCAGACGCCCAAGACCAATGGCAGCGGCGAACTGGCAACGACAATGAATTCGGGTACGACGACCACCTACGGCTACGACGGGATCGGCGATCGCATATCGGCCTCCTCCACCCCGGGAGGTACCGCTACCTACGCCTACGACCAGAACGGGGAGCTGATGACCGTGGCCGGTGCCCAATATCAGTACAACGGCGATGGGCTCCGAATGTACAAGGGGACGAGTGCCGGAGGGGAGACCTTCGCCTACAACACCCAGTCATCGACACCACAGTTATTGGCCGACAACTTGGGGTCGACCTCCACCTACTTCATCTACGGTCCCGATGGGCAGGCTTTTGAACAGGTGGCGAGCTCGGGATCGGCGACGTTCTTGGTCCACGACGCCCTCGGATCTACCCGTGGGCTGTTCGACCAGAGCGGTAACCTCGTAGGGACATACAACTACAGCGCGTATGGCAACGTTCTGTCTCACACAGGCAATGCGACCCCGCTCGGCTATGCCGGCGCATACACCGATGCCGAATCCGGGTTCTTGTACCTCGTCAACCGCTACTACGACCCCGAGACTGGCCAGTTCCTGAGCGTCGATCCATTGGTGGACACGACGGGACAGCCCTATTCCTACGCAAACGACGATCCTGTTAATGCAAGCGACCCTAACGGTCTGAATACCGAAGGCTATTGTTTAGATTTAACTTTGGGCTTTGCAGGTAGTAATGTTGGTGGCACATTCTGCATCGTGGAGGCCAACGGCAATCAACAAGTGGGCTACACATTTACAGTTCACGGTACGGTAGGCGTATCATCGAACCTGATTGCCGCGACCCTTGCGTCGAAGCCACCATCGATAGGGTCGTTATTTGGAGGCGGTCTTAGCGTTGTGTACCAGACGAGCAACGCAAACGCCATCTGTCAGCTTGGAGGAGGCTTCAAGACAATTGGCGGATCCGGCCAAGTTGGACCCGTAACCGCGTCGTATCAGCACTTCTTCGGGTCAAATGTTTCCGGCAACGATTTTGGAATCGGGCTTGCCACGGGCGTCGGTGGTATCAGTTACGGGATAGGCTACGAGGACACGGTTGTGGCCAACACATTTAGCGGTACTGCGGCCACCCTTGCGGCCAACGTTATTACCGGGCTAAATGATGCGAACCCACTGCACTGGCTGGCTGGTCCGCTTGGTCTCTACTAGGTTTGGTCTCTCAACGGGAACTGTTCAAATCATGGAGAACACGGACAAATGCGGAAAGAAATTAGTTGGCTGGGATCGCATCTGCATGATGAAAGCGGGGTTGGTCGATCTCAGCAACCGCCGGAACAGCTCCTGCGTCGGATCTGTACTCGACTATCAGTAAGAAGAGGCGCCGCAGGCTTTGTGGCGGACGAGCGATTTGGGTCCTATCTTGCCGACTTCAAGGACCGCGGAGACGACGCTATCGAGTCCCGAGGGCTATGGGGACGGGTGAACGGTTGCCGGTTCGAACTTGCGGCCGCGTCCGGTTATCGGGCCCATCGATGGTGGGTACCCAAGTTGACTGGGAGTATCGAGTCTTTTGGCCAAGGTTCAATCATCAAGTACCGTCTAAGAGCCATTCAACGTCGCCATCTACTCATTATCGGAATTCAACTTCTTTTTGGAATCTTGTTCATAAGTGTAGGCGTGGGTCTTCTTTTCGACGCAAATATTGGAGGTGCGCTGGTATTGGCGTTCGGAATAATTGCGATCGGAGCGATTTTCGTGTTCGCGCGGATTGCCGCTCCAATCGCTATGGGAATGGAGAGATATCTGAAACAGAATATTGCTGACCTTCTAGAGTGATGAATTCCGTGTCCGGGTATCATGACCAAACGCGCCGACCCGCCGGTCGCAACATCTCATCACGAAGTCTCTTGGTTACTGCAGCCTCGTCGTGAGTCCGAGCCGCAGTACGTCGGGATACCAAGCCATCTTCTCCAACAGACAGACCGCTGAATGCCAAGACGCCATTCAGATCTTCTCGCATTTGGTCGAATCCAATACGATTGCTGGTACAACGGACAGGATGCATCGCAGCCTTAACAAAGGCAACGATGGTATGCGCGTGAGCCAGTTCTGGCCTGGGCGGCACTAAGTGCAGTGGCTTTGCGCCGCCATTTCGTCATCTCCCCCGGGTCTGCGATGCGACAGACCTGCAAAAGGCGCGCAATCTCGGTACCCGTGAATCCACTTTGAGTATCGCCGATGGTGCGGGCGACCCGATCGGCTAACGGGAACCCGCGATCAGAGGTGAGGACGATCGTCGATCACCGAAAACCGTTCGACTTGCGGGCGGCGCATAGAACAGGGCGACAGCCGGAACAACGGGTTGAGATGCTGGAGAGATGCAGTAACTCTCATCGGGACCCTGGCGGCGCCGCGCTTCCAGGTCAGGGACTGGGCACCCTCCACCCCTCCGCTACCCTCACCTAAGGAACCGGGCAGCTGGCCAGACGTATCGCCTTTGAAGGGGGGGAATGCCCTCCACCTTGTGGGCGGGCCGGCGCAAGGGGGAACCGAAGGTGGAACTGTCGGTCCAGCTGGACGATCTCACTTACGAGATCTGTCTGGCCACGCTCGCCCGAGGGGAGCGGTGCAGCCGCCTGCCGTTCCCGCTCGATCCCGTCATCACCACGGAACGTCTGTGGACCCATCTTCCCGATGGTCCGCCGGCGGAGATGCTCGAACGCCACGGAACGACGGCGTTCCTTCGTGACGATGAGGGGCACCGGATTACGTTCCCGGCGGCCTTTCGTGAGTCCGAGCCGGTGTTGTCGCAGTTGGTCGACCCTGTCAGCTTCCCTGAGCTGGTGCTCGCACGCGAGGCGCTCGGGCGGATGAGCTTTCACCACTAGTTGCGAACCGACGATGCCGCCCCGGCGCGGCAATCGACTCCGGGGACTCGCACGCTCGCAGTCGACGATGACGGATCGAACCTCGCGGCGGCGCTCAAGACGATCCAGGCGGACGGTGACCGCGATGCTCTCGCTCGCTGCCTCGAACTCGCTCTGGGAGTAAAGCTGGAGATTGTCGAGGAGCCGACGACCGGAAGGCTTCAGATCCAGCTCAGTGCCGAGGGCAACCTGTTCCGTCCGATGCGCGCCGCGGAGTGTCCGATGGCCAGCTTCGCTTCTTATTCCTTGCAGCGGCATTATTCGCGGTACGCCCTGCAGATGTCCTGGTTCTCAATGAGCCCGAGACCAGCCTGCACGCTGACCTCTTAGTCGGGTTGGCGCGACTCATCGCCGTAGCCCGAGAACATGAAGCACAAGTGATCATCACCACTCATGCGAGAGAGCTTGCCGGCTGTTGAGCGCCTCGCTGATTG
>PMLV01000021.1 GCA_003160635.1 Acidimicrobiaceae bacterium | reverse complement strand
GCCCCTTGGGCTCGCCCTCCTCTTTTTCAGCGGGCTGATCTTCGATTACTCTGACGTGTCCCTTGGCCACCGTCGGACTGACCTCACGCTCTGACTTGTCTGCGAGCTGGCCAAGTTGGCGCCTCTCCCGTCGGCGTCGAAGCGGACCGCCGGGTGACGCTGGTACATCGCCCTGTCCCATGGGTTCAGCATAGGGAAAGGCCTCGTGGGGGGTGAACCCACCTCTCAGATTTCTAGTGGGCTGCCGCACCGTTCCGATCAGCCTCACCCCGGACCGGCGAAGCGGGATACCGTCGTTCCGCCCGGTAAACAGGTCGGTTTCCGGATGCCCTTTTCCGCTTTTTCTCCGAGGTTGCGGGGCTTGCGCACGTCTGGCCGGGACTACTCCTCCACGACCATTTGTTCCACTATCACGACCGTCTCCGGTCCTTCAGGTGATGCTCCCAATCTCCTGAAGGGAAAGATCGAAGGTCCGCCCAATCTTGAGTGGGCCAGCACGATGAGCCCGGAGGCCACAGTCACGTAGAGCGTGTCCAGTAGGTTCTGCACGATCGCACTTCTGCCGTGACCCGAACCCCCGAAGACTCCAGGGCCGATAAGTTCGAAAATGAAGTAGATCGACACTGCGAGCGTGACGACCATAATCACGATGTAAAGAAAGGTAACCACCGAGACGTATGTGTGCTGTATGCGCATATTGGGGCCATCAACCCGCCCATCGCCCCCAGCCGTGTCTACGCCATTGCTGAGATGCACGAACATAGTGATCCCGGCAATCAGGAGCAGAATTCCGCCGATCACCACAGAACGGGCGATGCCGTTGGTGAGTGGAACGAGGTGCGGCCCGATCAGCGAGAACAGCGACGTGATGATCAGGATGGTTCCCGCATAGGCGATCTGCAGCATTACAAACGACATGGAAAACAAGTAAACGCAACGGGGACGTACCCCCCTTGGGTCCGGCTCAGCCCTGTTGGCCACGACGATGATGACGAAGAACAGGAGAAACAGTGCAACCACGCCTACTCCTGCGAACACACCCACAAATGCCGCCCCGCCGACGTTCACCACGTCTGCCGTTTGCATCTCAGCCCCCTTTAAGCATCAGTGCCCCAGTTATGGGGACATCGAGCAGAAACTACCCATGACGGCCACTTCAGACGGGGATGGTCGCTTTGTTGGTTGCCCCTTTCGCCGTTGACCTTACGGCCGAAGCGAGTCGGCCATTTCTTCTATCCACGACGTGCCGAAGTGCCCCACCGTCCTGGTGGTATGGGCATCCCTCCTATTGCCGACGTGTTCGAGCATTCAACTGTGCTGCGACCCTGACTCCAAGCGACACGACTAGGACGATGAATCCCAAGGCAAGAACAAGGCTGGAGTTCGTTCCCCAGCCGATCAAGAGGATTGCGATGCCGACAAAGTTGGCGACGATGGTCCAGATCCACCAGGTCCTGAGTGTCCGTGGTGCCTTGCCTCCCATTCTTGCTGATGTACGGCCACCCCACCGGACCGGCGCACGGGGATAGTCACTTCCCGACTCGTTGGCATGTCACGCAATCCCCATCGAACCTCTGGGATGGAATTCGGTGAACAAAGCATCTCCGGGGGACCTGATCCTTTATCCCGACGATGCTCGGCCCCTTTGAAAAGGAGGGCTTAAACTTCGAGCACCGTGCCAGCGGACGACGATACAAGGAAAGGGACACTAGTGAAACGCTTTCGCTCCCATGCCATCATCTTCGGCGTCATCGCTGTCGCCGTAATCGTCATGGTGCTCAGCCATTCCGTCAGGGTTCGGCTGGAGTGGGGCACCGGAGGCTTCGTGGTCGGCGTTATCTCTGGCGTACTTCTGGCTGTTGATGTCCGTCACCATCGCAAGCGGTAAGCGGAGGGCGGTGACTCGGAGTGGCGGCCATCCTTCATTGTCCTTGGTCGGGGTGGCCCATCCTTCAACCTTCCTCCGACGTGGCGATGTGTCCCACCCACCCGGCGTACGGAGTCAGTGGACTGTTGCCTCCACGGCGTTCTCGGTCGTTACCGGCCCGACGTAGCGGTTTGCATCTGCCGCCTTATTGGTTCCTCAAGGGGAACTTCCTAGATGCCGCACTGATGAGTTCGTCGGCCTCTGCCTCGTCCACGTACTGAGTTAGCCAACGTCTAAGGTCACCGGCTTCAGTCACTTGTGCCGATCGGGGAAAGATCCACCACTCCTGTTTCTGATCGTCGGAGTCTCCGAGCTTCCATTTGTGAAGAGTCCACGTCTGCATCTCAGCATCTTCAATCGATCCGAAGTAGAGCGTCACGACCATGTCTTCAGGCGAGAGAAGATCCTTGATCACCATGGTGGGACGACTCACAAGTGGCGGTGATCCGAATCCTGAACGGGGTTCTTCTGATGCCACGCCATAACGTTACCCAGATTGCCAGACTCGAAGAAGGCGTCGAGTCATCTATGTCGCAGCCTTCTCGGCGACGATCAGCCACACCACGTGCCGGCGTATGGGGTCAGGTCGACGCTGAGGGTCAGCCTTCGGACGTTGCCCAGGGCTCATCGATAGAACCCAGCAGTCGCCCTGCGGCATCGTGGGCCTCTACAAGAAGAGGTGCGTACAACTCGGTACAGATCGTCCACGACCCGAAATGCCCCGACGACGGTCGTTTGTCCACTGTGCCTCCTTGGACGAGCCAAATCTCTGCCACCTCGGGAGCGTGATAGCCAGACATCACGATGGCGAGTCGGCCGGGCGCTGGTTCGTCGGTTAAATAATTAGAAAAGCCCTCGATCACACTCTCCGGAAAGAACCGCATGAAGTCGGGGTCACCGATTACACCGGTCCGGCCGAGATTCAAGAAAAGCGCCTCTTCGATCGGACGCCATCCGTCTTCATTGCGGCCGTACTGAAAGGTCACTTCTGCTGGATGAAAGACCCCGTCTGAACCTTCGCTGAAAAAGATGAAATGAACCGCCGCACCCAGGCGAGTTATCCAATAGGACACGGGGATTATGTCCGAGTGCGTTAATTCTTTCGGAAGCGGAGGAAGGCCCTCTCGGAGCACGGCGAGACCCCCCTGTTGCGTCAGGTCAAAATCAGGGACCCTCGCCATGAGGCATGGTACCGCCGGGCGTCTAGCGGCGTTCGGTGGCCTCTTCGAGCATTCCCCTACTCCCGGCGGACTGGGGCACCCCTTCCCGGTTGCAGCAATGTGCCTACTTGCAGTGCGCATTCAAGTCGACCCGAGTGGTCTCGCCGGAGTGGACGGCCACGCTGACGGGTGATGTGCCGGACTGGTCAGAGGACACTTGGAACTGCCCAGGAGCCTCGGAAAATCTGTACGTCATGCTCCCGTGGCCAGATTGATGTGCCACGACCTGTGACCCCTTGGCGAGCGTGACTCGCACTGGAATCTTGCGGTACGCATACAAGGTGGTCGCTCCAACGCAAGGAGTTGCAGTCCCGGTGATCACACCTGGCGTCGAGGTGCTGCTCCCGCAGGCTGCTGCAAGAGCAAGAAGGCAGACCAATGTGATTCCGAGTGGCCTCGATAACACCAGAGACCTCCTAGTGAGTCGCTATCAAATGTTCTACCAGATGGCTCCGATGCCGGTGTAGCAGCATCCCGAAAGTGCCGTTTGTGGGCAGGGTCGCCAGCCGAAAACGGTCGT
>PMLV01000322.1 GCA_003160635.1 Acidimicrobiaceae bacterium | reverse complement strand
GGATCCGCCGATCGGCTTGCGGTGACGCACGGGCCGACCAAGGCCCTCGTCCTGGCGCCGGTGATTGTTCCGCTTGCGGAAGGGAGTCGGGCGGCACCGCCAGTCGCTGTAGAGCCAACCGAGTTGGCGTGCCGACACGGTGGCCCGGTTCTTCGGGGTCCCGGCCAAACGCCGGCGCAGCACCGTGACGTCGCATTGCGTACCGATCGGTCCCGTACCTTCGCAGGCGTCTCGGCGGCGGTGCTGCCGGATGCCGTGCCGGCCATCGAACGAGGTGATCAACGTGGGCAGCGGGCTCGCCTCATTTTATACCGTCGTTATACCGTGGCACCCCCTGAATCGGGCTGAACGGTCACGGACGAATGTGAATTCCGACCTGGGCTTTCTGGACTTCGGCGAACCCCCAAGAACGCCGTTTTTCAGCCTGCAAAGCCCCCCACGGCGGTTCGAATCGGCCCGCCGCCTCAAATCAAAGCACCAGATGGATAGTGCTTGACGGAAAATGACCCACAGGGTCGGCTCCGTCTCCGTGCTTCGTGGATGCCGCGGCACCCTATGAACGCAAGGGGTCTGGGCGAACTCGGCGTGCTCTCAGCGGCCTTCACTAGGTCGGTGAGGTAGTTGGCGATTGCCTTGCCGCGTTCGGCCGTGGCCTGCTGATAGCACAGGGCTGCGACCACGGACCAGTGACCGCCGATGGCCATCAGCTCGTTTCCGAGTCGCGCTCAGGTGTCGATTGCTGCCCGGAGACCGGCAAGACGCTCGCGGTTGAGCGAGTACCACACCCACTTGCTTCTCCGCTCACCGTGCACGAGTCCGGCCTCGCCCAAGATCTTGAGGTGGTGGGAGACGGTCGGCTGACTCTTGCCCAGAGGTTCGACGAAGTCACACACGCATACTTCGCCTGCCGGCGCAGCGGCGAGGATGCTCAGGATCATCAGCCGTACAGGATCGGAGNNTTTCGACCTCCTATTGACAATAGTCAATATATCGACCAAACTCGATGCATCGACATTTGTTGATACTACAGGAGGTTCCCCGTGGCCCGTGTCCAACTTGCTCTCAACGTGTCCAACATCGACGAGGCGGTCGACTTCTATCAAAAGCTGTTTAACACGGAACCAGCGAAGCGCAGGCCCGGCTACGCCAACTTCGCCATCGCCGATCCGCCGCTCAAGTTGGTCTTGATCGAGGATGCCGCTCAGACACCGGGGACCCTCAATCACCTGGGCGTCGAGGTCGAGAGCACTGACGAGGTCGCCGCTGCCGCTGCACGCCTGGCGGCTGAAGATCTGCCCACGGCGGTCGAAGAGCAGGTCACCTGCTGCTTCGCCGTCCAGGACAAGGTCTGGGTTGACGGACCCGGCGGCGAGCCCTGGGAGATCTACACCGTATTGGCCGATGCAGAATCGATGAGCGGCAGTGGCGACTCGACTGAGCCGGGTGAAGCGGCGTGCTGTGCCACTCGACCCGACCTCGCAGCCGCTGGCACCACTCCTGCCTGCTGCTGAACTGGAGCGGAGTCGAGCACATGTCGACAGATACCGTCATCGCCGAAGAGCGGGCGCGGGATGGAGAGCCGGACGAGGCGCCGGCTGTCCTCCAGCGCCTCTCGTTCCTCGACCGGTATCTACCGTTATGGATCATCCTTGCCATGGGCATCGGGCTCGGCCTTGGACGCGGGGTGCACGGGTTCAGCCATGCCCTGGACTCGGCGCAGGTCACCCGGGGGGTCTCGGCCCCCATCTTCGTCGGCCTGCTCGCGATGATGTACCCCGTTCTTGCCAAGGTCCGTTACGGACACCTCGACTCCGTGAGGAGCGACCGCCGGCTGCTCGTCACCTCGCTTGTCCTTAACTGGGTCGTCGGGCCGGCAGTCATGTTCGGACTGGCCTGGGCGCTCCTCTCGGACCAGCCGACCTATCGGACTGGGTTGATCATCGTCGGCCTCGCGCGCTGCATCGCGATGGTCCTCATCTGGAACGACCTCTCAGGCGGGGACAGGGAAGCCGCCGCGGTACTCGTCGCGCTCAACTCGGTGTTCCAGATCGTTGCCTTCGCCGGGCTTGGCTGGTTCTACCTCGTTGCACTGCCGGGATGGCTCGGTCTACAGACCTCGGGTCTGCATGTCTCGGTTGGCCTCATCGCCGAGTCGGTCGCGATCTTCCTCGGCATCCCGCTTGTCGCTGGCTTTCTCACCCGGACAATCGGGGAGCGCGCCAAGGGTCGGGCCTGGTACGAGGAGCGCTTCTTACCCAAAATCGGGCCTATTGCCCTCTACGGCTTGCTCTTTACGATTGTCGTGCTGTTCGCGCTACAGGGGCGTGAGATCACCGGACACCCGCTCGATGTCGTCCGGATAGCGGCGCCACTGCTCTGCTACTTCGCCATCATGTGGACCGGTTCCTTTGCGCTCGGCAGAGCGATCGGCCTTCCCTACGAGCGTACGGCAACGCTCGCGTTCACCGCCGCCGGCAATAACTTCGAGCTCGCCATCGCTGTCGCCATCGGCACCTTCGGGGCCACCTCTGGCGAGGCGTTGGCTGGCGTCGTGGGGCCGCTCATCGAGGTGCCCGTGCTCGTCGGCCTCGTCTACGTCTCGTTGTGGGCGCGAGGACGGTTCTTCTCACCAGCAAAGGCGATTCTTGCCCCGATCGAGCGCCCATCGTGAACTGTCTCGACTGTGCTCTTGACGGTGGTTCGGTGCACGCCGTGGCGATCTGTGTCGACTGCGGTGCCGCGTTCGTGGGATGCCGTCCAAGCTGGTGCCCAGATGTGGACTCGTGAGACTGCGAAGTAGGACAAGGAGGGCACTGGGCCCGGTGAGCGGACCTGGCTCTGGGAGCGCTCGCGTACTTGTCATTGCCGACAACGAGAACGATCGAGAAGAGCTCACCACCGTACTGGGGAGCGAGGGCTACATCGTGATGGCTGAAGCCCTGGTGTCCGATGGATTGCAACGCCTCAGAGAAGCCGTTGCCGACATCGTCTTGCTCGACATGGCTTCACCGAAGACCACTTTTTTGGACGTGTGCCGCCAAATTCGGGAGATCTCCGATGTTCCCATCTTCCTCATAAGCGCTGAAGAGGACGAGCTCGAAGTCCTGTCGGCTCTTGAGCAATTTGCCACCGACTACATCACCAAGCCGATCAGGGCTCGAGAGCTCATCGCCCGCATCCGGGCGGTACTCCGGCGAACTCAGGATTACGGCTCTTCGAGATCCGGCGTGTCGTCCGAAGAGGCGATCCCCGACGAATCGGTGATTTCGGTCGGTCCAATCGAGATCCATCTAATGTCTCGGAAAGTCCTCGTTGACGGCGAGGTGGTCGAGTTGTCTCGCCGGGACTTTGACCTCCTCGTACTCCTGGCATCTCCAGCCGGAAGACTCCGGACGCGCGAAGAGTTGATCGACCGGATCTGGTCGGATAGAGAACTCGCCGATACGCGTACGCTGGACAAGCACATTCGCCGTCTGCGGACGAGAATCGAACCGAGTCCGAAGAATCCTCGCTATCTGATCACCGTCCACGGAGTCGGTTTTCGACTCGATAACCGCTAAGGCAGCCGCGGCCCCATCGCAGCCAGTGTCGTCTTTACCTTCGAGTTGCTGGCAGAGCCGGTTCTGAACCTGCGTCTTCGGAAGGATCGAAGTAATACCCCACGCCCCGCACGGTGATGATGTGACGAGGATGACTGGTATCGACTTCGATCTTTCTGCGGATACGGACCATGTGGGCGTCGAGTGTCTTGGTGCTTTCTAGAGGGTGACCCCAAATCTCATCCATCAATTCGGTCCTTGTCCGAATGTGACCGGATCGCAACACCAATGCCAATAGCAGTTCATACTCCCGCTTGGGAAAATGGACCACCTCACCACGCACGCGCACTTCACGACGAGCCAGCCGGAAGAACAGGGGTCCCACTTCGAGAGGTGTATCTCTCAGCTCGCCACCCGCGGAGGCCCGGATCAGTACCGTCCGAACCCTGGCCATTACGGCGTCGATTTCCAGCGGTCGAGTGAGATAGTCGTTAGCTCCCATCTCCAGGGCGAGGAGGATTCGTGCCTCGTCTCCTGCCGCGGCAATCACAATGATGGGGGTGGTCGACTTCTCCCGAACTTTTCGGCAGATCGACAAACCTCTCGCTTCGTTGACCGAGAGGTCGAGAAGCACCAGGTCCGGCGCCTCAGACGAGAGCGCCCCGAGGACCTCGGGCTCGACCGCTGTCGTTGTCACATCGAATCCTTCGGCGCCGATGGCGTCACGCAGTGCGTTGCGCCTCGGGCATGGGTCCTCGACCAGCAAAATCCGGGCTCCCGCGAGACCGTCCGGGCCTTTGCGTGCAACCTCTCTTCCGACATGGAGGACATCCAGGGTACTCATAGTTCAGCCGAATCGACCGTTGATGTAGTCGAGTGTTCGTTCGTCGCTCGGGTTCTCAAAGAGCGTCGTGGTCGGAGCAGCTTCAATGAGTTCACCAGCTCGATCCTCGGCCATGAGGAGGAAGGCACAGTAATCTGACACCCGAACCGCCTGCTGCATGTTGTGGGTGACGATGATGATGCTGACCCTGGACTTGAGCTCGGTCACTAGCTCTTCGATTCGCTTCGTGGCCTGTGGATCGAGAGAGGACGTGGGTTCATCCATGAGGAGCACCCTGGGTTCAACGGCTAGCGATCGTGCGATGCAGAGGCGCTGCTGTTCACCGCCCGAAAGGGTGCTGGCATTTGTCTTGAGCCGGTTCTTCACGCTGTCCCACAAGGCAGCAGCGATGAGGGACGACTCTGCCGCCTCGTCGAGGAGCGCCCTCTTGCGTGCTCCGTTGAACTTCAGTCCGGAGACGACGTTGTCATAGATGCTCATGGTCGGGAACGGATTGGGTCGCTGGAAGACCATTCCGACCTGTGAACGCAGCAACGTCGGACTGATAGCGCCGCTGTAGACATCGGTGCTCCCCAGCATCACCTGACCCGTGACCTGGGCGGAACGAGTCAGGTCATGCATCCGGTTGAGGGAACGTAACAGCGTCGTCTTTCCCGAACCCGAAGGACCGATGAGCGCTGTGACTTGATTTTCAGGGAAATCCAGGCACACATCGCGTACGGCCACGCGCCCGCCGAAGGCGACCGACACGTTGTGCAGCCGCATTACGGGTTCCCCCCGTGGCGGGGGCATCAGTGCGTTTTCCGTGGCCAGCCCGAGCTGCTTCTCCGTCATCGGTTCGGTCATTGGCTCTGTCATCGTTTTACCCTTCCGAGGCGTGCCGCGATGAGGCGACTGCCCACGCTGAGAACTAGAACCACGCAGATGAGGAAGAGGGCGGTACCCCAGGCTCTCAACTGAAGATCGGGGTAGGCCTGAATGCCGTCGCCGTAGACGACGAGGGGGAGTGCGGCCATTGGTTGCGTCGGATTCGTTGCGAAATATTCACTGCCGATGACCGTGAAGAGCAAGGGGGCGGTCTCCCCCACGCCCCGTGCCACCGCGAGGAGCACGCCAGTGATCAGGCCCGGAAGGGCTGCGGGAAGGATTACCCGGCGCGACACGGTGCTATGGCGAGACCCGAGCGACAGTCCAGCTTCTCGCAGCGTGCTGGGCACCGAGCGGATGGCGGTCTCGCTCGCCCGGACGATGATCGGCAACATGAGAACCCCGATGGCAAAACTACCGGCAACGGCCGAAAAATGGCCGATACTCGTGACCAAGATGATGTAGGCGAATATGCCAAGGATGATGGACGGGACGCCAGACAGCACGTCGGTAGCGAAACGAACAGTTCCAACGATGGGACCGTCCGATTCGGCCAAGAAGAGTCCGCACGCGATCCCAAAGGGAATAGCTATAGCAGCCGCGATCCCGTCAATTATGAGAGAGCCCACGATGGCGTTCCAGATTCCTCCGCCAGGTATCCCAGCCGGGGTCGGCAACTTGGAGAAGAAGTCAACCGACCACGCATGCACGCCCCGCTGGACTGTGTAGGCCAGCACCGAGACGAGGGGGATAAGAGCGATAAGCAAGAACAGGCCACAGATCGTGAGTCCGATTTTGGAGTAGATCTTGCGGCGATGTTCAGAGGCCGTAGCCAACTTTTGGATCTCATCTCGACGAACGAGATTACGGTCCGGGAGTTCGGTATTGGTCATACCAGCGCAACCGAGCTCGTGCTCTGTCGTCCGACGGAATGAACGAGCAGGCGGGCGACGGCGTTGACCACCACAGAGACAGCGAGGAGAACAACGCCCAGTGCGATGAGCGAAGAGAGGTGGAACGGTTCGGTTGCTTCAGTGAATTGATTAGCGATCACTGATGAGAGAGTGGCGGCCGGAGCGAACAAGGAATGCGCAATGGCCGTCGAGTTGCCGATGACCATGGTGACAGCGATGGTCTCTCCGAGCGCTCTCCCCATCGACAGTGTGACCGCTCCAAGCAGTCCGACCCGCGCACTCGGGAGGACGACGCGCCAGAGAACCTGCCAGCGGGTGGCCCCCAGGGCGTAGGCCCCTTCGACTTCTTCTGTGGGCACCGACGCGATCACATCCCGAGAAATGGCCACCATGGTGGGGAGGACCATGACAAAGAGCACCAACCCGGCCAAGAGCAATCCGATACCCAATTGGGCACCGCTGAAAGGTCCCTTACTACCGGTGATCTTGGCCAAGTCAGGTTCGATGATGGTGCGAGCCCAAGGAGCGACGACGAGAAGGGCCCAGAGGCCATACACCACACTCGGTACTGCAGCCAAAAGCTCGACTGCTGTTGAGAGCGGAGCCCGCAGACGCGGGTGGACGGCATGCACCAAGAACAGCGCAGTACCGAGGCCGATGGGAATGGCCAGCACCATGGCGATGGCAGTGGTCTCGAGTGTGCCGATGATGAATGGCAGAGCCCCGTACTTGGCATGAACGGGGTCCCAGGTGGTGCCGGTGAGAAAACCGAAGCCGAAGTGAGCGAACGCCGGTCGAGCTTTGATCACCAACGTCACCACGAGGGCGACCATCACCAGGCAGAACACTGCGGCCACCGTCGCCAGAAGTGCCCGGTAAAGGCCGTCGGGCACCATGGGGAAGCGAAATCGCCTCTCCATGGTGCCCTCGGGCCGCGGGGACTGCTCTTGGGGATCTGTTTCGAGCACTGCGCTCTCAGCCATGCTCCGTGGCGGCTTACTTGGTCAGAAGGACGGTTTTGCCGTCGGGACCAGTGACCTGGAGCAAGGTGCTGCGAGCCAGGGCTTGAATGTTGGCAGGCAGTGGCACGTAGTCAAGTGACGATGCGATCGCCTGGCCCGGTGCGTGCGACAGCCAGTCGAGGACCTTGACGAGCTCTGTGCCCGCCGCTTGACTCTTCTGCAACTGGTAGATCAGGGCCCAGCTATAGCCCGAGATGGGATAGCTGTCTGCCCCAGCCTGATCGACAATCGAGAAGTCCACCGTGGTGACGTTCGGCTTCTGGGCCGCGTCGGCGGCGACACTGGCCTTGGTCGGCAGAACGTACTTCCCAGCCGAGTTTTGTATGGCGGCGTAGGTGAATTTGTTCTGCAGGGCGTAGGCGAGTTCGACGTAGCCGATCGAATACGGCGTCTGTTGAATGAGCCCGGCCACACCTTCGTTGCCCTGCCCAGCGACTCCGCCCGGCCAGCTCACCGACTTACCTGTTCCAGGTCCAGAAGACCACGCCGGAGAGACGGTGCTCAGGTAGTTGGTAAAGATGTAGGTGGTCCCGCTGCCGTCGGCTCGGTGCACCGTGACGATCGGGTTGCTGGGCAGCTTGACTTTGGGGTTGAGCTTCTTGATCTTGGGATCGTTCCAAGTCTTGACGGTGCCCAAGAAGATGTCGGTCAACACGCTCGGAGTGAGCTTCAGTCCAGTCTTGACTCCAGGCACGTTGTAGGAGATCGCCTCACCTCCGAGGGCGATGGGCACCTGGAGGACTTGCCCGCCTTTGGCCAGTGAGATGTCCGCTGGGGACATTGGAACATCGGAGGCCCCGAAGTTGACGGTGGTGGCTTGGAACTGGGCGATACCTCCGCCACTTCCGATGGAGGCGTAGTTGATTGTCACGCCCGAGTCCGCCTGGTTGTAGTCATAGAACGCCTTTGTGAAGAGCGGCTGGTCAAAGGTCGAACCAGCACCCGTGAGCGCTCCTCCCGAGGCGTGTGCATCCGCCTTGATGTAGGGATCAACCGGCGCTTTTGGCTTCTTCGCCGCCAGTGAGGGCGAGGCGAAGGAGACAATTGCCATGCACATCGCCACCGCGCCAATGCCAGTGAAGCGCACCGCTCGCCAGCTCGCCCGGGAACAGGGGATGGGGGACCTTCTCACGTCTGCTTACCTCCGCTTGTGGTTATTGACATTCGGGCAGGAGCGCCCGAGGCATCACATCGATGACCGTAAATGTCGATTGCATCGAAAACGCGACCCTTAGGTGATCTGTGGGAAAACTTTTGGTAAAAGAAATTGGCCTCCTCCGAGGGGCCCAGCCGCAACCCCGATCTGGGCTTCGTCGCCACCGACGACCACCGGGTCATCGACTGGACGCAACCAGCCAGGTCTCGCATCGTTGCTGCTACTTGGGCGTCACCGAGCACGGCGTCTACGGCGATGCCGCCCACTGGGGTCCAGAGAAAGGAAGCCTCGTCCTCCGAGCCCTCATCGGGCGCCTGAGCGTGAGGGTATCTGGACCATCCAGACTGGCATTTCCCCAAGGACCTATCGAATGAAGCCGATTTCCAAGCGTCCGAGTTCCGGTGGTCGGATAAGCGAGCGGATCGGACAACTAGGCGGGTGTCAACGGGGTTGGAGAGATGTCCTGCTCCCTAGGTTGCAAGTCCGAAGATGTGCTCATGGAGCCGAGCTCCATACCGCGTGGGTACCGCGGCTCCCCTCGAATCGGAATGGACGCCACCGAACCCACATGGGCTATGACCTGCGGTTTCCGGACGGCAGCGACACCCAAGGGACCCCGAATTTCCGCCTGCAAAGCCCCGTACCCCGGTTCGAATCGCGTAACCCTGGCGCACCAGTTCCTCGGCCAACTCGTAGGTCGACTTCGACGTCCAACGGGCCAGCGACATCGGGTTGCCCCGTGTAGAGGGATGCACCAGCTCGTCAAGAGCGGAGAGCAGGCCAGGCTGCTTGTCGATAGCCGGCTTGTCCCCGCCGCCCGTTGGCGATCGGTTGGCTCGGCGCCCTCTCCGACTTCGCTGGTGGCACGGATCACCGTGTTGCGGCTCATGCCCGCGGCGTCGGCCACTTTGGTCTTGCCGCCACGTCCGACCAACGACGCCGATGCCCCAACAACGACACGGCGTTGAAGCAGAGACGTCCGGTTAGATCTCGTCAATGCGGCGTAGTAGAAACACGCCGTCTGCCGGAGGTAACGGGATGTCAGTCACGCTTATCCTGCTAATTGCCTAAGAGGAGGGGCGGAACGCCTGGCGAATCCTTTCGCCGGATACGGAGCTTAGTTTTGATACAAGGCCTCCAAGAGGCCACAAAAACGAAAGAGGTGTACCTTGAGGGATTCAAGATTACAAAAAGCGAGGCGCATGAGCCTCCGATTAGGCGCTCTGGCGGCTCTTACCCTAGTTGTGGGGACCTTGCCGCTAGTGGCCTCGGCCGCAACGGCGAGCACCAATACC
>PMLV01000017.1 GCA_003160635.1 Acidimicrobiaceae bacterium | reverse complement strand
GCGACCTACCTGGTGATTACCAGCACCTGATCGTCGACCACGGTTGCCATCGCCAGCACCCACGCGGACTCGCGGATACAACACAGACAGCGCAAGGATTTCTGTGCGGGTCCAGTGGGCAACGCCTACATAGTGGATCACCAAGGAGCAGCCACCGATGAGCACACCCCGACACGCGTCGATCGAACTCGGACAAGACTGCGAGGTCACGCTGATTCCCGGCGGCCAGAAGATGACGCTTCGAGCGGGCGAACACCTGGTGGTCGTCCAGGCCCTTGGCGGCTCGTTCACCGTCCAGATCGATGGTGGTCACCTGGCACGGATCTCCTCGGAAGATACCAACGCAATAGGACTCGACAACGAACCGATGCGCGAAGACCCTCCTTCATCGGGCCCCTTCGAGCTCGAGCGGGTGATCGACCAACTCAAGACCGTATATGACCCCGAGATCCCAATCAACGTGGTCGACCTTGGGCTGATATATGCGTGCGACGCTCATCTGCTGACAGACGGTAGTCACCGGGTGGAGATCAAGATGTCGATGACCGCCCCGGGTTGCGGCATGGGCGACGTGCTCAAAGACGATGCACGCTCTCGAGTGCAGACGGTTCCCGGCGTCAGCGAGGTCGATGTCGAACTGGTATGGGAGCCTCCCTGGGATCAGAGTCGTTTGAGCGATGCCGCCCGCCTCGAACTCGGACTCTATTGACGGCACGACGCAGAGGCATGTGATGGCGCAGAGGAGGAGGGTTCACTATGAGGGTCTGGATCGATCAGGATTTGTGCACAGGCGATGGGCTATGTGAAGAGATCGCCCCAGCAGTCTTCACCTTGCTCGACGACGGGCTCGCCTACGTCAAAGAAGGCACCGACGTAAAGTCCGACCCTGGCGGCGCCGAAGGCTTGGCCGAGGTGCCCTCGGACCTCGAGGAGGCGGTCACCGAGGCTGCCGAGGAGTGCCCGGGGGAATGCATTTTCATCGAGTCATAGAGGCAGGCAGCGCGGATTCGCCCGAGGCTCTTTGGAGGCGCACGCAGAAACGGTCCGCTCCTGGGCTTGAGAGCAGACGAATGGAACGGAACTGACGGGGAGACACATGATGGTCAAGCAATAGACATTCGTGATCGCGGGGCTCATCCCACTTCAGCAACTGCGGTAACAACGCTGATGGGAATCACCACTGTGATCTTCGCTCCGTGCACGGAGACCGCCGGCCACCCGACACGCAATACGGTTTCGAAGTCGAACGACAAGGAGAGATCCCATGCGAAACGAGCAACGGAGGCCAGAGCAGAACCTGCGCCCGAGCAGGAGGACTGGGAGGAGTTTGCTTTCGAGCCTGCGGAGGTTCCGGGGTGGATCGCACTGGGCTTCGGTCCGTTCCAGGCTGCCATGGCGCATGCGGATGGATACACGCCGATGTTCGCTGCCCACTACACCGGGCCATTGCAAAAGATGGCAGCCTTCTGGACACGGGTTGGGTTGGGAACTCCCGAAACTGCGCTGGCACCTCGCCGGCTTTGCCCCCAAGGAGGCGATCCGGTGGCAGACACTCGATATTGATGTGAAAGCTGCCAGAACGCGGCGTTCAGGCTACGGCTCGTCGCAGATCAGGTGGATCAAAGGTTAAGTCTGGCATACACTAGAGAAACGGTACCGAGGTACAGGTCGAAGGAGGACGGTCATGCCAGAACGGACAGCTCAGGCGCACTGGGAGGGCCCCGTCAAGGAGGGGCACGGTTGGATTGGCGTCGAGAGCGGCGTGCTCGAAGCACAGTACTCCTTCGACTCCAGGTTCGAGAATGGGAAGGGCACGAACCCAGAGGAACTACTCGGAGCAGCTCACGCCGGATGTTTCACGATGGCACTGGCTCTCGCGCTGACGGAAGCCGGACATCCCCCGATCCGTATCGCCACGACGGCTCGTGTGACGATCGAAAAGGCTGCGGACGGATTCCGAATCCCCCGCATTGACCTTCAGACCGAAGGTGCGGTCCCAGGTATCGATGCCGCGGCCTTCGAGCAACACGCAAATGGAGCGAAAGCCCAATGTCCGGTATCACTCGCTCTGACTGGGACCGAGATCCGACTTACGGCCAAGCTGGTCGATTAGCTGTGCAGACCCGACTCTCTCAGATCGTGATCGGAAGGTCGAGAGATGTCCGCGATCGATCCGTCGATTCCTTCAGCATCGCCGCGTTTAATCACTTCCGTTGCCAGACTGCGGCCAGAGAGACAGGTGCCAACAAAAGTCCCTATGGTGTCAGGGCGCCAAGTCGTTTAGCGGTGATTGGGCGGTGCTGTCGACGCGATCACCGCCCGGATCGCAAAGATCAAGGCTGCGGTTTGGGTCATGAACTGGCCGTCGCTCCGCTGGCTGTCCTGGTTAAACGAGGGCTCGCATGACCTCGGATCCGGTTCAAGGCAGCGGGTCTGGGTGAGCGTGGTCCGAATGAATTCCGGATATTAGAACGCCTCCGCCGCTCTAAGTGGGACGGGGCCGACGAATGAATCTGCCAACGAAANNTCACCTTTGGGCACTTGCACGACGAGCGCTTACGAATTGATCGGATCGTCAGCAGGCTGGACGTCACCGATGACCTGATCGAACGAGCGGATCTCGCCAACGGACTGGTGAGATCTGTTTCGCGCTACGAAGATACGATCGAACGAGCGCTGTTTGTACGCTTGGAAGGATCGTCTCACGCTGTGCTCGAGGAACTAGACCGAGAACGCGATCAGCTCCGAGAAGCGATGACGGTCATCTACGAGCGAACGACGGGGATTGACCCCCGCAACGTGCACGCCTCGGACGGTCAAGGCTTTGAGGACACCCTCGAAGATGTCGTGCACAGGCTGCGGGCGCTCCTACTGGGTGAGGACCGCCAAATAACGGCACTTATCGGATCTTTCGGGCCTAAAGAGCGCCACCAACTGGCTGAAGATGTTGCCCGCACATTCAGGAATGCCTCCGAGCGTCCTCACCCCCGCCATACGGCCGTGGGCCGGTTCATCAGCAATGCACACGTCAAGCTGGACCATACGTTCGAAGATGTGGCCACGCCCAGCCACCCGGGAGCCGACACCATCAATGGCTGAGTTGCCGCCAAACGGGGCGCATTGGGGCAGTGCGGGATTCGGACCGAGGCGAACCGTACTATGGATGCGAACGGCGCGACTCTACCGCCCGCACCGATCATCAACAGCGGGCCTCCGTCGGCCTCGTTCCACGTGAGAGCGCCAAAGGGTCCGTGCAGGTGGAGCTGATCACCCTCGCGCACTTGCCGGGCGAGTACGCGAGACATGCGGCCACCAGGGACGTCGCGAACGGTGATCTCGATCTCCGAAGACGGTGGCCACGGGGACGAAGAGACCGAATACGCCTGCTCGAGGACCCCGGGTACTACGTCGACTCGCATGCGCACCAGGTAATACTGCCCGGCTACGAAGTGCGCCGGCTCTGCAAGCTCAGTCGCAGCGTGGTGGCGTCGGAACCGTCGGGACGAACCCCGAGCACCGTCGCCACCTCCCACAGCCGGCCCCGGTCGGGGGCGAGCCACCGTTGAGCGAACTCGTTCGCTCGCATCGGTTATCGGCCAGGTGGCGCTTTGGTCCTGGCGGCATCGGCGTCGGCATCGGGCGACACCTCACCGGAGGCCACCTCTGCCCGCAGACGGCGGGACGCCGCCACCATGTGGTCGAGCGCCGGGATGACCTGGTCATAACGACGGGTCTTGAGCCCACAATCAGGATTGACCCATAACCGGTCGGGCCCGATACCCTTGAGGGCCCGGCGAAGCAGCCCCTCGAGCGCGGCGACCTCGGGTACCCGCGGTGAATGCACGTCGTAGATGCCCGGTCCCGCCCCGCCTTGATACGAGGCGCGCTGCAATACGTCGACGACTGCCATGTCGGAACGTGCCGCCTCGAACGACAGGACGTCCACGTCCAGCTCGCCCAGCACGTCGACGATGTCGCCCAGCTCCGCATAACACATATGGGTGTGCACCTGCGTTCCCTCGGCCGCCGCGGAGGTGACCAGTCGGAAGGCCCTAGTGGCCCATGTCAGATACTCCTGACGTTCATAGCGGCGAAGAGGTAGGCCCTCCCGCAAGGCCGGTTCATCGACCTGGATGATGGCGATGCCGGCCGCCTGGAGATCAACGAGCTCGTCACGCATCGCCAGTGCCAGTTGGTTGGCGGTATCGCACTCAGGCTGGTCATCTCGCACGAACGACCACCGCAGCATGGTGATCGGTCCGGTGAGCATGCCCTTGACCGACTTCGATGTACGCGACTGGGCGTAGCGAGCCCAGTCCACCGTCATCGGGCCGCGGCGCGCCACGTCGCCGAAGAGCACGGGTGGCCGTACGCATCGTGACCCGTAGGACTGGACCCATCCTCCGTCGGGGACAACGAATCCGGTGAGCTGCTCGGCGAAGTAGCGAACCATGTCGTCGCGCTCGGGCTCCCCGTGAACGAGGACATCGAGCCCGATCTCCTCTTGGACGGCCAGCACATGGTCAATCTCGGCGCGCAGCGCGGCGT
>PMLV01000060.1 GCA_003160635.1 Acidimicrobiaceae bacterium | reverse complement strand
GCGGGGAATCGTGTTGGGATAGCTGCGAAGCTGACGCCATGTCCATATCCGTGCAATGCGCCCGGGACCCGAAACCGGAGTTGCTGCCGTTGCCACCGTCATGGTCGCCTCCCCTATTTTCCCCACCCGCTGGCAGGTTCCTGCCGTCAGCCACCGTGCTCTTGGATTCGGGCCCCCCCTCTTGGGCGGTCACGTAGAGCAAGAGACTTCCACTCAGACTCTAAGTAGACATTGGGACTTTCGTCAGAGCCGAAGGTCCCATCTCCTTGTCGGCGCATCGTGCCCGCCGCACTCACGGCCGGCGTGCTCTGTCAGGGACTTTCGGCTCTACCGCTGGGGGCCAGAATCCGGAGACTGGTGG
The DNA here is from genome assembly GCA_003160635.1 of Acidimicrobiaceae bacterium. Classification (GTDB taxonomy): domain Bacteria; phylum Actinomycetota; class Acidimicrobiia; order Acidimicrobiales; family RAAP-2; genus Bog-473. Next base: position 78,147 of record PMLV01000060.1, on the reverse strand, counting down.
TGCAGCGCCTGCAGACCTACCAAGACGGAGGGATGTCCCATGGACCAGTCAAGAGACGTGCAGCAACGGATTGATCGTTTGGTCGAACGAACTCAAAATGAGGTGCTCAGCGCCAGCCGTCGGCTAGCGGCAGGGATCACCAAAGAGACGGAGCGGTTCGTCCCGCCCTTCTCGCAAGATATCGAGCGGGTTGTTGACGAGGTGTTCGACTTCGCAGAGCGGGTCATGAAGGGCCAGCGAAAGATGGTCAGTGACATGGTGAAGGCCATCAACGAGCAATCAGACCGCGCCCCTAGGACGGGTCAAACGGGCGCCGCCCGGGCCGTCAAGAAGGCACCCCCCAGGAAGACGGCAGCGGCCAAGAGGGCGCCCGCGAGGAAGCGGAGCGCCGTCAGGGCATAGGCGCCCGCTTGCCTCGGACGGGATCGCTGGCGGCCTTCCCGGCAGAAAGGACAGCGGCCGGGGTTTCACCAGGGAGTAGTGTCCTGTTCGAGCCCGGACAGATGCGAGTTCACCCGGTTCCGACTGGCCTGCTTCAGCTTGGAGAGTGGCTCGTTGATCACAAGATTGACTATCGGCACACTGCTAAGGCCTACAACCTATGTTCGGGGATAGGCGAGCGCGCGTCATCGCGGCGGTAGAGGCCAAGAGTGGAGGGGAGTGGTCGCCCGCTCGCCTGTGTGAGGTCACCCCGGACATTGTCGGCGTCACTGGTGCCGGGGCCATGCTGATGTCGGGCGACTTGTCCCAAGGGTCTCTATGCACGACGAACAGCGTGACGAACCTGATCGACGACCTCCAGTTCACGCTCGGTGAGGGGCCGTGCATCGACGCCTACCACCAAGACAAGGTGGTCCTCGAGCCAGATCTGGCCCACCCGGCGACTGCTCGTTGGTTCGCCTTTACACCGAAGGCCTTGGAGGCAGGCATCCGGGCCATATTCGGCTTTCCGTTGCGGGAGGGTGCGGCCCGGCTCGGTGCCCTGCACCTTTACCAGGATAAACCTGGTTACTTGAGCGATGACCAGCATGCCGATGCGTTGGTGATGGCTGAGGTGATTGCACGACAAGTCATCAACGCGCAGGCGGGTGCCTCGCCAGGCAGGATGGCCGAAGACCTGGAGGCGACGGCAGACTTTCACTCGATCGTGCACAATGCAGCGGGCATCGTCTCGGTTCAGCTCGGAGTGAGCGTCACCGATGCGCTTGTTCGCCTGAGGGCCTATGCCTTTAGTGAAAATCGCCTGGTCCGAGATGTGGCCGAGGACATCGTGAACAAGAGGTTGCGACTGTCATGATCCCGGAGGACCGTAAGATTCGAAGGCCAAGGACCGACGCGCTGGCTGCTGGACAGGCTACGAGGGCAAACGCCCAGGAGGCATAGTGGAGTCGTCTCGAGATCAGAACATCATTCACTATTTGATCGACCTTGCGGACAATCTCGTCGAGGATTTCGATGTCGTAGAGCTGCTGACGGGCCTTACGCATCGCTGCGTCGACATGCTCGGTATCTCCGCCGCCGGTGTGATGCTTGCCTCTCCACCTGGCGAGTTGAGATTGGTGGCAACTTCGAGTGAGGCCATGCAGTTGGTAGAGCTGTTCGAGCTACAGGCTCACGAAGGTCCTTGTCTGGACGCGTTCCATACCGGAAAGCCGGTCGAACACGAGATCCTGCGTCACGGATCTGGCCGTTGGCCACGATTCTCGATCGTCGCCCTGGAGGCTGGCTTCCAATCTGTGTTCGCCCTTCCGCTTCGATTGCGGGAGACGACCATCGGCGCCTTGAACCTCTTCAGCATGGGCGAGTCCCCGATGGCTGAGGCCGACGTCGTCGTCGCTGGCGGATTTGCCGATCTCGCGACAATCAGCGTGATCCAGTACGGTGCCGCTCTCGAAGCTCAGCGCGTCAACGAACAGCTCTCCCAGGCCATTACGAGCCGGATCGTGATCGAGCAAGCCAAAGGCGTGATCTCTGAGCGCGCACAGATCGACTTGTCTGAGGCATTCTCCCGGTTGCGGAATTACGCCCGCCGGCACAGCACTCGCCTGGCTGACGTCGCTCAAAGTGCCATCGAAGGGACTCTCGACCCCGAGGCGTGGGCCGCGCCCCCAACACCTGACGCCTAAGGCTTCTCGCCTGGCTGGGGATGAAGGTGCCATTGCGCGCACCCGGCGCTAATGGTAAACAGGGGTTTTCAAGCGGTTGCTTTTCCGTCCCGGACCCTGGCGGTGCACCCTCACGGCCACCGAGGAGCCTTGACGTGTTCACTTCTGGAGAATTCCCGAATGACCAGGGTGATCCGGATGGCGCTTTCGCTTACGCCATGGTCCAGCTGTTGCAGCTTGCCGCCAATGATGGGTGGTCGGTGGCCTCGGCAGGCCCAAAGTTGCAAAGCGCAGGGCACAACCAGATCGACCATGTCGCAACGTGCGGCTGGCCGTACCCCAGCCTGTGTCCGCGCTGTTACCCCCTCGCCCTCACCACTGAAGCACATGATGCCCCATCGCTCAATTGAGGATCCCACCACGCTGCGTCGGATACTCGACGCCATGCTGCTCATTGAGGGCGACCTTGACCTTTCGGTCCTGCTGCGCCACGTGGTGGAGGAAGCTCGCTCCATGACTGGCGCTCGCTTTGGTGCGCTCGGTGTTCTCAACGAGGACCGAACGGCGTTGGCCGAGTTCATCACGGTTGGTCTAGGACCGGACGAAGCTGCGCAGATTGGTGCGCTTCCGACCGGCAAGGGAGTACTCGGAGTGCTCATCGCCGAACCTGTTCCTCTGCGCCTGGCTCGCATCGATTCTCACCCCGAGACATACGGATTCCCTCCCGGCCACCCGCCGATGACCTCGTTCTTGGGCGTCCCGATCAAGGCGCGCCACGAGATCTACGGCAATCTCTACCTGACCGACAAGGTTGGCTGGTCGGAATTCACTCGTGATGACGAGGCGCTGGTGGGCTCCCTGGCTGTCGCCGCGGGGATCGCCATCGAGAACGCACGACTCCACGAGCGCGTCCAAGAAGTTGCGGTATACGACGAACGAGACCGATTGGCGCGAGACCTCCACGATACGGTCATACAGCGGCTCTTTGGTGCGGGTCTCAGGCTCCAAGGGATTGCCGGTGCTGTCCGGGAGGCCGACATCGCTCGGCGAATGGGGACCGTCGTCACCGAGATTGACGAATCGATCACCCAACTCCGCTCCATCATCTATGCCCTGGGCTTGGTTGGTGGGGAACAAGGCATCAGGGCCAAGACCATCACGCTCGTGCGCGATCTGGCCGAAGTGGTGGGCTTTGAGGTACTTAGTTCATTTGATGGCGCAGTGGACTCGGCAATCTCCGAAGAGATCGCCGAGCATCTCCTCATTGTCGTTCGCGAAGCGATCACCAACATCGGTCGCCATGCTCATGCCACCGAGGCCACAGTGCGGTTGAGTGTCGACGCCGACTACTGCCAGCTCATCGTCACCGACAACGGCATTGGTTTGGGCTCAGGCAAGACCAGAGAGGGTGGCTCGGGGTTAGTCAACATGCGTCGCCGGGCTGAGAAGCTTCGCGGTAGTTTCGATTTGGTGGGTTCTTCAGATGGGGGGACCACATTGACATGGCGGGTTCCCACTTACCAATAAACCGTTGACCAATCTCAAACTCAATCGGCGAGGAGCTTCCGTTTCGCGGCGGCGAGGACCGCGCTCCCATCTCGGTCGACCTCGGGGAGTCGGAGGTCCATCTGTTCGATGACATGGACCAATATTCCTCCGACCAGTGCCCGCAGCTCATACTTGTGGTCAGCCGGAACGATGTACCAGGGAGCCCAGGCCGTCGAGGTGGCTGTCAGGGCGGCTTCGTACGCCTGTCGGTACTCCTCATGGAAAGCCCGCTCCGTCAGGTCTGCATTTGAGAACTTCCAGAACTTGGTGGGATCGTCGAGTCGTTCGAGTAGTCGTCTCTTTTGCTCCTCTTTCGAGACGTGAAGGAAGAACTTGACGATGCGAGTGCCGTTACGCACGAGATGGTGTTCGAAACCGTTGATATCTTCGTAGCGCCGCTGCCATAGCTTCTCTCCGCTCCCGCTTTCAGGCGGAAGTCGTTGAGCGGCAAGGATCTCAGGATGCACTCGCGCTACGAGCACCTCCTCGTAGTAGGAACGATTGAAGATCCCGATGCGCCCTCGCGCTGGGAGCACCTTGGCGCAACGCCAGAGGAAGTCGTGGTCGAGCTCTTCTGTGGACGGGGACTTAAACGAGACGACCTCGCAGCCCTGAGGGTTGACCCCGGACATAACATGCTTGATCGTGCCATCCTTTCCCGCCGCATCGAGTGCCTGGAAGATCACGAGAAGCGCGTACTGATCGCTCGCATAGAGCAACTCCTGCGTCGATCTGAGCTCCTCACGGAACTCTTCGAGATCCCGCTCGGCCAGATGACGCGGGCTGGACGCGCTCGTGGGACCAAGCCAGTCCGTCTTCGTCGCACTTGTGCTCCGGTGCCTGAGATTCGCTGCATCACCCGGATGAACCGTGAGCTCCTCAATGACATTCTTGTGAAGTTTCATCCGATGACCTCCAGCGCGATCTATGAGTTCGCAACGCATCCTGACAGATTGAATACGTAACTGCCCAGCCGGCCGCCTCATTCTCCGAAGCCGGTATTTTGCCGTGATAAATCAATTTTCCTTGAGTTCTTCGAGCTTGTGCGGATGGTCGGCGTTAGACGAGCCGGTCCCGAAATGCGCGGACAACTCGATCCCGAAGCTGGTAGAGCAAGAGATTCGGCTGGCGGTCTCCAGCCCGCTAAAGCGAGCAGTGGACACGGCGATGCAGGTGCCGACCCGAACCGGTTTCGAGGTCTTTTCCTGGACGGCCAGCCACGAACGCCAACGGTGTCGACTCGCCGACTTCAGCGAGAATCTGGACCTGTTTGATCCCGCGACGCAGAAGGCGTCGCGGTGCCACTTTCACTGGGCAAGCGGGCTGTAGAAGACCAGGCCGTTACCTTTGTGGTCGTAGACCACGGCACGGCGTTCGTGTGCGTCGTTGTACGGTCCTTTCACGATGGCACCGCCGTTGGCCTCAATCGCCTCCGCAGCGGCGTCGACATCGGCGGTCTTGATGCCGACGACGACCTGGCCGGGCATCGGGTGGTCCACCGCGGTCGCCAGCGCGAGGGTGATCGATCCACCGTCGAGGGCCGCGTAGTGGGCCCCGTCGCGAAACTTCAGCGACATCCCGAGGGTCTCGGTGTAAAACCGGATCGATTCATCTAGGTCGTCGGTTGACAACACGACCATTCGTACGTCGTATTCGCTCAATGGTGCCTCCTTTTGGACGGCACCATCCTGGAGGACCTTTTGTTCCGGCCGAGGCAGCATTTTAGGCGACCAGCTTGAGGCGGGCGTGCTCGAGGTGGTCCGGTATGTGGTCGTCGATGATCCGGAAGGCCCGACGGAGATCGGAGGCCCGAGCGCGCGTTCCGTGAAGCGACAAGTGTCCTCGCTCCTCTCGGGGACGAGTAATCACCGGGGAGTTCTTCGACCATGGCATGCCTGGCAGGTTTCGACCCGTACAGGACAAGACGAGCCGAACAGGTGACCTCGCGCATGCAAGCAGAGACCCCTACTTTGACGGAGTCTCCCCAGGTTCGTACTCCTTCTTAGGGCTGAGAAATAGGCTGCCTTCGTTCGATCCGGGCTTGGCCAGATACCCGCAGAGGGGCTTCTTATTGGCACCCCAGATGAACTGGCTGTTCTTGACCGAGATGTAGAACCAACAGCTGCGGTTGGCGTACACACCCTTGGTGAAGTGGATCGCTTGGGGAGCTATTCCCCCCAGGTTGTCCCCGGCGGGCAGATGGTAAAGACCCTTTTTGACTACAGCAGGCGTGACGGCGGTCCCGCTGGATGGCGCTGCCGACTTGACGGCATCCTGGAGAAGAACCCCCTCAGCCCAACCGATGATGGACTGCTCACCGAAGTTCGGCGAAAGGTGCAGCGTGGGTGCGTACTTGTCGAGCGCTGACCAGAAGTCTTTCGTCGCGGCATTGTGGACGAAGTAGGGGATTTCCTGCTGGGAGGCAAGCATGCCCTCGAACTGCGGATCGGTGTTCATGTTGCTACTGACGGCAGCGGCAACCTCGATGGGGCTCCAGCCCTGAGCGGCACACTCCGTAGCCGCTTTCTCGGCGACTACGGATGCATCGCCGATTTCGAGCACGTCAGCTCCCGCTTGCTTCGCCGCAATACACTGGGCATCGTAGCTGGGCGCCGAGAACGAGATCCCCGAGGTGTAGACGACCTTGACGCCATACCGCTTCCCGACGATCCCGTCGAGGGCCGTCTCCGATTGGCACACCGCAGCCTCGACGCAGTAGAAGATGGCCTCCTTCCTCAAGTTCGTCAAACGTGCGATGCCGATCTGCTGCCCCGTATCGCCGTAGTTGAGAGTGGGGCCGGGCGAGAAGGTGTCCAAGCTGTTGTAACTGAGGTTACTGTCAGCCGCGCCAATGATCGGGACGTTTGCACTCGTCGCAATCTTTACCCAGGCCGTATCCACGTTGCTGTTGTCAAAGATGGCGGCGACGTGCTCGGAGTTGATGGCCTTTTGGACAGCGGTGACCGACACGGTGGGGTTGGTCGTGTCGTCGGTCGCGATGACTTTCACCGGATGTCCGTTCAAGCCACCGTGGGCGTTCTCCCATGACGCCCAGGCCTGCAGGGTTGGGGTCGTCTGCTGGGCCTGCGCACCCTGAGGACCGGTGCAGCTGCAGATGTCGGCCACCACGACCGGGGTGGCGGTGGCGGCACCAGCCGGCACAGCGTTCGCCACAAGGTCGATACCGACCAAAGGTGCGCTCGCCATCGCCAGAGCCACCGCGACGCCCATCCAGCGATGATGAGCCCCACGCTTCCTGGTGATGTCAGTCCGGTGAGCGAATTCAGCAGCTCTACGCGTCATGGTAGTTGACCCCCCTTGGGCGACCACGGGTGACCGCCGCAAATAATCCTTTGCGTGACCCGAAGATTCGCTGAACGCTCCACTCGCGGGTTTTCTCCCGGCAGTGCGTCTCCGCCTGCGCGAAGTGATCGTAAACGAGGTGTCATGGAATTGCAATAGTCATTTGCAATTTGAAATGAACCGGCGACCTCTGACCGCCTTCTCCCTCATGCCCCGTGAGACTGGCCGCCGTAGCGGCTCCGTTGCGTCCCTGTCATGCTCGCGCCACCCCCTATCGCAAGGGCAGATCCAGAGCGCAGATTCCTCTAGGGCGATATCGCTCGTAGGTCCATGCGATTGTCTCTTTTCTATGACCATTCAGTCTCGTTCGAGTCGTCACTTGCTGTCGTAGCCGGCTAGTCGCGGAGATTCGTGAGGGGGAAAACCGGTGCGGCGATCGCAGACGCTGGGCCCGAAGTCGTGACCTTATCGAGAGGGATCGGGAGGGGCCCTGAGGGAACCTGAGGGATCGAAAGCCCGCTACCTGTGATGGTTGAGTAAAGAGCGTGGTCAGAAGGGGGTCACCTGCGCGTTCGCAATGTAGAGGCGGGTTGAAGGTCGAAACCCATTAACGACACACTCCCCGAAAAGGGCCAGCGTGCATTTGCGCGAAATTTGGTCCTCGGCTGTACGGGCCCTGATCAAGTCACAACGGTGGATTCACACTCAACCCTCACGAGCTGAAGTGGCCCTTCCACCAGCTATGTCATGATTTCACATTCATTGTCGTAGCCTCGAGAGCTATGGGGCCACCCTAGTTTTGAGGATGCCAGTAGGAACAGCAACGAAGGGAGAGACCGCATGCTGATTGCCCGTGCCAACTTCGGCAACGCCGCGTCGTACGGTCAGGTGATCGACGATCGTATCCACCTCGTGAGGGGGGACGTGTTCGCCGAGCACGAGCTGACGGGCGAGTCATTCGCACTCGACGACGTCGTGTTGACAACGCCGGTACCAGCCGGACGGCTCATCGCCGTGATGGGTGGCTTCTTGGCTCCTGGCGAGGAGCGCCCGGCAGATGTGGAGCCGATGTGGCTGCCCAAGGTGCCGAACAACCCCACCGGTCCCGGCGGACTGATCCCCTTCCCCGAAGTGGTGCAGGCTGAGAAGTTACAGGCGGAAGCCGAGCTGGCGGTGGTGGTCGGCTCGACGCTGCGTCGCGCTTCGGTCGACGAGGCGCGAGCGGGGATCTTCGGATGGACGCCGTTCAACGACGTAACCGCATTCGAGAAATCCTGGGGTGGCATGTACTTCTCGGTCGCCAAGTCCCTCGACGGGTTTGCTGCCTTCGGGCCGTGGGTGCGCACCGACCTCAGTGAGGAGCGGGTGATGGAGGGTCTGGCGATCACCGGCAAGGTCAACGGCGTGGAAAGCCAGTCCGGCAACACGAAGTACTACAAGTTCACTCCGAGCGAGATGCTTAGCCACATCAGCCACCACATCACCCTCTATCCCGCCGACATCGTTACGTTGGGCACGCCGTACCCACCGGGAGAGTTCGCCGTCGGCGACCGAGTTGAGGTCATAGTGGAGGAGGTCGGCACCCTCGTCAACGAGGTCGTGTCCGAGTCGGAGTACCTCAAGGCACGCACCGAGGTCGAATCCGGCTCGCGACCCTGACGGGCGTCGCCGGAGCCGCAACACGTCCGGCATTCGCCGGGGGTGCCGGATCTCGATCAGCTTGCGGCGGCGAGAGGCTCTATGCCCCTGAGCCTTTCAACCAAGAGCCGTCGCTCTTTCCGAAGTACCTGGAATCGGCGTTCCGGGCCGCCGTATCAACGAGATCGTTTATGGGAGTCGACGAATCAGCGCTGACAAGGCATTGCGACATGGAGCGGCTGGGCCGGTTTGCAGGTGCCCCAGCATTTGCCCAGGTGCAGACGTCAGCTGGTGGCCGCCCCCAGCAGATGCCCGACGCCGAAGGTGATCCCTGCCGCCACGACAGCTGCCATGAGCTGTCGTAGGGCGGTCCTGGCGATCCCACGGCCGGTAAATGTCCCGATGGCTGCACCCAAGGCGGCGGCAGCGACCGCTCCGATGCAGATCGAGATGACCACCGCTTTGCCACCGCCGAAGAACAGCCACGGAATGAGGGGCAAGAATGCCCCCATCGCAAAGGACAAGAAGGACGCAATGCTGGCTTGCCACGCCGATCCCGTCGTCTGGGGATCGATCCCGAGCTCAAGCCGGGCGTGTGTGTCGAAGGCAACGGATCGGTACTGAGAGAGGATCTGGGCGACGGTGTCCGCGTCTTCGGCACTGACGCCCTGAGCTCTGTACATCCCGGCCAGCTCCCGACGCTCGGCGTCCGGGTGCTCTGCGAGCTCTTGGCGCTCGACCTGCAGTTCGCGTTGGACCAGTTCATCTTGGGCACGAACCGAGACGAGCTCTCCAGCTGCCATGGAGAAGGCACCGGCGAGGAGGCCGGCCACACCAGCCAAGCGCACCGGAGACGCTGCAGTGCTGGCACCGGCCACGCCGAGGATCAAGGACACGTTGGTGATCAACCCGTCGCCTGCTCCGAGAACGGCGGCGCGGGAGGCCCCGCCTTGGACATTGCGGTGACGTGTGTGGTTGTTCATGTCCCCGCCGGTGACCCAGGCGGTGAGGGCGCGGAACGGGAGGAGACGATGGTCGCTGCGCCGCGCGTTCACGGGATCCTCCTTTCCACTCCCAAAGCGTGACACGTGCTCGAAGGCAAGGTACGAGGTCATCCTAACTGGGGTCTTTCCCCTGCTGAGAGGTCGTAGGCATCGACACCGATCTGAACCCACGACCTGCTTGCTCGCCCCGCGCCCGGGGGCGCTCCGGTGATCAGCTGCCCGAGTGTGCTTCCACCCGGGTCAGTTTCTCAACGAGTTCTTCGAGCACATTGTCCTGAGCGAGGAGATGCTCTTGGATCTTCACCGCTTCGTGGAGCACCGCGTCAGCATCGTTGAAGGTGGCCTCGGACCGTTTGTCAGCGGCGGCGGCAAGCACGTTCTGACCCACGATGATCACCGACAACAGGACCAACTGGAGAAAGGTCTGGGACACCCAAGAAACCAAGGTGACCGTGCTGTGCGAGCTGATCGCCTGGGGCAGACTGATGAGGGCCAGGGCGGCAAACGCATAGGCACACCACATGGTGCCCACGCCGGTGGTCACCTTCACTGCGAACCACGCGTTGAACCGTGCGGCGGCGTTGCCCGTGGGCAGTTGATCTGCAACCTTGACCGGGTGTGTCGCCGTCCCCTCCAGCTTGGCTTGCGTTCGGCGATGCGGGATGTAGCTGTAAATGGCATGCTCGGTCATCGAGGCTCCTTCTGTGTGGTGTTGGGCTCCTGGTCAGGTCTGTGGCCGGAACATCATGGCCGGGGGTGCAGGCTGCTACCCCTACAGCAAACCCACGCCGATGGACACCCCGACAATGATGAGGACGGCTCCTCCTGCCAGGTCGCTGCGCCGTCCGAGCCGCGCCCCGAGCCGCCCACCGATCTCAAGGCCCAGCAACGAGAGGGCCACGCTAATCACGGCGATCGTGATGGCGGCGACAACGAGGTCGACGTGGTAGGCGCCGAGGGCAAACCCGATGATGAGATTGTCAATGCTGAGTGCCCCGCCGATCAGGATGAGGTGGCGGACGCTCAGCTCCGAGTCTTTGGTCTCCTCCCCTCGGTCGCCGATGAGCCCGGTCACGATGACATAGACACCAGCGCCACCGAGCAGTGCGCCAGCGGCTGGTTTGGCAGTGCTACCCAGATCATGAGCCAGTGAGCGACCGAGCAGGAGACCGACGACGGGCATGAGGCCTTCGAAGATCCCGAAGATGGCAGCGACTCGGAGACGTAGCTTCCGGTCGACACCCGCGACGCCGAGAGCGGTCGAAGCGGCGAAGTTGTCCAGCCCTACCGACATCGCAACGAGGACCAACGCGACCACCCCGGAGGGTAGTCGGCGCGCTCGTTCGGTACCTCTTGAGTCGTGGTCCCACCGCATCTGCGAGTGGGAACGACTGCGGGTGGCGCTGGCCAGGTAGTGTCCCGTGCGCCAGGTGTCGGGTGCAGTCCAATGGACCAGGTTCAGGTCCGTCCCACCTCGCACTCCTTTGGGTCGATGTGACCCAGGTTCTTCACAACCTTGAACGTGCCGCCCTCCGACCGGGCGATGTACATGTTCATCCGCACGTGGTGTTGGCCCGGCACCATCTCGGCGGGGCCTCCCGGTCCGTGCGCGATTTGGGCGTGGTCCAGCGCGTTGACGACGTCGTCCTGGTTCAGCGACCCGGCTTCGTTGACGGCAGCTTCCCAAAGCTTGAGGGCACGGTAGGTTCCCGTGCAGGCGCTGCCAGCGGTGAACATCGCGCTCCCCGGGTAGAGCCCTTCATACCGGTTGAGGAGTTCGATGCTGAATGGGTCGTCGACGTCCCGGTAGTAATCCAGACACCCGTAGAGGCCCTCGACATGGTCGGCCGGGACGAGATTCAAGAAATTCTCATCGAAGTAGGTGCAGACGATGTGCCCGCCCCTACGGGTGAACCCAGCCCGGTGCAGCTGCTCGAGGAACGGCGTGAGCCCTGGAGGGACGATCGTGTTGAAGACGACCTCCGCGCCCGTCGACATGATGTCGTCGACGATGCGCTCGTAATCGATGTGATCTAGCGGGAAGTACTCCTCGCCCACGATCTCGCCCCCTCCGGCGATGACGACCTCATGCACCTTCTTGTTCAACGTGTGCGGCCAGATGTAGTCGGCCGAGGGCAGGTAGAACCGCTTCGCCCCGGTCTGCTGCATCAGCCAGGGGAAGAAGGGCTCGATCTGCTGCGCCGGCACCGGCCCCGTGCAGAAGATCAGGGGGTGACACTCCTGGCCCTCGTACTGCTCGGGGTAGATGTAGAGCGTCTCGGCTTGATCGACCACGGGTCTCTTGATGGCTTGTCGCGTCGAGCTGTAGATGCCACCGACTACGACGTCGACGGCCCGCTCGACGAGCCTCGCCGCAGCGACTTCCGCCACGCTGTCGTCGGTGGCGCTGTCCTCAATGAACAGCTCGACAAGGCGACCGAGGAGCCCGCCACTTGCGTTGATGTCATCGATGGCCATCTTGGCAACGTTGACATTGGCGATCCCCATGAACGAAAGGGCACCGGTCTGATCGGTGATGAGGCCGACCCGTGCTGGACGGTTGATGGCGGTGGTCATTGTTCCCGCCTCCTCACGCTTCGTAGGAGGCGAGCAGCAGTGCGGCCTCGGGCTTGCCCAAATGTCCGGCTTCCTTGAGGATTGGCGGGACGTCGGGGTCGGAGACGAACTTCGCCCACCCATCCTCGTCCCAGTCGAACAGCGCCCAGACTCGGTTCGCCTCGGTGGGATCGCGGAACACCGTCGAACCCTTGGAGCCGTGGAGGGCTCGTTTGTCAGCACCCTTCGTGCCGAACACGTGCAGGAATTGATCGACGTTCTCGACGGTTGTTGTGGCCAGAATCATGATGGTTCTCCCTTCAGACAGGATCGCTTCGGATCTCGCTTCCCGCCGACCGGGTTCGGCCGGCGCAAGGGACATACTCTGCGCGAACCCCTGACGCCGCATCGGTAGACCTACCCATTTTTCTTCACGGATCGGTGGGTAGTCGGTAGCTGAGTCGCCCTTCAGGGGGAGCACATTTCGGCGTGGCGGGCCGCCGTCCCGAGCGCGGCGGGCACGTGCCGGCCGCGCCGTCAGCTCGCGACGATGTCGTCGACGACCTTGTGCTTGACGGCCCAGCGAGTCGCCGCGACGCGGCTGGAGACACCTATCTTCGTGTAGACGTTCTGGATATGGTGCTCGGCTGTCCTCGAGGAGATGAACAGCTGCGTCGCGATCTCGCCGGCAGTCCGGCCGTCCGCCACCAGGCGTAGAACCTCGATCTCCCGTCGGCTCAGCCCTCCGGGCCGCGCCTGGCGCGCTCGCGGGCTCGGGTGGCGGAGCGCGGCATCGATCTGCTCGCGCGCGTAGACGGCGGCATCGTTGAGGTCGAGCGCGGCTCCCGCCGACATAAGCTCCCCGGCTTGGGTCTCGCCGAGCGTGCGGCTGACTCGGTTGCCGAGATCGCCGAGGTCAGGAACGTGGTGCAAGCTCGAAGACTCACGGGACAGCGAGCCGAGGAGCATCGCGGCAGGCGCATGTCGGTCGAGGCGCTCGAACAACGCAGGCACACTGGCGAGAGTGATAATTAGCTGAGGTACGTTGCCGGCCCGTTGGAACGCGGCGATGGCCTCGGCGAATAACACCAGCGCCGTCTCGGGCTCGCCGTCGGAGGTGTGCAGGCGGGCCGCGTCGCGTGCGAGGAAGCCTTCGAAGAACTGGACGCGGTGCTCACGCACGAAGGCGACGCCCTCGTCCCAGGCCGCGAACGCGCGACGAACGTCAGCCTTGGAGAAGGCCAGCCCTGCGATCCAGAGCGCGTAGGAGATCCAATAGGGGTTGCCGAGCGATCTGGCGGCGGCCACGGATTCCTCGGTCAGCCCGAGTGCCTCCTCGATCCGGCCGGACGACTGAAGGCCGTCGACGTAGGAGGCCAAGCCGTAGCCCCGATCGCTTCCATACGTGTGTGCCACGGCACCGGTGAGCTCGACATAGCGATCGAGGTCGCCGCAGTACACCTGGCACAAGGCCTCGACGAACGAGGCGTATCCGGGCTCACACGCGTCATAGCGGGAGTCGAGCTCCAGCTCGGTTGCCCGGTGCGCGTGCGCCCGCGCAGCCTCCGCCCTTCCCGCGAAGCACGCGTAACCAGCCGCCGTATACAGGCGCGGAAGACGGCGGACGTCGGCGGCGGCTGCGGGCTCGAGTATCTCCTCTGCCCAAGCGAGCGTTTCGAACAACTGCACCGAGAAACCCATGAGAGCGGCATGCGCTGCGATGTCCGCCGCTACCTCCAGCTCGCCTCGCCCCACGCTCCACTGGTATCCGGCACGTAGGTTGCCGAGCTCTGCCTCCACCCAGTCGACCGCCTCGCGCCACCCGGGCCCGTTCCAGTGCTCCCATCGAGCGGTGGACTCCCGGGCGAAGAACTTGGCGTGCCGGTCACGAGTCCGCTCGAGCGCGCCCGCCTCCGCCAACCGGTCCTCGGCGAATTGGCGGATCGTCTCGAAGGGGCTGTAACGAGTGCGGGTCGCGGTGTGGTCGGCGACGAGGAGCGACTTTCGGACCAACGAGTCGAGATGCCTGAGCACGTCCACGTCGTCGGCTCCGTCGACCACGGCGCAGATGCTCCTCAGATCAAAGCCGCCGGCGAATACCGATGTCAGACGGAGCAGCTCTCGCTCGTCGTCGGTCAAGAGATCGTAGGACCACTCCACCGCATGGTGGAGTGTGAGTTGTCGTTCCGGCCCCGGAATCGACCCCTGGAGCAATCGGAATCGATCGGCCAGTCGATCCCTGACCTCGGCCGCGCTCATGGCTGCCATTCGGGCGGCGGCCAGCTCAATACCCAGCGGAAGCCCATCCAGGGTCTCGCAGATCTCGGTCACCGCGGTGGCGGTATCAAGATCCGAGAGGCCGAAGTTGGGCCGCACGGCTTGGGCGCGATCGACGAACAGCGTAACCGCATCGGAAGTCACGCCCCCCGTCAGAGCCAGCGGTGGCACAGTGAGCACGTTCTCCCCGTCGAGGGCGAGGATCTCGCGCGATGTCGCGATGATCTTCACGCCCTCAGACCGAGCGAGGATCGTTTCGATGGCCGACCCCGCTGCGGCCAGGACGTGCTCGCAGTTGTCCACCACCAGAAGGAGCCGGCGACCCCCCAGCGCATCGGCCACCGTGTCGATGAGTGCCGCTTCACCCTGTGGGGTGATGCCGAGCACCGTCGCGACGGCCGCGGGGACGGAGGCCGGATCGCCGACCGACGCCAGCTCGACCATCCAGACGCCGTCGGGGAACTCGCTGGCCAGCTCGGCCCCGACTTCGACGGCGAGCCGGGTCTTGCCCACCCCGCTGACACCGCTCAGCGTGACCAGCTGGCTCGCGCGAGCGAGCTCGGCCAGCTCGCTCACCACGTTCTCGCGGCCCACCAATGAACTCAACTGCTGGGGCAGGTTCCCCGTGAAGTAGTCAACACTTCGCAGCACGGGAAACTCCGTCGGGAGCCCGTCAGCAAGGACCTGGTAGATCGACATCCGTCCGCGCAGGCCACGGAGCCGATGCTCACCGAGCGGCCGCAGAGCCACACGGTTGCGCAGCAACACCTCGGTGGCGTCCGAGACGAGCACCTGACCTCCATGCGCGAGCGACATCAGCCGTGCGGCGCGGTTCACCTCGCTGCCAAAGTAGCTCCGGTCGCGTTCGATCGCCTCACCGGTGTGCAGACCCATACGAATTTTGACGTGCTCAAGACCGGCGACCCCCGCCTGCGCCTCCTCCGCCGCCGCCACGGCATCGGCCGCCCGGCTGAAGGCAGCGCCGAGACCATCGCCACCGGTGGCAAAGACGTATCCGTCGTGGCCCTCGATGGCTCTCCGCAGGACCTCGTCGTGGGCTGCCACGAGACTCTGCATCTCATCGGGGCGCTCCGCCCACAGTCGCGTGGAACCCTCAATGTCCGTGAACAGGAACGTCACTGTTCCAGACGGCGGTTGCGGCACGGACACGAGGCTACTGTCACAGGCCAGGCGAGGCCCGAGCGTCGGCGTGAATGGGGTGGTCTTACCCGGCCCATCTCGATTTGTCCGCCTGCACGTCGGCCACCTCAGGTCCTTAGATCGCCGCCGCCGGTGTCACGGACCCGGGAACCAGCGCATGAAGTCATTCGCACCGGCTGGCGCATCCCTGAACTGCGAAGGGCAGAGGCGTCGGCGGGCAGGCGACCATCGCGACCAGGGCAGCGGATGAGCAGGCCCACTCCGGGCACCTACCTGTTCGCGATGGCGGCGCTGCCCGGCCCGGCCAACGGCACAACTTCCATCCGGGCGAAGACATGGCGCATCAACGGTGTCCCTTCGGCGTGAGTGCCACCAGCGGAATCGGTCCCCTGGGGACGCGGTGCTTCATTTCGACCGCGTGGGGAGACGGATCAGCACGAGGACAGCACCGCCAGCAGCGACGAGGGCACCGACGGCCAGCGACACCTGGCTTCCGCTCATGAACGCTGCACGTGCCGCGCGCGTCAAGAATTCGCCGGTGGTGCCCCCCGCGCTCGCGGCCACGTCGAGCGCTCCCCCGAGCGAACCAAGGATGGCGTGCGTGGCCGCGAGCGGAACGTGGCGGCCGACCAATGCCGCCGCCATGTGATCCTGATAGCGGGTCGACAACACACTGCCGATTACAGCGACGCCGAGCGCCCCCCCGACCTGGAGAGCCACAGCATTGGCAGCAGACCCGATTCCCGAGTCGCCTTGGGGAACCGACCCCACAACCGAGTTCGTCGCCGTGGGCAACAACATGCCCGCTCCGAGACCGACGAGCAACAGGCCAGGCAGCACGTTCCCATACGTCGTCGCAAGCGAGGAGACGGCAGATATCTGCCACAAGCCGCCAGCGATCGCCGCCATCCCGGCGGCCACGGTGACCTTGATCCCGGCGACGCGAGCGAGGACCGGAGACAACACAGCGCTCATAACCAGCACGCCGGCCAAGGGCAGGATGCGAACGCCGGCTTCCAGTGGCGATAAGCCGAGGTCGAACTGCAAGAACTGCGTCAGCAGGAACAATGCCCCCAGCAGCCCAAAAGTACCGAGGCACTCGGCTGCCGCAGCGATCGAAAAGCGACGATCGGAGAAGAAGCCCAGGTTCAACATCGGATGGTGACTGCGGGCTTCCCAGACAACGAAGGTGCAGAGGACGACAAGGCTTGCGAGCCCGACCCCGAGCACTTCGTCTGACGCCCAGCCCTGGGTTGGGGCTTCGATGATCGCCCAAAGCAACAAGCCCAATCCGGCGACCGACAGGACCGCCCCGGCAGGATCGGGGCGGACGGCCGACGGGTTCTTCGAATCGGGCACCAAGACCAATGCCCCGACGAAGCCGGCGACGGTGATCGGGACGTTGACCAGAAAAACTGAGCCCCACCAGAAGTTCGCCAGCAGCAAGCCGCCCGCTATCGGACCTATAGCGATCCCGAGACCGATGGTCCCACCCCACACCCCGATCGCTCGGGCCCGTTGCTTCGTGTCGCGGAAGACGTCGTTGAGGATCGAGAGCGACGAGGGAATCGTCAGCGCCGCGCCTGCTCCCATCACGGCGCGCCACGTGATCAGGAAGTCCACCGAGCCAGACAGCGCGGCGCCGACCGATCCACCGGCAAAGACGGTCAGACCGATGAGAAATACCCGCTTGCGCCCGAACCGGTCCGCCAGGCTGCCTCCCACCAGTAGGAGTCCTGCGAAGACCATGGCGTAGGAGTCGACGATCCACTGCAGTTCGCTCGAGGTGGCATGCAGCTTCCGCACCAGCGTCGGGAGCGCCACGTTGAGGATGGTGTTGTCCAGATTGATGATCAGGGCCGAGACACACACCACTACCAAGACGGACCAACGCCGCGTAAAGGGTTCGTCGCGGGACGATACCGTTGGGGGGGCCGAGAACCTCACTGGTCCCATCGGATCAGCGGCGACCTAAGCCGACAAGATCGACGGATTCTTGAGCCGTCCACGACTCCACAAGCCGTCGAGAAGCATTATTGACCGTCCCGTGGCCGCCTCGGGAACCTGCGCAGATCGACTGGACATGCTGCATGGCAGACCGACGGGAACTCTGGGGTCTCGGAGTGGCGATCAGCCCACGGTGACGGTTTGCAGATCCCGGCGACGACGCAAGATACGCCTTCTCTCTCGCTCTGAACAGCCGCCCCAAATGCCATGACCTATATGGTTCTCGAGTGCGTACTCCAAACAGCGCTTTGAGACCGGACATTCGGCACAGATCTTCTGTGCGGCCGACAGGCCCATTCCATCACGTGGGAAGAACACGTCCCGTGCCAGTTCCCTGCACTTCCCCTGGTTCATCCAATCGGTATTCATATAGCCGCTCCATCTCACCCACTGGGTGGGCGGCCTGCACTCTTCACCTGCGGTACTTCCAAGTGACCTTGTGTTCCGCTGCCACCCGTACGCCTAGCTTGTGGCTTCACAACCTGGCAATGTAGGGCCAAAGGTCCTTTGGCCCTGCTGCTTTTGGCGTTGACGCCCCGGAGGTTGGCTAGTCACCTCGATCACCGGCAGCGTCATGCCGTGCCGATGAGAGCCAAGCCATCTGTGGCGGAGACAAGTCCTTTATGTCCGGAGCCACCACGCAGTAGCGAACGTCTACACCCGGGTGCAACTGCCCTTGCCGCAGAAGAGAGATTCTGATCAAAGAACTTGTGAACCATTCGGATGTGTGAATAGTGGTGCGCGACCAGGTTTCGCGAAAGGTTTAGTTCGTTGTCATGCAACGTTCGGCCTCTTCACCTTCTTCAATCAGCCGAGCAATGAAGCCCATTATGTTATCTAGCCTAGGACGCGGCACTCCTCCTCGTCGTCATCGTGCTCGCGTTACTCGTGATCTGTCGGGTCGTCGTGGCGCGTACGCAGCTCATTCGGAATCACGAGGGAGATGATGTCGTACACGCCTTCAAGTGCAACAAGTACAGGACTCGCGCATTTCTGGTGACGGGTTGAGTCAATTCACCTGACGCTCACGGCTTTCCCAGTATCGACGTCGCAACTCACGCTTGAGCGGCTTGAACGCTCCCGAAAGCGGAAGCGGACCATCTTGAAACTCAACTGACTTCGGGACCTTGAACCCCGACAAGGAGTTGGCGGCGTGCTCGATAAGTTCTTCGGCCGTCGCCTTGGCACCCTTCTTGAGAACGACGATCGCGTGTACTGCTTCGCCCCAGATATCACTCGGAATTCCGATCACAGCGACTTCCTGCACGGCTGGATGCGACGCAACGGCGTTCTCCACTTCGGTGGAGTAGACGTTCTCCCCGCCTGTCACGATCATGTCCTTCAATCGATCGGTGAGGTGCAAGAGGTTCCCATCGTCGAAGAATCCCATATCGCCGGTGCGATACCAACCCTCACGAAGCGCCTCGTTGGACTCGGCCGGCTTTTTCCAGTACTCGCGCATGAAGTTGCCGCCACGGGCGCATACTTCCCCCACCTCACCGCGAGGGAGCGTGGTGCCCATTTCGTCCATAATGCGAATATCGATCCCGAAAAGGGGCCTCCCTGCACTTGTGAGCGCGCTGCCACCACGCCGGTGGTCCTCGGGACCCAGGAACGTGAGCGCAGATGCCGCTTCGGTCATTCCGTACCCCTGCGAGAAATCGGTATCGGGGAGCATCTTCAGCCAGCGGGTGATCAGCGCCTCAGATATCGGGGCCGCTCCGTAGACCAGCTGACGCAGTGACCGCAGGCGCTCGGGCGAGAAGCCCTCTACCTGCTCGAGCATCGACAACATGATCGGGACCACCATTGTGGTGTCGATCTCCTGCTCTTCGATGACGCGCAGCACCAGCTCTGCGTCGAACAACGGGATCGTCACCGAAGTCGCTCCGCTGGCCGGGATTCCGAGTACGCCGGCGACGAGAGCTGCATGGAACATCGGTGATTGGAACAGGAAGCGCCGGTTCTCGCGGAGCCCTAACTCGGAAAGCACGTGATAGACGTTGAGGACCTCGGCGCGTTGCTGGAGCAGGGCGCCTTTGGGGAAGCCGGTCGTCCCTCCGGTGTACATCAGGACGGCGGCGTCTTCTTCCTCCGGCTCAGGCAACATGACCGGCTGACCGACCGCGAGGAGATCCTCGTAGCCGATCACGGCGCGGGATCCGCCGGTACCACCGCTGTCCGAGTCTCCGCCGATCATGACCACCTGGTCGACCGTTGCGCCATCATCTCGCGCCCGGTCGAGAAGGGTCGCAAACAACGCGTCGGTGAAGACAACCCTGGAACCAGAGTCGTTCAGTACATATGCCAACTCAGACGGAGCGAAGCGGATATTCAGAGGGTTAATGATGCCTGCGCCGAACATGGCGGCGTGATACAACTCCATATACTCATGGCCGTTCGCGGCGAGCACCGCAAAACGGTCATCCGGGTTTATGCCGAGCACGGATCGCATCGCATTGGCCAGTCGCAAGAGACGATCGATGTGGAGTTCGTACGTACCTTGATAGCGAGTGCCAGCGCGTGACACGTCGATAAACGCCACCTTGTCGGCGAGCTGCTCGGCGCGCTGCAGCAAGAGCCTGGGATACACGAGTTCCTTCATTTCCATTCACCTATTCGATTCGAGAATCTGGTGATGACTCACTGGTCCTGGACAGAGCGTTCTTTGCGAGCGAAGTGTTTCGGTCGCAACCTGACCATCCAGCACTAGGGCGGGACATCTGCTTGAGCCTTATGAGGTCAACGAGTAATGACGACTTTGAGCGCACCTGTGTCGATGCACGATACGAGCACCCGGTCCCCCACCTGGAGCGTCTTTACCCCAGAACCGACCTCAACGACGGTTCCGACGGCCTCATGGCCGAGAATCCGCCGCGGGGTAGTCTCGGGCACGTCACCCTTGAGGATGTGAAGATCCGTGCCGCAGATCGTGGTGCTATCAACCCGCACGATGGCGTCGCCGACATCGTGTATGACGGGGTCGGGCACGTCTTTCCAGCTCGTTGCACCTGGTCCTTCGTACACGAGTGCCTTCACCGTGATCTCCTCCCCAGTCCTTTGTTGTGCTCTCATCATGCGACGAAGTCCTTGGGGCCACTAGGGCCGAAGGTCTCCACGTCACGGTCATTTCAACGACATGTTTCGTGGCAATGCCTCGTCCTGGATCACACGAGCGAGGCAAGAAGGGCTGCATAACGCTTGAGGTGCTCATCCCCTACGAACGTGTCGAGCACGTGCTGGTGGGCCCGCGTGCCGAGATCGGCGATGACTTGGGGCTGTGTCAGGAGATCAAAGAGGGTGTGTCCGAAGGCCGAAAGGTCGGTCGCGTTCTCGAGAAGGATCCCGGTTCCTGGCTCAATCTGGGTCGAAATTCCCCCCACTCCCGAGGCGACCACTGCCTTGGACTTCCACATGGCCTCAGTGACGGTGAGACCGAAACCCTCGGCCAGGCTCTTTTGAACGACCACCGTCGCGTACCGCTGAATGGCGTTCACCATGGCTGCATTCTCGTCAATGTCCTCCATGGGCAGTGTGACGAGACAAATGCGTCGCCGTTCCTCAATCGGAAGGGCATCCCACACCGAGAGACATTCGCCATATACATCTGATTCTTCCGGGTCGTCGCTCACTCCATCGGAAGATGGGCCAACTAGGGCAAGCACTGCATCGATGCGTCCCGCCACACACGCCGCGAAGCCTTTCATGACCCCAGTCATGTCTTTCAGCCGGTCCCAACGAGATACTTGGACGACCAAGGGAACTCCGAAAGCGAGCGGCGCTTCCTCGACCGACACGAGCGAAGCCTTGCGCGCGACGAGACCCTCTGTGCCATCACGGCGCGTGAAGGCGGCAGGGGTATCGTCGTCAATGCCCGGGAGAAGTCCGATTCGTCGCAGTGTCCGCAGCACGCCGACCCGATCGATCTCCTCATTCTTCGGCGAGAACGGGTCAATGGAAGGCGGAATGATCCAGACCAGGGAGCCTTCCATCCATGAAGGCACGTAGGCGGGAACGGAGAATATGTATGCCTTGCAGGCGTTGAGGTGATGCCGCAAGAACGTCCACGCTTGATCCGTCCACTCGCTGTTCTGCTCATGTCCCACGTGGCACCGCCACACGACGTGCACACCTGCCTCTGCGAGCGGTCGCGCCAATCCGGCGGCCTGAGGGTCGTGAAGGAGAACCACGTCCCCGGGTTGGATGCGGGTGATCACACTTTGCGCGTTTGCCTCAGTAACCCTGGAGTAGTGGGCCGCCTCGTTGACACCGAGGCCGCCCCCGTCCCCGGCGGTTCCGTGCAGGCGGTTGTGGATCCGCTTGGTGATGACGAAGAACTCGGGATCGCCGCTCATGACCAGCCAGCGCACGTCAAGGCCCGCATCGAGCGTATAGCCAACGAGCACGTGGAGCATTTCGGCCACCCCGCCGCCTTGGGCCGTCGAACTGATGTTCCATACCACCCGACCTTCGAGCCTTTCGCAGGTCGCTCCTGCGACGCGGAGGAGGTCTCCATAGCGCTCACTCCCGATGAGAGGTTTCAGATTGACCAAGGCGCGGCGGTGCACAAGGACCTCGTGGACGGAATATTCCGGGGACGACAGATCGCGAGGTGGCAGGACCCTATCTTGACAGGTGGCTGCACGGTCTGTCCGGCACGGCGCTTACGAGCATTCCAACGGGAGGTTGCCTTCAACCAAGATGCATGGTGCCATGACGCAGGAAGTGCGTGTGCCAGGTCAACGCCTCGTCAAGAAGGTGTGGGGTGTGTTTTCCCGGTGCCCCGGCCAGGGCACGATCGAAGTAATCGAGCAGCGCCTCTTTGTAGTCTGGGTGCGCACAGTGATCGATGATCCTTCGGGCACGCTGTCGGGGCGCCAGTCCACGTAGGTCCGCCACGCCCTGTTCGGTCACGATGACATGGACATCGTGTTCGGTGTGGTCGACGTGGCTGACCATCGGGACGATACGGGAAATTGTCCCGTTCTTCGCCGTCGAAGACGTCACAAAGAGTGAGATGTACGCGTTGCGAGCAAAGTCACCGGAGCCCCCGATCCCATTTTGGATGCTGGAACCCATCACGTGCGTCGAGTTTACGTTTCCGTAGATATCGGCCTCGATCATTCCGTTCATTGCGAGGCAACCGAGTCGACGCACGACCTCAGGATGGTTGCTGATCTCTTGCGGGCGGAGAATGACGCGCTCTCGATAGGAGTCGATGTTGGCCCTCAGATCCGCCATTCCTGCGTCGCTCAGTGAGAAAGCAGTTGCTGAGGCAAATGCCAATGAGCCAGAACGCAACATCTGTAACATGCCGTCCTGGATCACCTCCGTATAGGCGGTCATCGACCGAAATGGGCCATCGTCCAGCTCCGCGAGTACCGCATTGGCGACGTTGCCGACGCCGGACTGCAAGGGCAACAAGTTGGGAGGAAGGCGACCCTTTCGCACCTCGTTACTGAGGAAGTCCACAACGTGACCTGCGATACGGTTTGAGGTGTCGTCGGGCGCCTTGAACTCAGTGTGACGGTCCGGACTGTCCGTTCGCACAATGGCAACGATCTTCTCCGGTTGGCACTCGAGGTATGGCTGCCCAATGCGATCCTCCGGTCTCACTATCGGTATCGGCTTTCGGTTCGGAGGCAAGGCCGTGCCGTAGTAGATGTCGTGCATGCCCTCGAGTTCAACGGGCTGCCAGACATTCACCTCGAGGATTACCCGGTCGGCCAGCTCCAGCCACGTCTTGTTATTGCCTACTGACGACGATGGGATGAGCCGACCGTCGGCAGTGATCCCCGCCACTTCTACCAGCGCGACGTCCAGATGGCCGAAGAACCCTTCCCACGCCATCTGCGCGACGTGGGAGAGGTGCAGGTCCACATAGTCCATCTCGCCAGCGTTGATCTTGGCTCGGCTCACGGGATCGGACATATAGGGCAAACGAAGATCGATGCCATCGACAGCTGCCAGTGCCCCGTCGAGGTCAGGCCCCGTCGAGGCGCCGGTCCAGACGCTCACCGTGAAGTGTTCCCCTCGCCCATGGGCCTCGCCGATGCGCCGGGCCAGAGCCCCGGGCACAGCCTTCGGATGGCCCGAACCGGTGAATCCACTCATCCCGATGGTCGAGCCATTCGCGATGAGCGCGGCCGCCTCGTCGGCCGTTCTCACCTTGCCGGCGAAGTCAGCGCCTCGAATGTGATCGTCCATGCCGACAACTCTCGCGCACGGGCCGACCTCGGATTGCACCCATGCCCGCTGCTTCCATTTGTGGTCGCAGTGATTGTGACGTCCTTGTTTGCCTTCGGTCGCGACCCGGAGGCCGTCGGTCCGATCCTGGAGCCAGTACGTCCATCCATCCGGAGAATGAGGTGAAGCGACCGCATTTCATTCTCTGGGCGGAAGCCCCACATCCCGGTCGACGCCTAGGATTGGGCGGTTGACGCCTACAAAAGACAAAGTGAAGTGAAGGACGGTATACGGATGCGCCGTCACCCCTCAGCCGGCTCACGAGAGGTTCGCGGGCGTTATTCGGCGATCTCGAGGCTCTTTGGCGAGCGATCCCTGCCTTCGCTTGGTGGAAGCTCGGCCTCAATGAGGTGGGCGCCTTCTGGTTCGCCTACGTCGTGACCCGCCCGCTCGGCGCCTCCTTCGCTGACTATGTCAGCAAACCGCACAGCCTCAGTGGTGTCAACTTTGGCAACGGCCAGACAGCGGTGGGCTTGACCCTGATCGTCGCCGTTCTGGTGCTGTACCTTGCCATCGCTCGTCCCGACATCCAGCCGCCTCTGGGCACCTCTCGAGATGGCGAGAGATTGGAGGCAGCGGTGGCTGACAAAACCGGCGCGACTGGTTCCGGGCTCGGTAGCCAGCGCCCGACGCCCAATCGCTACATCGGGGGTTGGTCAGCACGCCGCGGGCGTCTCCTCGCATCGGAGTCGCTTCGGCCAGTCGACCCCCGTTCCGACCATGAGGCATCCGCGCCGTTCATCGATTCGGCCGAGAGCGAGCGGGTTGACGAGGACCGCAGCTAGGAGGCGTGCCCGCAGACCGAGCAACCGGCCCATCGGGGCGTGGTCGTAGGTGACGGTATCTAGGGGCCTGGTTCAGAGCCCGCCGGCTGGTTTGAGGTGCAGGAATTCATCGGCTCGGTTCCCAATTCGAGCGATTGCGCTGAGCCGACCGCTGGTCTCCTTGAAACAATTATGTAATCATCTTACAATTAGATGTGCAGATCTGGGTTCGACGCAGTCCGAGGACTGGGAACGGGGGAGTTGTGCGGGGATCGGTCAGGAAGGCGCGATATTGGGCGGCGGTCGTGGCCTTATGTGCCGGAGCCATTCCCGTCGTACTGTCCAGTTCAGCTTCCGCGGCAGTTGCTCCACTCGTGATCGGCGTGGTGTGCAGTTGCACGGGTCCGGAGGCTTCGAGCACGGCTACGGGACCTCCCACCTTTCAGGCGTGGGCGGACTACGTCAATGCGCACGGTGGTGTCGATGGCCACCGGGTCAAGGTGATCAGCGAGGACGACGCGACCAACCCCGCGACTTCAACGTCAGAAGTGCACACCCTCGTTTCTCAAGACCATATCGTTGGCCTGATCGATGACTCAATTGTCGACTCGGCTTGGGCCACGTATATCCAACAGCAGCGTGTCCCTGTCCTTGGCGGGAACCTCAGCAATTCGACCTTCTACACCAATCCCGATTTCTTCCCGGAGGGGACAACGCAGAATTTTCTCTCCGACCAGATTGTGCTGGAGGCGAAGAAGGCTGGCGCCACGAATCTCGCCGTTCTCTACTGTGCTGAGGCGGTGGCTTGTCAGGAAGCCGTGCCTCCGATCAAATCGACCGGTCAGAGCGACGGTGTCCCGCTGGTCTACAGCGCTGCAATATCCGCCTCAGCCCCGAGCTATGCCGCGCCCTGTCTGGCGGCCAAACAAGCTGGTGCCACGAGCATGAACGTCGCCGATGCCTCCCAGATCGTCGAAGCAGTAGCCGACGGCTGCAAACAGCAGGGCTACACCCCGATTCCGTTGGGTATTGGGGGAAGTGTGGGCCGGAGTTGGGCCACGACGCCGGGCTTGAACAACGCCATAGCCACGCAGAATGACATCCCGTTCTTCGTCTCGTCCACGCCGGCCACCAAGACATTGGCTGCGGCACTGAAGAAGTATGAGCCGAGCGTGGTGTCCTCACCCAACTACGGCGAGGCCGTCACGAACTCGTGGGTATCAGGTCTCCTCATACAAGCAGTGGCAAAGGCGGCGGGTGTTACGGCGGCCACCACGGTCTCATCGAAGACTCTGACGAGAGGGCTCTACGCGCTCCATGGGGCAACGCTTGATGGCATGGCACCTCCACTCACCTTTCATTCGGGAAAGGCCAACTCGGTAAATTGTTTCTTTTATATGCGCGTCAAGAACGGCAGCTTCACGACGCCCTACGGCAACAAGGCCAGCTGCGTGAATTCGTAGGAATCTCAAACATCTGTGATCGCACGTTCAGCGTGAGAGGTCATCGAAGGGTGAGTGAGCGCCGCCGCGCAAGGCCCCATGTGATCGAACCCGTCGGGAGGCTTGTGGAATATGGAACGGAGGGAAGCATCGCCTGCCCGGCCCTCAACGTCCTCATCGGCGGGTCGGCATGAACGACGATGACGTCGTGGAGTTGAACGCCCCCCTGGGCCAGTTCGACGGCGACGAGGCAAGTGTCAGATTCCTGAGTGGAGCGGGCCCATTCTTCTGTAGCGGTGCGATGTGAGCATTGAGGCATTCCTCGAAGAGTGCGAACCAATTTGCAGGGGTAGGTGAACGTGGAAGTTGGGCCTACGGAGATCTCATTTGGCAATCGGATTTCGCGGCTTGCCGCGACGAAGGGGGCTGAGCTGGCCCTCACGCAGGTGTCGGCGACTGCCGAACGGTCGCTCACGTGGTCGGAGCTCGATCATCTGGCAGGGTGCCTGGCCACATCCCTGAAGGCCGAAGGTCTCGGTCAGGGAGACCGGGTAGCAGTTTGTCTTCCGAACTGCGTGGAGCATTTCGTCGCCGACGTCGCCGCGTGGAAGCTCGGCGCGGTCCCCGTGGCCATCCGTTGGGATCTACCTGATTGGGAGCTCCAGCGCGTTCTCGATGTGCTTGCGCCCCGCGTGACGTTTGGTGGTGCACCGGACGACGTGACAGCGAGGGCGGGAGCAACGACACTTCCACTGTCCGACGTCGTCTCACCCCACCGATTTGGCGTCTGTAGCTCTGGGTCGACTGGTACCCCTAAAGTAATTCTGCATACGTCTCCGGGCATCACCCGTGACGAACAGCGTTCGACGTCAGCGGTAGTGGAGGCGTACCAGGCGTTGTCAGACCCCCAAAGATTGCTCGTACCCAACGCCCTTTATCACTCCTCCAGCATCACGACCGCAGTTCTCAACATGATGTCGGGGAACCACACGATCATATTGGAGGGCTTCGATTCCGAGATTCTCCAGAGAGCGGTTGCCCGCCATCATGTGACCGGTTTTATGGCACCGACGCCGATGTTGCTGCGCTTGGCGCGCAGTCCGGCCCTCGCCGTAGAGCAGTTCGACTCGGTCGAGTGGGTGCAACACGGAGCCTCTCCTCTCCCCGAGTGGCTGGCACGGTTCTGGATCGAGTTTCTCGGGCCCAAGCGTTTCTTTACCAGCTACGGATCGGCCGAAGCGATCGGAGTCATTGCCTGTCGCGGCGACGAGTGGCTGCATCACCCCGGGACCTTGGGACACGGGGTCTTGGGCACTGACGTTGTGGTCCTCGACGACGATGGGTGCGAGCTCGCGGCCCACGAGGTTGGTCAGATATTTCTCCGACGGCCTGGTGGTCCGTCCGGAACGTACGTGGGTCGGGGAGTGGCGGCGCTCGAGATGCATGAAAACGGTTTCGCCACGGTGGGCGACCTCGGATGGCTCGATGAAGATGGCTTTGTGTACCTGGCCGACCGCCGGGTTGATCTCATTGTGTCGGGGGGTGTGAACGTGTATCCGGCTGAGGTCGAGGAGGCGGTGAGTGAGCATCCCGAGGTTGCCGACGTGGTGGTCATCGGCCTTCCCGATGAGGAGTGGGGCAAACGTGTTCACGCCATTGTCCAGAAGGCGCCCAATGCCACCCTGACTTCTGAGAGCATTCGGGAGTTCGCCCGGTCCCGACTGGCCCGTTACAAGGTTCCCAAGACTGTGGAGTTCATCGAGCAGATGCCACGGTCAGCCGCGACCAAGGTCAATCGGGCGCTTCTCGTCGAGGAGAGGACCACCCACCCTCCAGGTTGAACCTGCGACACAGGTCATGCCCGTCGAGTTGGTGCGTGATGGGGCCGCTCCAGTCACACGTTGACTGTTTTTACAGATTCCGGCTGGTTGGACCCCGCTTGCTTGTCTGCCTCAACTCGCTCCAGGCGAGATTCCTCGGGTCGGCCACGACGACCGGGGAGGAGACTGCCTCATCCGCCATGACCATCTTCTGGGCCACGTAGAGGTGTTCCTGCAGTCGTTTGGCCGTCTCCGCCTCGTCGCCCCTCCGGATTGCGTCGACGATCGCTTCGTGGTCATGGACAGCTGCATTTCGGCGTTCGATACTGTGTTCTCCGTCGACCGTACCGCCACGTTCGAGTTGTTGTACCGACCAGAGTTCGTTGAGGGCGCCGGCGACCAGAGCGAGCGTTCGGTTTCCCGCCAATCTCACGATGGCATCATGGAACTTCTGCGAACTCTGGAGGAAGGCGAGGCGGTCCTCGATCACGGATTTGGACTCCTCAACGAGGGTTTCCAATTCGGCCACGATGCTCTCATCTTCGACCGCTCTCTGAGCACATTGTTTTCCACAGGTCGGTTCCAAGAGGTCAATCGCTTCGGCTAAATCAGACGCCGACACCCGCTCCACTTCGAGCACCATGCCGATCATCTTCGAGGTGCCCTCCGCCTTGGGCGTATGGACGATGGCGCCCCCGTGCTTGCCTCGACGTACCGTGAGGAGCCCCTCGGACTGAAGGATCCAGAAGGCATCCCGAATCGATGGGCGGCTAACTCCAAATTCTTCCAGAAGCCGACTCTGGGGACTCAAGACCTCCCCGTCGGCAAGCTCTCCATCAAGGATCCGCCGGCGCAAGACGGCCGCGACAATTTCCGCCGTCCTCGGTTGTCGAATTCTCGCATCGGTCGACATACATGCCTCGCTACCGGGTTTGCCCATTCTCAGTCACGTGGGGGCTCTTGGTCAGTATTCCAGTTTCCCTTCGTCAGAGACGAACCCGTGATCATTGGCCGGCCAGCGACTGCCTGATCGGTTCGAGCATCGTTCTGGGATGCGCGTGGTCAATCAGCAGACCAAGTCACTCCGAACGCGCATGCGGGGTGCCCGCCTGCGACCGATGTGCCAACACCCGTACGATGCAAGGGTGCGGGATCGAGGGGACACCTTTGAGACCCCCGGTCGATCTGTTTGGAATCTGCTTATCGGGAGGCCGCTGAGAACCAGCGAAGCCTCAAAGGAGCAGATCACTCCGGTCGAGGGTCTCTCGGCGCTGTCGCTCGATGCCCTGACCTCGGTGGCCTATGGCCCCGAAGCAATCATTGTCGTGCTGGCTATCGCGGGAGGCGGCGCCCTCCACATCGTTTTGCCGATCACGGTGGCCATCGTGATCCTTCTGGCCATCTTGGTCTTTTCCTACCGACAGGTCATCGATGCCTATCCGGGCGGGGGTGGCGCCTATGCGGTGTCCCGGGCCAACCTGGGACCTCGGGCCAGCCTCGTCGCCGGCGCGTCCTTGATCGTCGACTACACGCTCACCGTTGCCGTCTCCATCGCAGCTGGAGTCGGAGCATTGACGTCGGCCTTTCCGAGCCTGACTTCGGCCACCGTTCCGCTCTGCCTCGGGTTCCTCGCCCTCATCACTCTCATGAATCTGCGCGGGCTTGGAGAAGCAGCTCGTGCATTTCTCTTGCCAACGATGCTGTTCATCCTCGGCCTACTGGCCATCATCGCCGTCGGCTTGATCCATCCTCTGGCCCTGCACGCCCGACAACCCGGTCATTCCCTGCTGAGCACCCACGGCCTACAAGCGGTCAGCCTGCTGTTGATACTCAAAGCGTTTTCCTCGGGCTGCAGCGCTCTCACCGGTATCGAGGCCATCGCCAACGGCGTGCCCCTCTTCAAGGAACCACGGGTGGTCCGGGCCAAGCGAACCGAGCTCATGCTCGGTGTCATCCTTGGTCTCATGCTGCTGGGTCTGGCTGTCCTGGCCCGACGCTGGCACATCGGTCCCCGATCGACCCAGACCGTCCTCAGCCAGATCATGGGCGAAGCCGTGGGTCGACATTGGGCCTACTACGTCGTGTCTCTCACCATCACCGTGGTGCTCGCGTTGGCCGCAAATACCTCGTTCGGGGGCCTGCCGATCCTGGCCAGCCTGCTCGCACGCGACGACTATCTGCCGCATCTTTTTTCGCTGCGCGGCGATCGGCAGGTCTTTGCCAACGGCATATGGGTGCTCGCGGGCCTTTCGGCCGGGCTTCTGATCGCTGTCGGCGGGAACACCAACGAGATGATCCCNNTGGTGGTCCACTGGTGGCGGACCCGTCCTCCCCGGTGGTCCTCCCGTGCCACGATCAACGGCGTCGGGGCAGTAGTGACAGCGTTGGCCACCGTAATTTTTCTCGTGTCAAAGTTTGCCGAGGGAGCATGGGTGGTAGTCGTGGCTGTGCCGACCTTCGTCTTCCTCTTCACAAGGATCCATGCGTACTACAAGCGTGCCGGCATTGAATTGGGTGTGGGCACCGTGCCCGAAAAACCTGTCGGGAAGCGAACCCTTGTCATCGTGCCTGTGACCAATGTGTCGCGCCTGACCTGCCATGCCGTCTCCGAGGCACTGTCACTAGGACAGGAAGTGATAGCGGTCTCCGTGGTGATCGACCAAGGCGACGAGGGGCGGAATTCAGAGCAGTCACTGGAGCAAGAGTGGTCGCAATGGGATACCGGCGTACCGCTCCGGATCTTGCACACCGAGTATTCATCGGTGGTCGCGCCAATCGTCGCATTCATTGACGAGCAGCGAGGGCGCAGCGACCAACAAATTGTGGTCCTGATCCCTGTCGTCATTCCCGACCGCTTCCGGTACCGCATCCTTCACAACCAGATCGACCGTGTCCTCTCTGCCGCCTTGCGGGCCCGAACAGACTTAGTTGTGGCTCGCGTCTCCATGCCGTTGCAGGATCCACAGGACAGTGTTGAGCCACCATTAACGGCGGGGGAAAGGGTAGCGACAGTGGAGAGGCCGGGAGCGCGCCAGAAGCCACCTGAATGACCTCCGTCCCGTGCCTGCAATATGAAGCTGCGTTCATATGAAAGGCTTAGGCACTGAGAGAGAAGGAGTGGCCATGTCGATTTACACTCACGTACCGCATCCGCACACAATCGAGCGGCTTGAGCACAGAGACAAACCCGTGAAGACGGCCGATATCGTGAATGAAAAGGCGACCACCAAATTCAACGCCTGGCTCGCCGTGAAAATCACAGACGGCGTGGGCACGATGTGGTGTGCCTATCTCTTCGCCATCGTTGCCTTCATCGGGTTGCCCCCGGCGCTCAAGCCTGGTGGTGAAGGCATTATTGCCTGGATCGCTCAGACCTTCCTCCAGCTGGTGCTGTTGTCCATCATCATCGTCGGCCAGAACATCGCTGCCGCCTCTTCAGACAAGCGTTCTGAGAACACCTACAAGGACGCCGAGGCGATACTGAGCGAAGCGATCGAGATTCAAAAGCATTTGCAGGCCCAGGATGAGCAGCTGATTACCGCGCTCAAAGATGCACTCGCCAAGCTTGCCGCAACGTAACTTTCCCAAACCAATAGCCTCCCCGCGGGACAGTGTCGCCACACTCAATCGCAGTCACCGCACCGAGCCGTGACGAGGTGGACGCTTGCGACCAAGGATCTTGCTTGGAATGACGGCCTCGAGGCACGATACCCATGAGATATCCGACATCCGGAAGGGACAGGGCGAAATGAACCGATCTCGTTCAGAGCACCTGGATGTCGGTCCTCACTTCAGTGAGGCCGTGGCCGAGCGATTGGCGGACACCATGTTCGCACTTTCCACACCAAGTCGGGTGCTGATCCTTGGATGCCTCCTCAAGGGGGCGCGTTCGGTCACTGACCTCACGGAGATGCTCGGGATGGAGCAGTCAGCCGTCTCCCACCAGCTACGGATCTTGAGAGAACACAGTCTCGTACGAGCGGAAAGAGTCGGGCGTCGAAGGCTCTACGCCCTCCATGATGAGCACGTCACCACGCTTCTCCAGGCTGGATTGGATCATGTCGAGAAGCGCACTCGGCCCAAGGCGACGACCTCGACTCGTCGTCGGGTGACCGGGAGCTAGCGGCAGCGTGCGGCTGACCGACCACCGGCGCGTCACTGCAGAAGCCGAGCGGCAGGTTGCGAAGGTTTGGTTCGCTCCTTCGGCGGACCGGCGTTCCCTCCTCGACCGAGCGCATCGGGGCGACGTTGTCGGTGCTCTCGGCAAGGTTCCCTCTGTCGACACCGGTCCTCGGCTTTCGATGCGTCGCAAAGTTGCGACGCTCCTGGCGATCATGGGGCCCGGCGTGATCGTCATGGTGGCGGACAATGATGCAGGAGGTATCGCCACATACGCCCAGGCCGGCCAAGATTTCGGTTTTCGACTCTTGTGGCTGGTGGTGGTATTGGCCGGTGTACTTCTCGTCAACCAGGAGATGGTGGGGCGACTGGGGGCAGTCACTGGTGCAGGACATGCGCGTCTTATCTATGAGCGATTCGGACGTAGGTGGGGCTCGTTCGCCCTCGGCGACCTGCTCGTCGTCAATTTCCTGGTCATCGTCACGGAGTTCATCGGAATCGCCTTGGGTCTCGGCTATTTCGGAGTGAGTCGCGAAGTGTCGGTACCTCTCGCCGCCCTGGCCCTTATCGCGCTTCCACTCACAGGCAGCTTTCGTCGATGGGAGCGCGCCATGTACGTCTTCGTGGCTTCCAGCTTTGCGGTCGTGCCACTCCTGGTGTTCGTTCATCGTTCCGCGAAGTTCTCATCTCTTACGGTTGGGCACCCTCAGATCGCCTCGGAGGGCACCGTGTTTGTGGTGATCGCCCTTATCGGTACGACCGTGGCCCCTTGGCAGCTGTTCTTTCAACAGTCCAATGTGGTCGACAAGCGAATCACTGCCCGATGGCTCCCCTACGAACGGGTCGACACGGCACTCGGGATGGTGTTCTTTGCTGTTGTCGCCATCGCGGTCTTGGCCGCATGTGCCCTGGCATTCTCGGGCACCCCGCTGCACGGCCAGTTCGTTAGTGCCGGCACTGTCGCCGAGGGGCTGCGACATCGTGCTGGTGCGTGGGTGGGCGCCTTGTTCGCCGTCGCCTTGATCAATGGGTCGATCCTCGGTGCAGCAGCCGTGACGCTCTCGACCGCGTATGCCATAGGTGAAGTGCGGGGAACTAAGCATTCGCTGCATCGAAAGTGGCGAGATGCGCCAGTCTTTCACGGAAGCTATGCGGCCCTCATTGCCTTCGCCGCGGCAATCGTGTTAATCCCGAGAGCTCCCCTCGGTGTCGTGACGACAGGTGTCCAGGTGCTGGCCGGCGTCTTGCTTCCAAGTGCCCTGGTCTTCCTCCTTCTGCTTTGCAATGACCGGTCCGTATTGGGTCCCTGGGTAAATCCCCGGTGGCTGAACGTCGTTGCTACTTCAGTCGTCGCGGTTCTTCTCGTCCTATCGGGTCTGCTCACAGTCTCGACACTGTTCCCGCAAGTCGCGTTCGGCTTACTCGTCACGATCGTCCCCGTCACCTGCGCTGCGGTAGTCGGCGCACTCTACGGCGTCCGATTGTCCATCGACAGGGCATCTCCACAACTCGATGGCGCTCTCCGCGACAAGAGTCTTTGGACGATGCCTTCGATGGAGACGCTTTCACCACCACGTCGAACGGCTTCCCGGACCGTCGGACTCATTGTCCTGCGCGTGTATCTCGTTGTGGCGATGGTAGCGGTCATCGTCAAAGTGATTCGGCTTATCACGGGGTCCTAGATCTCCTCGGCCCTCTGTTTCCATACGTTGCCGTGCTCGCTTGCCGTCGGTGAGGGATCACCTCAGGGTCGCCTGAGTTGATCTCGTGGCGTGCACCGGGCTATACAAGCATACATGAATACATCTTCATGCGAAATGGGTGCAACAACCGCGCTGAAGAAGCAACATTCTGCAGGGTCGGACGGATCGATCTCGGCTCATCCTTCGTATGGTGGTCCGGCGCGATGGGCTTGAGCGATGACTGCACTATTGGTCGGGGTCCTCGGTGCGACCGGGTCAGGAATCACGAATTCCGGGACACCGGCCGTGCGTGTCGTGCTCGTCGGATTTGCCGTGGCGTTGGCCGCGGTCGTCGTTGCCTGCTACCTGCTCTACCGGCGAGACCGTGCATGACGGTGAACGCCACCCGTCGGGGCATACGGTTTGTTCATGACGAACGAAGAAACGGCGCCCGGCATGGGGCTTGAGATAGTTCATGTTTCGAACATCATCAAGCGACCCCTGGTCGACGAGGCGGGTGAACGTCTGGGCCGCGTACAAGACATCGTCGCTCGTATGAGGGACGCCCCTCATCCCCCCGTCGTCGGACTCGTCGTCAAAGTCGAGGGGCGCGACCTGTTCGTACGCATCTCCAAGATCGGAAGCTTCGATCCGGGCCATATTCATTTCGACGGCAAGCGGGTCGACCTGCGGAGGTTCGAGCGCAGACCGGGCGAGCTCCTCCTTGGCCAAGACCTCCTGGCCCGCCATCTCATCAATTTCGTCGGTGGGCGATTGGTCCGGGCCAATGAGATCGAACTGGCCAAGGTCGACGGTACATGGGAAGTGATCGGGGTCGACCCTTCGAGTCGGCCGGTGCTCAGGCGTCTGATGCCTCATCGTCTGCGCTGGCGCACGGACATCGGATCGATCGTCGACTGGGCCAGCGTGGAGCCGTTCGTGGCCCATGTGCCGACGGCGCGCCTGCATATCCCCTATCGAAAGTTCAAGAAGCTCCACCCGGCGCAGATAGCCGATCTCGTTGAAGCGGCCTCACACGAAGAGGGTGAGGAGATCATCGAAGCCGTCGGTGAGGATCGCGAGCTTGAGGCCGATGTGTTCGAAGAGCTCGACGTAGAGCACCAGCTCGAATTCATCCGGACGCGATCTGACACTGAGGCGGCCCGTCTGCTGACTTCGATGGCACCTGACGATGCGGCCGATCTGATTACCGCTGTCGATCAAGAGCGTCGGCTGCCCATCCTGAACGCCCTACCCGATCCTCAACAGCGAAAAGTCCGCTCCCTCCTCAACTATCACCCTGAGACCGCTGGCGGCCTGATGACAACCGATTTCGTCGGTCTTCCTCGTGAAACTCGAATTGCGGACGCCCTCGATGCTGTGCGCAACAGCACGGCGCCTCCCGAGG
The DNA here is from genome assembly GCA_003160635.1 of Acidimicrobiaceae bacterium. Taxonomy (GTDB): domain Bacteria; phylum Actinomycetota; class Acidimicrobiia; order Acidimicrobiales; family RAAP-2; genus Bog-473. Next base: position 43,067 of record PMLV01000060.1, on the reverse strand, counting down.
CGCTCCATGTTGTGTTTGCCAATGACGGGGGAGGTCACATGGTGGGTTGGGTTTCCCTGATCGCCCTGCTCCGGGCGGATCCAACGGCGCAACTTGAGTCCGTGATCTCAGGCGATCCCCCGCACGTGCACCCTGACTGGGATCTCGGGGCCACCGTGCGTCAGATGTCGGATTTCAATCTGACCGTGGCTCCGGTCGTGGACGCGGAACACGACAAGATCCTCGGGGTCGTCACCGTCGACGACGTGCTCGAGCTTCTACTTCCGAGCGGGTGGCGACGTGACTTCGGCACGGCGTCACCAGAGGAGTGACAGTGCGTCGAGAAGAAGTATCAGGATTTGCCGCCGTTGCGGGTCGAAAACCGACAGGTTGGTACTGAAGCGGGAGGAGCGACGGGCTCCATGTGCCCTCAGGATCAGGGCGCGGGCCAAGTGCCCGCTTTCTCCATTGGGTCCTGATGGAACGGATAAGACGGGCTATTGAAGGAGGATCGCCGACCGCCCGGCGTCAACCGAGCATACCGATGGCGTAACGCTGGGAGCAGGGGCTCCGAACACCCGCGCCAAGCGACGATCGCCCAGTTGCCGCTCAACAGGTACGGACCACACAGTGAGGAGGTGAGAAAATGACCGAAGACATTCGAGGGACCGATGTCCCAACGGCGGTGCTCGACGAGGCCCATGTGGGCGACATCCAGGGCGCATTGGGGACGATCCGCCAGCACGACACCGAGAGGCGACAAACGTGGGGCGCCCGCATGTTGGTATTGCTCGCCATCATGGGCCCAGGGCTCATTGTGATGGTGGGGGACAACGACGCCGGTGGGGTCTCCACCTACGCGCAAGCCGGGCAGAACTTCGGTCTCACATTGCTGTGGACACTTCCCCTCCTCATTCCTGTCCTCATCGTCAATCAGGAGATGGTCGTTCGATTGGGTGCGGTCACCGGGGTCGGCCACGCCCGGCTGATCATTGAACGTTTTGGCAAGTTCTGGGGGGCGTTCTCGGTCGGCGACCTCTTCATCTTGAACTTCTTGACGATCGCCACAGAGTTCATCGGGGTGAGCCTGGCCCTCGAGTACTTCGGCATCAGCGAGTACATTGCCGTGCCCCTTGCCGCCGTTTGTTTGATCCTCATGACGGCCTCGGGCAGTTTTCGGAGCTGGGAACGGTTCATGTACCTCTTTGTGATCGTCAACTTCTTGGTGATCCCGTTAGCCATTTTCAGCCACCCACGGGCGGGCCCGTTCCTGCACGGACTCACCGTTCCCGGGGTCAAGGGGGGCTTCAACTCCACCTCGGTGCTGCTCATCATTGCCATCGTGGGAACGACGGTTGCCCCCTGGCAGTTGTTCTTTCAGCAATCCAACATCATCGACAAGCGGATTACGCCACGGTGGATCAACTACGAGCGGGTCGACACCTTCATCGGCTCGCTCGTCGTCGTCTTCGCTGCAGCGGTCCTGATGGCAGTGCCCGCCGCCGCCTTTGCCCATACAAAGGTCCTGGGGAACTTTACAAATGCGCTTGGCGTCGCCCGGGGATTTGAGAGATACGTCGGGCACGGAACAGGTGCGATTTTCGCCATTATCCTCTTAAATGCGTCGATCATTGGGGCAGCCGCCGTCACGCTATCCACGTCGTATGCCTTCGGAGATGTCTTCGGCGCTCGACACTCACTGCACCGCTCGTGGAAGGAAGCCAAGCTCTTCTACGGCACATTTTCTGGGATGGTGCTCCTCGCTGCAGGGTTGATCCTCATCCCGGGTGCTCCTCTCGGGGTCATTACCACTGCGGTACAGGCGCTCGCCGGAGTGTTGTTGCCAAGCGCAACCGTGTTCCTCCTCCTTCTGTGCAACGACAAGGACGTGCTCGGGCCCTGGGTGAACAGGACGTGGCTGAATGTTGTCGCCACATTCATCGTCTCGATCCTGCTCATGATGTCACTGATATTGATGGCGACTACGCTCTTCTCGAGGATCAACGTCACGACGCTCTCGGTCGTTCTCGCGGCAGTGCTCGTGGTGGCCTACATCGTTGCCGGCACCTTCTTCTTGTGGGCAAGGTTGAGGCATCCCCCGCAAGGTCTGCCGATCTCCACCGAGCATCGTGACACTTGGCGCATGCCGGCGTTGAGCCTCCTTGCTCGCCCCAAATGGTCCCGCGGGAGGCTCACCGGGATGTATCTGCTACGGGGCTACCTCGTCGTGGCGGTTATCCTGCTTCTCGTCAAAGCGGTCGAGCTGGGTACGCACAAATAGATGATTCCCTCACGCGCTTCGTATGGCTATGAGCTATTTCCAGGAGGGGTCGGTCCGACCCGACGTCAATGTGGGCGCGGTGTTACGTAATCTCGCGCCGGGTGTGACTGTTGGCCCCCCTGATCCAGAGGTGACCGGGGGAACTGGTCGCGGTGGGAGACGATGAGGGCCAAGAAGGCAAAGAAGGTAGCCACGGGGGATGGCCTGCGTGGACCGGGTGACCAGATTGCAAGAAACGCGGATCCAGGTTCCGAGAACGTTCCGGGTGGACGGTCCAGGCCTGCTCACGCGCGGCCGCGGCGTCATCGCAAGCTCAAGTGGACGCTAGGAATCCTCGGCCTTGTGATCCTCCTGGTGGCTGGTTCGGCCGCCGGGTACGCGTGGTACCTGAATCACAAGATCCATCGGGTGCCCGTGAAGGGCCTCTCGGCCCCCCCCAAGAAGGGCCTCGACGTCGGCACCCAGAACATCTTGATGGTCGGCTCCACCTCGCGGTGCGCCCTGGCAGTGCAGAGCCAGGCCTTCGGCCTCTGTTCGGAAGGGGTCAATGGAGTGAACAGCGATGTCGTGATGATCCTCCATCTCAATCCGTCGGCACACTCGGTGTCCATCCTGTCCATTCCGCGCGACCTCTTCGTACCCAACGCCCGCGAGGAAGGGGCGAACAAGATCGACGCCGCGCTCTACGAGGGGCCCAGTCAGTTGGTCGACGCCATTCAGGAGGACTTCGGGATACCGATCCAACACACCGTCGAGCTCAACTTCGACAGTTTCATGAACGTGGTCAACACCCTTGGTGGTATCAAGATGTACTTTCCCGAGCCGGTCTATGACGCCTATTCAGGGCTCAATATCCAAACGACGGGGTGCATTGCGCTCAACGGTACCCAGGCACTGCAGGTCGTCCGGGCACGTCATCTCCAATACAAGGGTCCTGGAGTGACGTCTGACGATCCGGCATACTGGCCACACGAGACGCTGAGCGATCTCGCCCGGATTCGGCGTGACCACGAGTTCCTCCGCGTCCTGGCCAGCGCCGTGACCGCGCGTGGCCTCGGGAATCCCATCGCCGACGAGCAACTCATCTCGGGTGTGGTCGGTCAGCTCGAAGTGGACTCGGGGTTCTCGGCCACCGACATGTTGAACCTGGTGCTTGCTTTCCACTCCGTGAGCGTCAACAAAGTGCCGCAGCTCACCCTCCCGGTCTCAGTAGACGGGGCCGGATCCTATTACTACAAGGGTGGTTCCTACGGGGACGTCGAATTCACCGCCGAGCCTCAGGATCACCAGGCGATTGATGGGTTCCTGGGTTTGAGTGGGAACGACGACACCTTCTCGGGCGGGACACTCCCCCCACCGTCTGCGGTGAGTGTCTCGGTAATGAACGGGAGCGATGCCTACAACCAGGCCAGCGAAACGGCCGACAGCCTTCAGGCCCTCGGCTTCCACATCGGGGCCATCGGTAACTCGACGCCGGTGGGCCAGCAGGCAGAGACCGTTGTGTACTACTCGTCGATGGATGCCGCCGAGTTGGCGGCGGCCCAGGTGGTAGCCAACTCTCTATCGGGTGCTGTGATCCTTTCGTACAACCCGTCCGAGGTATCGCCCGGCTCACAGGTCACCGTCGTCACCGGCACCGACTTCTCGGTCAACGCGCCAGCGCCCTCGGCGAGTGGCTCGCCCGGGAGCACCGCCGCGTCCACGACGACGACCACCTCCCCAGGGAGCTCGGTCTTGGCTCCTCCTAATCCGACTGTCCAGGCGCTTCAACCCTGGGACCCGCGTTCATGCACCCCTTCGGGGGGAGAAGGAACATAGGCCCTATCTCCCCTTGTTCGATGACACTCCATCGAATAGGGAGTTCTCGAGCAGGTCGAACGCTTCGTCCAGCATTCCGAGGAGATCCGAACTGGCGGCGTCGGCGGCCCAACAGGACATGACCTCGTCGACGGCGAGCAGGGCGGCGCCTGCGACCAATTGCCGGACGAGCCGCGGGCTGTCCGGCGCGAACCAGGGTTCGAGGGCCTCAGCGAGACGGTCGCGATTGCGACGTTGCTCTTCGAGCCATCGGCCGCGGAGGGTGGGCGTGTCACGCAGCATCATCTGGAAGGCCCGGGCCGCAACGGGGTCTTCGTAGACCCGGGAGAGCGAAGCGGTCATCATGGCTCGCAGCACCTGGCCAATCGGCTCCGCTGGCTCGTGTTCGGCCAAATGGTCGATGGAGTCGTCCATGCTCAGGCTGGCAATGGCGGTGACCACGTCCTCCTTGCACGGGAAATAGCGAAAGAAGGTCCGGGGCGAGATGTCGACTGCGCTCACGATGTCCTGCACGGTGGTCGACGAGTAGCCGCGCTCGAGGAAGAGGCGGGACGCCGCCTCAGCCAGTTCTCGTCGGGTGCGGTTCTTGTTCCGCTCGGTGAGTCCTTGGACCATCGTCCGCTCCCCCTTTTGCCCGTATTCCGGCTCGAGGTTAGTTGTTTTGCCCGGTGGTGACATCTTCTGCCATAGTGGCACCAACCGTCACTTCAGTGAGTGAGAAAGACCCGTGATCGACGCCACTCCGGCGACATACTCGCCGCCCCGGCTACGCGATCAACCCTGGATGACCCTCGTGATCGTTGCGATGGGCGTGATCATGGTCGGCATCGACGGGTCGGTGGTTGCCGTGGCCAATCCCTATATCGGGCGGGACCTGCATGCTTCCTTGGCCGACCTCCAGTGGGTTACGAATGCCTACCTGTTGGTGATCGCGGTTACGCTGATCCTCGGCGGCAAGCTCGGGGATCACTTCGGCCGGCGGCGCGTGTTCCTCATCGGCGTGATCGGCTTTTCGATCGCCTCTCTGGCCATCGGACTGGTCGGCACCATCGATGGCGTGATCCTCTTGCGGGGGGTGCAGGGCGCATTTGGTGCCCTGCTGCTTCCCAATACCCTGGCCCTCCTGCGTGCCGTCTATACGCCCGAGGACCTCAACCGAGCGGTCGGGATCTGGGTGAGCGCGTCAGCGACGGCCACGGCAGCGGGGCCAATCGTCGGTGGGTTCTTCGTCGAGCACATCTCATGGCAGAGCGTGTTCTTCATCAATGTGCCGGTTGGTGTCGCAACCGTTGGGCTCGGTATCTTTGCGCTGCTGGAGTCGCGCGAGTCGGAGCGGCACCGCTTCGACATTCCCGGCGTGGTGACCTTGGCCCTTGGCCTGCTGGCCGTCGTATACGCACTGGTCAAGGCACAAAGTTGGGGGTGGGGGAGTGCTCGCACGATCGGGCTGATTGCTTTGGGTCTCGTTCTCCTCGTGGTCTTCACCGCCATCGAGCGCAAGACCACAAACGCCCTGGTTCCCTTGGGCATTTTCCAAGACCGCTCCGTTTCGTTGAGCATCGTCATTGTGCTCCTCAACTTTTTTGCCCTCTTCGGCGTGCTCTTCTTCGTCGGCCTCTATCTGCAGAGCGTGCACGGCTACAGCCCGGTGGCTGCCGGTGTCAGGGTCCTTCCGCTCACGATCACCTTCGCCCTTTCCAGCAACCTCGGGGCCCGCCTGACCGACCGGTTCGGTCCGTGGCTCCCTATCACCGTCGGGCTGCTCGCTACCGCAGCGGCGCTGCTCTCCCTCACGACCCTGCAGGTCGACTCGCCGTATATCCACCTCTGGCCCGCCTTCGTTTTGATCGGATTGGGCATCGGGCTCGTGGTCACGGCGGCCACCGATGCCATCGTCGGCAATACCCCGGTGGATGAGGCAGGGGTGGCGGGTGGCATCCAGGGGACGGCTATCCAGCTCGGCGGGGTTCTTGGCACCGCAGTGTGCGGCTCCATACTCGGGGCCAAGGTGGCCGGTGTTCTCCTCGGCGATCTGCTCGCCTCCGGAGTTCCGCCGGCGACGGCCCATCGGCTGGTGCATGCCACCGCGACGGTGTCCCAGGGGTTGGCCCCGATCACGGGAAGCGATTCACGGGCGCTTGTCGATGCCATCACGCGCGGCAGCCATGCGGCATTCATGAATGGGCTTCACCTGACAATGATGGTCGCCGGTGTCGTGGCGCTCGTCGGCGCGGCGATGGGCCCGTTCATCCGGCGGGGCAGTGGCGCAGGGGCCGAAGGCGTCCCCGGTGAATACGTCGGCGGTGGCAGGCGATGATTTCTTCCACCCGCCCACGTTCTACCTTGTGCGACACGCTGATCGACGCCGGCTCCCGCCGATAGGTGTCGTGATGCAGCTGGATCGTTCGGAGGGACTACGTGGTCATGGTGAGTGGGGAAGAGTCGGATACGTCGGGTCGGGAGGAGGGCCGGCCTTTCGCCACCTCGACCAACGCCATCTCTACCGAAAGTCTTATTCGGCGTTTCGATGGCGAACTGGCGGTCGACAATGTGAACTTGGCCATACCAGCGGGGGAGATCTACGGCTTCCTCGGGCCCAACGGCGCCGGCAAGTCGACGACCGTTCTGATGCTGTGCACCCTTTTGGCCCCGTCGGGGGGACGAGCAGTGGTTGCGGGCTACGACGTTGCCACAGACCCCGGACTGGTGCGCCTCCGCATTGGCGTTGCGCTCCAGGAGGCCGCGCTCGACCCGAACCAGACCGGCGTCGAACTCCTTCGCCTGCAAGGCCAGTTGTACGGGCTCGACAAGCGATCGGTGGATCAGCGCCTCGCTGAGTTGGGCGAACTGATCGACTTGGGCGATGCCCTGCAGCGGCGCATCGGGACCTACTCAGGCGGGATGAAACGTCGACTCGACCTGGCGGCAGCTCTGGTCCACAACCCTGACATTCTCTTCCTCGACGAACCGACCACAGGGCTCGACCCGGTCAGTCGGGTGAGCGTGTGGGCCGAGGTCCGCCGGCTCAATCAAGAGCTCGGTATGACCATCTTCTTGACCACCCAGTATCTGGAGGAGGCCGACGAGCTGGCCGACCGGGTGGGCATCATCGCCCAAGGCCGAATAGTGGCCGAGGGTACGCCGTCAGAACTGAAGCGGTCGATCGGCACGGATGTGATCATCGCCCGGGTTGAAGGTGATGCGGCGGCTGTTCGCAACCTGGTGGAGGGCATTCCGGGCATTCTGAGCGTGGAAGCACACGGACACGAGCTGGTCATCTCCACTGAGAACGGCTCCGCCGCCATCAGCCCCGTCGCAGTCGCCCTCGCCGCGGGCGAGGCGCGGGTGCGGGATCTCACCCTGCGCACCCCGACACTCGATGACGTCTTCCTCGAGCTGACCGGCACTCACATTGAACGGAACCAGAATGAGGAGGGGTTTTCGTGACACTCGTCGTCGACGGCACACGGCCAGTTGAGACAATCCGAGCCCGGCCCGCCGGCTTTTTCCATGACCTGACTTCCATCGCCGGTCGTGCCATGCGGGCCGTGCCGCGCGACCTGGCAGTCGTGATGCCTCCCATCTTCATTTCGCTGTTCTTCTTCATTGTCAATGTGGCGACGTTGAAGAAGGTCGTCGATCACATCCCGGGCCTGAACTACACGGCGTTCCAGATGGCGACGGCGATTCTCCTCGGGGTGACAGGGGTATCGCGTGCGCCCGCGCTCGTGCTCGATATCCAGAACCGCTACTTCGACCGCCTCCTGCTCTCGCCGGTCCGGCGCACCGCGATCCTCGTCGGGCACATGCTGGCCGACGTGGCTGTGGCCGCGGTCTTGACGGTGCCGATCATCGTGCTCGGCCTCATACTTGGTGTCCACTTCACCAATGGCCCCCTCGGTGTCATCGCGTTCATCGTGCTGGCCGCACTCTGGAGTCTGGCCTTTGCGGGATTCGGCTACGCCATAGCCCTCAAGACGGGGAACCCGTCTGCGGTCAACTCGACCTTCCTGCTGTTCTTCCCATTCCTGTTCCTTACCTCCGCCTATGTTCCCCGTAGCCAGCTGTCGGGATGGCTCAGCTCGGTGGCGGACGTCAATCCCGTGACCTATCTCCTCGGCGGATTGCGCTCCCTCGTCCTCCAGCCGGGATGGCAGTGGACTGAGCTCGGTCAGGCGCTCCTGGCCATAGGGGCGCTGGGGCTCGTCAGTATGTCGCTGTGCTTCGCAGCCTTGCGCGGACGCATCAAGAACGGCGCGGCGTAATCGCTACTCCGCTTCACACGTCGAAGCTGCGGCCCGCAATGGTCGAGCAACCCCGGTCTGGGCTACTGGACCCCGAATTGGTCATGGTAAAAGGCAAAGTCCTTTCGAATGAGGTCCATGTCCAAGCCATAGGCCGCCGGGTCCGGCCGACCGCCCTGCCGGCGATCCTTGGAGCTGTCTTCCCACCATTCCGCCATGCGGCTTCGCGTGTCGTCGGAGAGCTCGTCACCCAGCTGGTCGTAGAGGATCTCCATGGAGCCGATCGGATCGCTTTGCATGTCGCTGAAGGAGACATCGACGAAGCGGTTCTCCCGCCCGTCGTTGCGAAAGTCGACGAGGCGTCGAATCGATTCCAGCCAGATCATGTGCTCGTGCCGACCGAGCGCCAGGCGGTCGAATGAATCGGTGAGCGGCGTGGAGAGCGCTTCCTTGACGGCGCAGACCGAGGGGAGGACGCTGGCGATATCGCGATGGGTCATCACGAAACGAGCGTCGGGGTAAATGGCGTCGAGACCCTTGATGGTCGTCATGTGTGACGGCGTTTTCAATGACCACCGGACGGGCGGGCACCTCCACTGCAAGAGCTTGAGCAACCGCTTGTGGTACCGATACGTCGGCTCCATGTCGCAGGTCAGGAGCCACGAGGTATAGCCCGGCAAGATGGCCATGCCCTGGAACAGCTGTGAGCGAAAGTCGAGCCCCATGAGAAGCAGGCATTCCGATGGGCCCGTGGGCGAGCTTGGCAACATGCCCACGAAGTCCGGGAACATCTGGTGTGACATGTCGATCGACGCCTGACTGATGGCAATGCGGGGATCCGTGTGTTCGGTCGCTGTTTCGGGAGGTGGGCACGGCGTCGAGGCCTCCCAGGTCCGGAGTGACCGCCGGGACTGGTCGGAGGCCAGTAGGAAGCTCAGCGCCGTTGACCCCGTTCTCGGCAGGCCAATGCCGAAAAGCGGAGCGACGATCTCCTGCTGTTCGATCTCGGGATATCGGGAGTACCACTTCTCCACTTCGAGCCTGTTGGCCAAGAGTCCGACGATTTGGTCGGCGTACACCGCTTCGCCCAACTCGTTGAGATTGCCCTCGGTTGTCAAGACTCCGATCAGGACCCCTAGGCCTTCTTGCCAGGTGTCAGGACCGAAATCGTCGTGCTGCGCGCGTTCGCATGCCCGCTCGATCAGCGATTTCTCATCAAGCATCGACGTCCCCCCATTGCCTTTCTTGGTTTCTCTCGTGTGCGTGCGCCCTCCTCGTCGGCGGGCGTCGAGCGGCCCTCAGCCTTCGAGTAGCTCGACCGGAATGGATCGCTCCATCATCCCGAACGTCTCCTCCCCGTCCCACCGGTAGCGAACGCCGGCTTGCTGTAAGGCTGGGGGGAATTCGGGTAGCCCGCCCGGCATGCAGGCGGACAAGACGGTTTCGCCTTCGATCCGAACATCGCCCTCTTTCGTTCTCAGGGTCAATGAGACATCCTCGCCGTTCGGTTGGAGTCGGCGCAGCCAGGGCGCATCGACGAGGACGGCCGGGATCATCCGCTCGCCGTCGAAGACAAAGGCCTCGTTGTAGGTGGGCTGGTCCGGTCGTTCGGGGAACGCAAGTGCCCCGAACCCTTTGCCGCTGGGAAACAGCGCACTCGGCCAACAGTGTCCCCAGAACCCCTGGGTATCACGTAGCCCCTGCCGATGGATACGTAAACCAGTTCCGTCGAACGTCCATTCCTCAGTTCCGAAGCGCACGCTGCCCCGGGCCGTACACAGCTGCTCGTACCGGGGGCTGATGAAGGCCCCTGCAAATCCCTTGTCGAAGAGCTCTTTCGCGTCCTCGCTCAACGTTCCCGACACCCATGGAGGAGCTGCGCACGTCAAGGCAACCTCGATATGGAGAGGCACCTGAGCGCCCTTGTAATCACCCTCGGCCAGCTTCGCCGCGGTGGTGTCGAGGGCTTCACCCTCATAGGCGAGGGTGAGCGCGCGAAAGGGCTCGACGCAGCGGAACTCCAATCCGCCTGCCGCAAATGTCCGGCACACCCCGTCGGCATCGACCGGCGAGCGGCCCGCACCGGCACCCCGGACAATCGCCGTCCGTCCGCTGGAGAAGCCGAGGTTCACCTGAATGCCACGCTGGTCCCACGATTCGGAGACAGCCTCGATACCAACCCGAGGCAGGCCAATCAGGCCTTTATCATCTGAGATCCAATACGAGGCACTCTCGCGAAACTGCGGATCCTCAGGCTTCTCCGCCAAGAAGAAATCCTTCGATGGGCTCATGTCGCCCGCTAGATCGATAGCCATGCCATCCTCCCCCTGAGACGCGGTTGTCCCAGTCAGCTGCTCCCTGGTGTGTCTCTGACCCATCCCCTGCGGGCACCGACCGTACCAGCGGCGCCGATGCCGATGCTGAGCTTTGCACTCCCTTATGCCCAGCCGCCTGATCCGGCGCGAATCTCGGGGTCAGCCGATCGAGGTTATGTACGCACCCACCAGGGTGGCGGTCTGTTGGTCAACGCCGCCCGTACGGCGATCGCCGTGCCCATCCTGAAAGTGCGTAAACGCCTCGGTCGACGAGATGGGGTTGTCCTCATCGTCACCGTGATCGTGAAAGGACACATGGACGAATGAGTCGTCGGCCAGGCGGAGGACGATGTAGCTCACGTTGTGGGGCTGGTCTGCGACCAGTTCAGCGAACACCGCTTCGACACGTCGCTGGTTTTCGTCGGCGGCGTCAGGTGATTTCATGGTGTACCGGGTAACCAGTCGTTTCTGCACGCCGAGGGTTCCTGTCCTGTCTTTCCAGCTACCGATGAATGTGAGGTGTGGCGTACCTTCGCGTACGCGGTGCCCTGCCGGCCTGTCAGGCAATGCGGTTCCGGAGTTCCCCAACTCCGGAACCGCCGAGCGCGTCGATGCCACTGCTTCTGCCGGTCATGGCCAACAGGAGTGAAAGTGCCGGACCGGTGACCTCGGGACCGGTTCCATGTGACCAGTCAGCATCGGTGGCTACGAGACGCAGGCCCTCAACGTGTTTCTTGCCGGCCACGGGGAAGGATGCCGCCTTGAACATGTTGAGGGCGGTCACGACGGCATCCATCGACGATCCGTTCGGGAGACCGAGGGGTTGGCGAATGTCGGCGCCGTGGACCACCACCTCAGACAGCATGGCCGCGATTGGTGCGGGTGGATGATTGGTGGTCGTGGTCCGTGCGCGCAAGCGATCCACGATGACCCGCTGTTCGAGTGCTCCCAGCCGATGTGCGTCCTTGTCCATCATGACGTTGAAGCGGAAGGCACTCGAGGCCAACCCCTTCATGAACCCGAACCCCGTCTGTTCCGCTCCGGCCAGTACGTGCGCCGCGGTGAGCTGTACCGACCACCCTGCGCACAAAGAGGGCGAGGCCCATTGGTCCGAGTTCAGCCCGTCGAGCGTGTCGGCCAACGACGCCCGTTCGGAGTGGATCATCGGCCACATCTGGGCTGCGGTTGTCATGGTGGTGTCCTTTCAATCGGTCAGGAGGGCGTGTTCGGGTCGGATGAGCTGGGCTACTACGGCTGAGGACGTCCGTCCGGCCCGGGGTTGCCCCCTGCTGCCGCAATGGACAAGCGACCCAGGTAGTGATCCCATCCACCCGTATGATCTGAGACGGCATCGGCTGGCAGGCCACTGTGAACGAGGCGAAGTCTGGTCTTGTCCCCTTCGGGAGTGAGGCTGATTGTCACGGTCGTGGATCCCGAAGGGATCGGATGGCCTGGTTCAGCCCAGCCGAAGGTGAAGACGACCCGCTCGTTGGGTACCACCTCTACGAATTCACCCACCGACAGATGCTCACCACCGACCTGCACCCGATAGGTCCCTCCGGGTCGCGGATCGAGCGCAACCTCGGTCCCCAACCAGGCAAGGTGCTTTTGAGGATCGACGAGGAACGGGAAGACCGTTCCGGGTCGTGCGTCAATGACGATCTCGCGTATCAGTTCGGCCATTCTTCAGTGCTCCCTGTCTTGTTCGTCGGTCGCGGCCTCGGCGGCCTCTTTCAGTCGCTGGAGTCCCCCCGTCCAGTACTCATCGAGGAAGGTTCGTACTCGCGCCATCTCGTCGCGATTGGCCCGATAGAGGCGACGGGTCCCATCACGACGCTCGATCACCAGTTCTGCCTCACGAAGGACCCCGAGGTGCTGCGAGATCGCCGAACGGGTGACCTCGTCGAAGTGGGACGCAATGTCGGTAGCAGGCAATTCGCGCGACCACACCAGTCGCAGGATCTCCCGGCGATGGGGTTCGGCCAACGCCTTGAGGGCCGAGTCCACCCCCAGAAGGTAAGTTATAGCTTACGTAAGTGTCAACTAACCAAACTACGATGCGTCAGCATTCCTTACGTCACGCCGAGCGAAGCCGTGGAACCAGCGCTGCACCGACCTGATCGGTCAGCGCGATGGCGACGACCCGCCGCTGTAGCGGCACCGGTTGCCCCGGAGTGGGGACGAGCACAAAGCGACCGAGTTCCGCTCCTCTCCCGTGGACCTTCAGCTCGATCTCAGGTCCGGGAAGGCCCAGAGCGTCGACGTCCCAAAGATTGCCTCCGAGGATGACCCCGCCGTCATGCTCGATCGACAGACGGGCGCGGTCACTGGGCCCACGTTCGTAGCGGCACCCCCTGAGCTCCAGCAGATCGGTGAGCGCGTCTTCCGTTCGCTCGACCACTTCCTCGGCCGGAGCTCCCGACGCGACGAGTTCCGAGACTTCGTAGAGAAGGCCGACATAATCCGCTTCTTGAGTCGCCATTGAGTGGTGAGTGCGATTTCGTGCCGCGAGCTCCGTCACGGCGACGCCGACAATGAAGAGGCTCACCGCAGTTTCGATGTCAGCCCGGTGTGTAATGGCCAATCGTTCATAGGGACGTGTGAGGAAGAGGTCGAACCACAGGGTCGATGAGACGGTGGCCAATACTCCAGCTCTTCGATCCCCCAAGACGGCGATCGCAACGATGACCACCACGAACAAGAGGGCCGAGGCGGTGGCCGCAAACGTCGAACGAAACGGGACCAAGATGCCCGCGATCCCGAGCGGCACGAGCGCGGCGGCGGAAAGGATCAGAGGGTCCCTGTAGCGCCGGAGAATCTGCATCGCGACCTCCATTCGATCGGTCCCTCCCAGTCTTGCACCGTGCTCGGCTCCGCTTGACCGGAACCGCGGGTGTTCCGTTTAGTGTGACCGTAATCGGAACGAGTGATTCCGCAAAAGGAGCTGAGCGGGTTGGCAGAAGCACGGATTCACCACGGCGCCACGTTTGCCGTTCTGGCCACGGCTGCACTGTCGTTCAGCCTCTTGCAATCGATGATCATCCCCGCCGTTCCCCTGCTCGAACACACCCTGCACACGGGGGCGAGCGGGGCGACCTGGCTCCTCACCGGCTATCTCCTGAGCTCTGCCATCGCAACGCCGATTCTGGGGCGATCCGGGGACATCATCGGCAAGGACAAAATGATCGTCATTGTCCTGATTTCCGTCTCTGCCGGCGTCGTGGTGAGCGGTCTCGCCACGACACTGCCGATCATGCTGGTCGGAAGAGTCATCCAAGGGGTAGGGGGAGCTGTATTCCCGTTGGCGTTTGGCATCATTCGAGACGAATTTCCAGGGAAGAAAGTCGCCGGAGCAATAGGCGCCATGTCTGCCATCCTGGGACTCGGAGTTGGCGCCGGCATCGTCCTCGCCGGACCGATTATCGAGCACCTGTCGTATCACTGGCTGTTTTGGATCCCGCTTGTTCTCTCGCTCGCCGCGACCGTGACCACCTTCAGGTTCGTTCCAGCCTCTCCCGTCCGGGCTCCGGGAGGCATCAACTGGTTGGGGGCGGCTCTCATGTCGGGCTGGCTGACGGTAGGGCTCTTAGGTGTCTCGTACGGTCCGACCTGGGGTTGGAAGGATCCGACCGTTCTCACCATGTTCGGGGTGGCAGCCGTCTTGACCGTGCTCTGGGTGTGGGCCGAGGTTCGGTCTGATTCTCCGCTGGTGGACATGACCATGATGCGGATCCCGGCGGTCTGGACGACGAATCTGGCGGCGGTCCTCTTTGGATTCGGGTTGTACGCGATGTTCGTGACGGTTCCGCGGTTCGCCCAGACCCCAGTGCACGTCGGCTACGGGTTCGGGGCATCGGTGACGAAGTCAGGCATCTACTTATTGCCGTTTGCCGTCGCCATGCTCGTCATCGCGCCGTTTACCGGTCGTCTGGCCCGCATGGCCGGATCGAAGAACCTCCTGGTGAGCGGATCACTTTGTTGCGCCGCCAGCTATGGAGAGTTGGCCATTGCGCACAGCAAACCGTGGAACGTTCTCGTGGCTGCGGGATTGCTGGGAATCGGCATGGCGTTTGGTTATTCCGCGATGTCGAACCTGATCGTTGAGGCCGTCCCGCAGGATCAGACGGGGGTGGCGACGGGGATGAATACCAACATCCGAAACATCGGCTCAGCGCTCGGAAGCGGTATCGCCACCAGCCTCGTGGTGAGCAAGCTTCTTCCCGACGGCTTGCCGGCCGAGCACGGCTACGAGCTGGCCTTCATCGTGTGCGGCGCCTCACTGATCGTGGCCGCACTTGTGGCGTTGAAGATCCCACACCGTGACGGCCCGTCCATCGTTGAGTCCGAGTCTCACCCAGCGCTCACTGCCGAAGCCGAAGTGTTCGTCGGAGCGATCGGTTACACGCCAGAGGCCGTGACATGAGGCCACAAGCGACAGGGCGACACCGAACCGAGGTCCCTGGGGCGGACGAGAGCCCTGCGCACCAGGTCAGGCCCCTACGCCGTGACGCGGAGCTGAACCTGGCGCGAATTATGGAGGCGGCCCGAGACGTCTTCGCAGAATCGGGATACGACGGGTCGATGGAGCAGATCGCCGTCAAGGCCGACGTCGGAATTGGGACGTTGTATCGAAGATTTCCTCATAAGGAAGACCTCTTCAATGCCGTCACGGACCTGGCCAAGGAGCGCACCATCAACATCGGTGAAGAGGTCCTCGCGGAGGTGACCCCAGAAGACGCCCTCCCGGAGTTCCTACGTCGTTGTATTGCCACCCCCTCGTGTTGGAGGGTGACCACCACGCGGCCGCCCTGGAGCGAGAGCAGCGGGGTCAATTCCGTGCTGAAGCAGATCTCGCCCGTTGTCGACAAAGTCCTCCAGGTGAGTCAGGGTGCCGGTACCGTTCGCGGTGACATCGTCTTCTCCGACGTCATCCTTGCGCTCATGTCGGTGCGCGCCGTGGCTGATGTGTGCGGTGCGGAGGCGCCGATGGCCTCGAGGCGATTTCTCGAGTTGGTCTTGGACGGCCTTCGTCCCGGCGGTTCGGGGCCCCTCACCCCGGCCATGAGCCGGCAGCAATTGAGTCGCGTTCTGACGAATTCGGCAACCGTAAACGGGGGATGACCCGTAGGCAGGGTTCCTACTGAGGGTGCAGTCAGGGAGATCCCTGATTGAATTTGCGGGCCAGCTTGGCTGAAGATGGACCCATGAGCGCTGACACACGTTCCATGGACGACGCCCCCGGTGAGCCGGCGGGAGCGATGTCGCAAAAGCCACTTGCGGCCCGGGCCATCGACCTCACCAAGACCTACGGCAAGGGGGAAGCTGTTGTCCATGCCCTCGACGGCATCAACGTCGAATTCGAGAGCGGCCGGTTTACCGCAGTCATGGGTCCCTCGGGTTCGGGCAAGTCCACCCTCATGCATTGCATGGCCGGACTCGATACGCCGACTTCAGGTCGCACATTTGTGGGAGATCGCGAGATCGGAAACCTTGATGATGCCGGGCTCACGCAGATGCGCCGAGATCAGATCGGATTCGTCTTCCAGTCCTTCAACCTGATCCCGACCCTCACAGCCCGGGAGAACATCACGCTGCCTTGCGACTTGGCCAAGACCAAGGTTGATCAGGCGTGGTTCGACTACCTGGTCGAGCAGCTTGGGATCGGCAACCGTCTCTCCCATCGCCCGAGCGAGATGTCCGGAGGACAACAGCAGCGCGTGGCATGTGCCAGGGCACTCATCGCACGGCCCGACCTGATCTTTGCCGATGAACCAACAGGAAACCTCGACTCGAACTCGTCGGCCGAAATGCTGGAGTTCCTGCGGCGTTCAGTGACAGAGATGAACCAATCCATCGTGATGGTCACGCACGATGCCCGGGGAGCCGCCTACGCCGATCGTGTGGTCTTCTTGGCCGACGGGTCCGTTGTCGATGAACTGCGCGCGCCCACGGCAGATTCCGTTCTCGAACACATGAAGCAATTGGGCGGTTGAGGTGAAGAGGGTCGTTCTCCGGGGCCTGTTGGCCCACAAGCTCCGCCTCGCGTTGACAGCCCTGGCCATCGTGCTCGGGGTGACTTTCATTTCGGGGACCTTCGTCCTCACGGACACGTTGCACAACACCTTCAATACGCTGTTTGGTCGCATCTATCAGAACGTCGATTTTGAGATCCGGGGCAAGGCGGCGTTTTCCGAGTCGAATGCCGGTGCGAATGCGGTCCGCAAACCTATCCCTCAGTCGATCGCCAATACGGTTCGACACATTCCCGGCGTGGCTTTCGCCGATGGGACGGTCGGCGGCTACGCTCAATTCGTCGCTCCCGACGGGAAGGCGATCAGCAACGGCGGGGCCCCGACGTTGGGCCTGTCCTACGACGTCAATCACCAACTCTCGGCACTCCAGTTGGCCTCGGGCACCGCGCCAACCTCGTCGCACGACGTGGTGATGGACGCCGGCACTGCGCAGAAGTACCACTTCGCCGTGGGTGATCATGTCCGGGTTCTCCTGGCCGGCCCGCCGCAAACATTCACGATCAGCGGGATCGTGAAATTCGGGACCGCAAACAACCTGGCCGGAGCGACCATAGCCGCCTTCGACCTGCCGACGGCGCAGCGTCTGTTCGGACAGGTTGGGTACTACCAGGCCATCGATGTCCTGATCTCACAAGGGGCCGACAAGGCGACGGTGCAACACGCGATCGCCGCCGCCCTCCCGAAGGGGGTCGAGGTCGTGACGGGGCAGACCGTGGCGAACGAGCAGTCCAACGACATCAACCAGGCGCTCTCCTTCTTCTCCACCGCCCTGTTGGTGTTCGCCTTCATCTCGCTCTTTGTCGGAGGCTTCACGATCTTCAACACGTTCTCCATCACCGTGGGTCAACGTACGCGTGAGCTCGCTCTGTTACGCATCGTCGGCGCCAGCCGCCGTCAGGTGTTTCGCTCGGTACTGGGCGAAGCTCTCATCCTTGGTACCGTCGCCTCGCTGATAGGCCTAGGGCTCGGCGTGTTGGCCGCCGTCGGCCTCGAGGCTCTCTTCAAAGGGCTCGGGATCACACTCCCGTCAGGCTCCCTGATCTTCGAAGGGCGCACGGTCATCGTGGGGCTGCTCGTGGGCGTGGGGGTGACCCTGGTATCAGCCATCAGTCCGGCCCGACGTGCGGTACGGGTACCTCCTGTCGCCGCACTGGCCGACTACCGAGCCGACGAGCAAGAGTCTTCGCGACGGAGGATCACCCTCGGGTCGATCTTCGCCGTAGCCGGCGTTGCTCTGTTGGTCCTCGGACTCTCGAGACCAGCCATCCAGTTGGTCGGCCTCGGCGCGGTCGCCCTTTTCATCGGGATCGGCATGCTGGCCCCGGTGGTGGCCCGGCCGATGGCCAGCGTGATCGGGAGGCCACTCGCCCGGCTGATCGGGATTTCGGGAAAGCTCGGCCGGGAGAATTCCATGCGCAGCCCCCGCCGCACGGCACAGACGGCCTCTGCGCTCATGGTCGGGCTCGCCCTGGTCTCGACCATCGCCGTGTTCGGCGCCTCCCTCTCGAAATCCGTCACGAGCAGCGTCGACAACGCGATCAGTGCGAGCTACATCATCACGAGCTCGGGGCAGGGGGGCGCAGGAGAGTTCAGCGGATCGGTGTCCAACGTTGCCGCCGCCTTGCCAGGGGTCTCGTCCGTTTCGAACGTCTATCAGGGGACGTTCGAAATCCGCAACTCCCTGACTAATCTGACCGCCGTCTCCACCGACCACCTCTCTCGTACGGTGATCCTGCGTATGCAGAGTGGCAGCGCGGCCCCGCTGGCATCGGGGCAGTTGCTCATCGACACCAACACGGCCACCTCGAAGCACCTGTCCGTCGGATCGGTCGTACCGGTCAAGTTCGCGCAAACAGGAGCATCACGCTTGCGAGTCGGCGGGATCTTTCAACCCAACGCCCTCATCGGTAGCTACCTCGTCGGGGACCGCTACTTCCTGCATAATTTCAACAATCCGTTGCCTGTGGCCGTGCTCGTGCAAGTGAAGGCCGGAAGCCAGTTGACGATCAGCGCGGTCGACCGGGGTCTGCGCGCCTACCCGAACCTCAAGATCCAGACTCGGGCCGGGTTCGAGACATCGCAGCGGGCGCAAGTCAACCAACTGTTGGGGCTTGTCTATGCCCTCTTGGCCTTGGCCGTCGTGATCGCACTTATCGGCATCGTCAATACGCTCATGCTCTCGGTGTTCGAGCGGACCCATGAGATCGGTCTGCTCCGGGCCGTCGGCATGAAGCGTCGGCAGGTCCGCTCCATGATCCGATCGGAATCGGTCATCCTGGCTGTGTTCGGTGCCATCATCGGGATCGTGGTGGGCACGGCGCTCGGTACGGCCTTCTCGGCCTCGTTGAAGCAGCAGGGGATCACCGACATCGTCATTCCAGGTGGAAGTCTGGTGACCTTCCTGATCCTGGCGGCGCTGCTCGGCCTCGGTGCAGCAAGCTGGCCGGCTCGGCGAGCGGGCAAACTCGACGTGCTGACGGCGATCGCCACCGACTGACGATCCTCTGGGGGCCGGACCGGCCCGGTCCAGGGATGGGCCGTGGGTGGCGGCGTCAGCCCGTGACCGAGGTGACCCAGGCTTGGGCGACGCCGGCCGGTTGTTCCTGCTTGGCTGTCACGTCGAGGTTGAGCCTCGAAATGGCGNNGTGAGGGCGACGAAATTGTTCGAGACCACGTTGCCGTCGCTCGAGAAGAGCTCGACCACCTGGACTTCACCGTTCTTGAGGGCGGCGACACTGAGCGGCCCGGCTTCGTCGAGGCCCTTGAAGCCGGCGAACGTGAGGCCGTAGACCTTCTGGAGGCCCGGCTCACATCCGGCGTTGCTCGGGCATTCGGTGGGCCCGCCGAGGGTCATTTTCGAGGCATAGGGCTTCAGGCTCGAGATGGTCGTGAGGTGGTCCTTGCGCGCTGTGGCCTTGGTCACGGCGAAGACATTGGTGTCCAGCGCTTTGGATGCCGGCAGCACGGTCACCCCGTGCGACGCCAGTACCTTCTTGTCGGCCGGGATGGCCGTGACGATGTTGTCGCCGGCCGCCGGGGTAGCGCCGTTGTGGAGGAAATCGAGCAGCGACGCCGCGTAGTCGGGCTCGAGGTTTATGTCACCCTTCTCGATGGCCGGTACCACGATTGCCCTGGTTCCGAGGGCGGGCTCGACGGTGACCTGGTAACCCGCCTTCTTGAGGACATCGGCCCAGATATTGGAGACGATGGCCTGCTCCTCGAAGTTTGTCGAACCGATGATGATGGTCGGCTTGCTCGATGCGCTGACCGAGGCAAAGGCCACAGCCGGCGCCGCCAGCGCGGCGACCACCGCGGCCAGGGCGGCAAAGAACAGAGAACGCTTGAAACGCATGGGGGTTACCTTTCCCAGTTGGGAGGGGCGGAAACACGCCCCCTCGGCGCGATGCGACCTGACCGTCATGAAACCGTCGCGTGAGTGAAATACTTACTTATCCGATCATCTTTGTCAACTTATCGCCGGACCAGGCCTGGGCGAGCCGTCACGAGCCGCGATGTGCTGCGCCGCATGGGCAGTGGTGTGAGCGCCCGTGTCAGAAGGCTGAGCGCGCCGGCCACCAGCCCGGCCATGACCGCCACCAGGACGGCACCGCTGAATGAGAGGACGGAATTGTTGGTATTGAGCCCGGTGATCACGTACGTGCCGAGGTCGCCAAAGCTGACATACGCCGCCAGCGTCGAGGTCGCCACCACTTCGATTGCGGCGGTGCGCACGCCGGCCATCACGAAGGGGACGGCCAGGGGTGCCTCAACTCGACGCAGGACCTGGCCCCCCGTCAGACCCATTGCTTTCGCCGCGTCGCGCACGTCGGCATCGACCTCTCGCATCCCGACGTAGGTGTTCGTCAAAATGGGAGGGATCGCCAGCGCGGTGAGCGCTATCCACGCAGCGAGGAACCCGTCCCATTTGAGCGAGATGGACGGTTGAATGGCCAGCAGGGTGAGGAGGGCCAGGGTCGGTACCGCCCGAAAGGCATTGGCGGCATTGACGGCGACCAGCCCACCTCGGCCGGTGTGGCCGAGCATCACCCCGATGCCCCCTCCGAGGAGAAGGGCGGAGAGCACCACGGTGAGCGACAGTTCGAGCTGATGCCAGAAGAGCTGGGGGATGCCCTGCGCACCGCTCCAGTTCGACGATGTGGTGAACCAGTCGAATACCTGGCTGAGGAAATGCACGTCAGCCAGCGCCCTTCGCTGGCCTGCGGGTCCGCGTCCATGGAACAGCGACTCGTTGCGCGCCGACCAGCAACAGGTCCGCCGCCGCTGCCAGGGCTACGGAAAGGACGAGGCCCACGATGATCGGGGTGTTGTAGGCGATGGTGAAGCCGTACGTAATCTGCTGGCCCAGTCCTCCCAGACCGATGAGCGCCGTTACCGTCACCAGCCCGATGACGGTTGCCGTGGCTACCCGAATGCCCGCGAAGATGTAGGGCAACGCGAGGGGGAGGTCCACCCGCACCAAGGCGGCGGTGGGCGAGTAGCCGAGTGCGACCGCGGCCTCCCGGGCGTCAGGCGGGACGGCATCGAGGCCGGCCACGGTGTTCCAGGTGAGGATGAGCAGGGTGTACCCGACCAATGCGATTTCGGCCGTCGTGTAGGAAGCCACGAAACCGGTAAGGGGTCCGAGGATGACGAAGAGGGCCAACGAGGGGATGATGTACAGGGCGCTCGCCACGCCGAACACCGGCGCCCGGACGATGCGGAAGCGCCATGCCAGTACAGCCAGAGGGATCGAGATCCCGATGCCGATGGCAACCGCCAACAAGCTCAGCTTGATGTGCTGGACCAGGTCTCCCTGTATCTGACTCCACTGGCTGGTGACATAGCTCCACCGGAAGAACGGGTTCGTCCCGAGCAGCATCACGGTGACGTTATACGGGGCACACCGCGGACGGTGGCGCCGTCGGAGCATTTCCTACTGAAGCAGTGGGTAATCTCTTGGCCAATGATCACGCTCGACGGGGTGTCGAAGCGCTATGGCGCCGACGCCGTCGCAGTGGCCGCGTTGAGTTTGACGGTGCCCGACGGCGAGCTCTGCGTTCTGGTGGGGCCTTCGGGATGTGGAAAGACCACGACGCTGAGAATGATCAATCGTCTCATCGAGCCGTCAAGCGGGCGCATCCTGATCGACGGGATCGACGTCTTGCGGATGAACCCGGTGGAACTCCGTCGTGGCATTGGCTACGTGATCCAGCAGGGTGGCTTGTTTCCGCACCGCCGGGTCGCCGACAACATCGCCACCGTTCCCCGCCTTCTCGGTTGGGACAGGGATCGGGTCGAAACACGGGTGCAAGAGCTGCTCGAGCTCGTCGGTCTCGACCCCCGCCAGTATGCCCGCCGCTTTCCCCATGAGCTTTCCGGGGGCGAGCGGCAGCGAGTGGGCGTGGCCCGGGCCTTGGGTGGTGATCCGCCGGTCCTTCTCATGGACGAGCCGTTCGGTGCAGTCGACCCGGTGACCCGCCAACGGCTCCAGCAACAATTCCTCGACCTTCAACACGAGCTCAAGAAGACGATCGTCTTTGTCACCCACGACATCGAGGAGGCCGCCAAGCTCGGAGATCGCATCGCCGTGCTCTCCAAGGGTGGTGTGCTCGAGCAGTACGACACTCCGCCGCAAATCCTCGGATGTCCGGCCACCGCGTTCGTCGCCGACTTTGTCGGCGCGGACCGAGGAGTTCGGAGGTTGGCGGTCACCTCCATCGAGCGGGACGACTTGTCGCAACCGCCACGCGTCAACCTGCAGTTCTCCATGGACGATGCCTATGCGACCACAGCGGCTTCCGACAGCCGCTGGGCCGTGGTGGTGGACGACAGTGAGCGCCTTCACGGGTGGATCGACCTCGCTCCAGGGCAGGTGGGACCGGTGGGGGACCATCTGGTCCCCTTCGAGGTACAGCTCCCGTTGGGCACCTCGTTGCGCACTGCCCTGGCCGAAATGCTGCAGCATGACGTGCGATGGGTGCCCGTGGTCGAAGGAGACCGCTACCTGGGGGTGATGACGCCCAACCGGCTCCATGCTGCAATGCGCCGATCGGTCGGGGGCCACCCCATGGAGGGTTGAGGGTGCCGCCGCTGCCTGCCGGGTTGCGCCCTCAACCCCGCTGATGCGGCTCGCGCCGACGAGGGGTGGGTGAGATGATGACCTCGGGGCGGTGTTTCGCAAGGACGGGAGCGCGCTGCGGTGGCCGTTTGGGGGCCACGACGCCGGAGCGAAGGTGGCGGCGACTGCCCGACCACGGCGCGGGAGGAGCGGTCAGCCGGTCACACAGCCGGTAGGCCACGGTTTCATAATTGACCCGCCAACCTCGAAAGTCGGGCCATGCCTCTTCCGCCGTACGCTCCATCGGGAATCCGACGTGGGTCAACATGGCGACCGCTTCCTCGAATTCCTCAAATGTCAGGGTGATCGGTCCCTCCGGATTGGGATCGGGGTCAACGCTCCAACCCAGGACTTTGGCTATCCGGTTGAGTGCGGTGAATCCCATCCGTAGGCACAGCCTTGATTGCGACGAGGCGGTTCCCGGGGCGAGGGCCAGGTGCATCGCGGCGCCGTCCAGCACCGCCAAGAGACCGACCAGCCATGAGAACCAAGGGTCCGGCGATCGAAACAACAGCATGACCGGGTAGGTCGTGTGGCTCTCGGCCAGCTCGGCGGACCACTGCTCCCACGACGAATAGAACTGCGGGAGGGTGTCGATGATCCCCACCAGTTGATGGCGAGCAAGCAGTTCGGGACCCCACGCCGGGACGCCGGCTCGACTCTCGAGCATTGCCACCAAGCTTTCCCTGCGGTTGAAGGCTTGGTAGAGGGCGGGAAGGTACGCGATCTGCAGGGCGACGATGACGACCCACGTCGCGCCGGCCGCGATGTCCAGCGCAGAATTGGTGCGCCCACTCAGGTTTATGGTCCCGACGGTGAAGAGTGCTCCCGAGGCTTGCGCAAGCGCCGAGGCGAGGTTGTGGGTTGTGCCCTCGAGCATGAGCGCATAGCCGACGATGAAGCACCCAGCCCACACCGCCAGCTGGCCGATGAGGGCCACCGGTGCGACCGGAGCGAGGAGCGCATCCTTTCTTTCGTATGTGCGCGCCGGACGCGCCACCCCGATGAAGGCCCACTGCACCACGCGGTTGACGAGCGAGGACAGGCGCTCGAATCCCCGGGGCTCGCGGGGGAGCACGATCGTGAACAACACGCTGGCCGACGTGAACACGACCACAATGAGGCCGACGACGAAGAGAACGACGTTCACGGGACGGACCGGCTCACGTCTGGCGGTTGCTGGTCACCCTTTCAGTATCGCCCCTTGGCCCCCCACGTCGCACGGTGGCCGTCGGGTCGGGGGTTAGGAGGTTCCCGTCGTGACCGTGGCGCCCGGTGGCAGCTCGAACAGCGAAGCGGGCGGGGAGCTGGAGAATGCGGTGATTTCAAAGCTCGTCGAGTCGGAGGCCACCTTGACGTACCCGAGGATGCCTTGGGCAGTGGTGCAGATCGTGCTTGTCCCCGGCACTCCGGCGGCCTGGAAATCGACGCAGTTCATTGCGAATCCGTTCACCGTCATCGTCGAGGAGCTGACCTTGTCTCCGGCAATGCCGGCGGCGAGAGAGAAATCTCTGAGGAAACTGATCCAGTGGGACGGGGTGTAGAAATTGAAGATCTTGTTCTCGTTGGCCGCATCGGTGCTCCCCACTTTCTGGCACGTCCATGGGCCGCTCGAGGACGAGGAGGAAGGTTGCGTGCAGGCAAACTCCCCTGACGCGTTGACCACCAGGTGCACGGGCGTGGCGCCGCCGCCGCCGGCCGACGGAGTTTCGTCGAAGGCCACTCCCGTGGGGGGTTGCACCCCGTAGACGATGGTCGCCGGCGCACTCCCGGTCGTGACGTAGGTCGCCTCGAAGGAGGTGGCCGCTCCGGATTGCAGTTTGGAGTTGAAGGCATCAATCGTTGCCTTGTTGCCTCTGATGTCGTGCACGGCGGACTTGACCTTGTTGATCACCCCACAAGCAGAGAGGCTGACGGTACCGACGAGGAGGACCATCGCCAACCCACCCGACTTCGAGAGGGGGCCCAGGTTCACCGGCCATCGAGGGGTGCGTGTGATCATCGTGCAGCCTCCTGTGCGTGTCTCTCCAATTTCCCCTACAGGGTACGACGTCCTTGAACGGGCGACGGGAATGTGCGGGCGGCCCAGCAAACGTTTGTGCGGAGGACAAATTGTTCCACCCACAGAGCGGCGTGCCATCGTGGAAATCAGCGTCCGGTCGAACGCTGATGAATTCCTCGCTCGGTGCCTCACATCCGACTACGGTCAGAGGACCGAGGTGAGGTCTGAGCGAGCGATCAATCGTTTGCTTGAACGCCGTGCATCGGGGCCGAGAGCTGACGGTTAGTTTCTCCTCAAGAGATCCGGTTTGACAGTGTTGTGACCCACATATATCAATCATGAACCACTCGTAAATCACACCCAATGAACGAACAATTACTGGCGCCAGAGCGCATTCCAATGGTGACTCCTGATCCCCCTCCCGGCGCCGATACGGTGCTGGGCCAGGCGGGTGCTGAGAATTTTCCCGTGGCCTCGCATCTCTTGCCCCGTGCCATTCGCGCGCACCTTTTGGCGGTGTACGGCTTCGCTCGATTGGCCGATGACATTGGCGACGAAGCAGGGGGCGACCGCCTACTGCTTCTCGATTGGCTCACCCGAGAGCTCGAGCTCTCCGCCGCAGGGAGGGCTACCCACCCGCTGCTCCAACGACTTACTCCGACGATCCAGCGATTCGATCTTCCGCTCGACCCGTTTCTCCGACTGATCGAGGCGAATCGGCGCGACCAAGTGGTGCTGCGCTACGAGACCTTCGAGGAGCTGGTCGCGTATTGCCGACTGTCTGCCACGCCGGTCGGGGAACTCGTGTTGCGAATCTTCGAGGTGAGCTCGCCCGACCGCATCGCGCTCTCGGATGATGTCTGTATCGCGCTACAGATTGTGGAGCATCTCCAGGATGTCGCCGAGGATGCCGCCCGCGATCGGATCTACCTCCCTCAGAGCGACCTTCGGGCTTTTGGGTGCCCCGAGGCCGCCGTGCGAGCTTCCCGGACGAGTCCACAACTACGAGCCGTGCTGCGCTATGAAGGGGGCCGGGCACGCCGCCTGCTTAGCTCCGCCGTCCCCTTGACGCGCCAGCTCCCCGTGCAGCCCCGAATTGCCGTGTGCGGCTTCGCGGCGGGCGGCATGGCGGCTATCGATGCGATCGAGTCCGCCGGGTACGAGGTGCTGGGCCAGAAGTGTCGACCCCATCCGCTCCGCCTCGGTCTTCGCCTCGTCGGTGGAATGCTGGCCGCGTCGTCGAAGAGGTCGGGATGAACACCGAGACCGCCTACCGGACATGTGAGGACATCACCCGCCGCGAAGCCAAGAACTTCGGCTATGGCATCCGGCTGCTGCGTGTCCCTGAGCGTCACGCCCTTTCTTCCGTCTACGCATTGGCGCGGAGGATCGATGACATCGGTGACGGTGCCGCGCCCCCGGCGCAGAAGCTGATCGAACTGGAGGAGGTCCGAAGCAGCCTTCATCCGATAGCTCCCGGGAGCGACGACCCCGTCCTGGTGGCCGTGGCTGCGGCAACCCGCCGCTACCACTTGCCACTGGCGGCCTTTGACGAGTTGATCGAGGGTTGTGCGCGCGACGTCCGTGGGACGTCCTACGCCACCTTCGACGACCTCGTCGTCTATTGCCGGCTCGTCGCGGGATCCATCGGCCGCCTTTCGCTTGCCGTGTTCGGGACGTCAGATCCCAAAGCAGTGGCACTGGCGGATGACCTTGGAGTTGCTCTCCAGCTGACCAATATTCTTCGCGACGTCCTCGAAGACCGCGGTAATGGGCGGGTCTACCTGCCCGCAGCCGACGCCCTCGCAGTGGGTTGCCCGGCGGACCTCTCCGGTGACGACAGCGCCCTGGCGGAGCTGGTCGCATTCGAATGTGCGCGCACACACGAGTGGTTCGAGCGTGGACTGGAGCTACTTCCTCTCCTCGACCGTCGGAGCCGGGCCTGCGTCGGCGCCATGGCCGGCATCTATTACCGCTTGCTCGTACATATCGAGCGCGATCCCCGAGCCGTGACCGAACGTCGCCTGTCCTTGCCTGCGGTTGAAAAGGTGTGGATCGCGGGCAAATGCATCATCGGAGCGAAGCCATGAGCGCCCGGCGCGTGGTCGTGGTCGGCGGAGGGTTGGCCGGGGTAAGCGCTGCGCTGACGCTGGCCGACGCGGGGGCCGAGGTCACGCTCCTCGAGCGACGCCAGAGGCTGGGCGGGCTGACCTGGTCGTTCCAGCGGAATGGTCTTTCATTCGACAATGGCCAACACGTGTTCTTGCGATGCTGTACCGCGTATCTCCGCTTCCTGGACCGGATCGGGGCGCGTCACGCCGTGCACCTGCAGTCCCGTCTCGACATCCCCGTGCTCTCACCCGATGGGACGCGGGCGTCGATCACTCGCGGGTCGTTACGCGCTCCGCTTCATCTCGCGCCCGCACTGGCCCGTTACCGGCACCTCACCGTGGGCGAGCGGTTGCGACTGGCGTGGCCGGCCTTTGCACTGAGCCGCCTGAATCCCGAGGATCCCTGGCTCGACACCGTCACCTTCGGCAGTTGGCTCTCGCGGCATGGCCAGAGTGACGTCGCGATCGATCGACTCTGGAATCTCATCGCACTGCCCACTCTGAATGTCCAGGCTTCGGAAGCCTCACTTGCCCTGGCCGTCAAGGTCTTCCGGACCGGCCTTCTCGATCAGGCGGATGCCGGGGACGTCGGTTGGTCGAACGTCCCGCTGACGGTGCTTCACGGTGAGTACGCAGGACGAGCCCTGGAGAGGTCGGGCGTAGAAATTGTCCTCGGCGCCAGAGTTCAGCGCGTGTCGGAACAGGCCGATGGTGGGTTTGAGGTCGTGACAGACGAGCGGAGCTACAGCGCGGATGCGGTCGTCGTGACGACTCCGCCCGAGGTCGCACAACGGATCCTGCCCGAAGGTGTCCTCCCTCCGGAGCTCGGCCTCGGGCAGTCTCCCATCGTCAACGTGCACCTGGTGCTGGATCGGCCGGTAACCGACCTCCCCCTGGCGGCGGTTGTGAGCTCACCTATCCAGTTCTTCTTTGATCGCACTGCGTCGAGCGGGTTGCGATCTGGCCAATGCCTTTCGATCTCCCTATCTGCGGCCGACGACTACATCGCCCAGTCATCGTCGCAACTCGTGGGGACGTTCTTCGCCGCACTCCAGGCACTCCTCCCCGTTGCCCGCACGGCCCGGCTCATCGATGGAGTCGTCACGCGTGAGAGAGCCGCGACCTTCCGGGCCACGCCCGGTACGGCTGCTCGGCGTCCCCGTTCCCGTACCTCGCGGCCCGGTCTCTTCCTCGCTGGAGCATGGTGCGACACCGGATGGCCGGCGACCATGGAAGGTGCCGTGCTGAGCGGCGAGAGCGCCGCCCACGCGATAGCGGAGGATGCCGCACGTTCCACCCTGCAGCTCGAAAGGGTGGCGCCGTGACCGCCTCTGCACTCTCCCCCATCGCCAATGACATTGCGTCGGCCACCCTGACCCGCGCCGCCCTGCTGGTTGCTCCGGCCCTCGACGAAGCCGTCAAGCGGCTGAGCCCGTCCCTGCAAGTTCCGGTGCAGCATCACTTGGCCGGCGGAGGAAAGCGCGTGCGCGCGGCACTTTCGCTCGTCTCGGCAGCCGCGGCGGGCTCGACAGAGGAGATCGGGGTGCCGGGCGCCGTCGCCATCGAGCTGGTCCACAACTTCTCTCTCATTCACGACGACATCATCGATGGCGACACCGAACGCAGACATCGATCGACCGTATGGGCCGAGTTCGGTGTCGGGTCGGCCATCATCGTCGGCGACGCACTCGCCACCCTCGCTCTGCAGGTCGTGCTCGACGAGCCGACGTCGGAGCGGGTACGGGCCGCCTGCTGCCTGGTCGAGGCCACCCAACTCATGATTGCCGGACAGGCAGATGACATGGCCTTCGAATCCAGGGCCTCGGTCACTGTTGAGGAATGTCTCGCCATGGAGAGTGGAAAGACATCCGCCCTTTTATCGTGTGCGGTCTCGCTCGGGGCAATCCTCGCCGGAGCTCCCGACGCGACAGTCGCTGCGCTCTCGGAGTTCGGGTCACATCTGGGAACGGCCTTTCAGGCGGTCGATGACCTGCTCGGAGTCTGGGGGGAGCCTGCGCGCACTGGGAAGCCGGTGGGCAGTGATCTGTCCCAGCACAAAAAAACCCTTCCGGTCTCACTGGCCCTCGCCCGCACGGACGAGCGGACGACGGAGCTCCGCCGATTGCTCGAGAACGACCTTTCGCCCGCCGACGTGGAGCGGGCGCGGGTCCTTCTCGAAGAGTGCGGTGCGAAAAAGGAGACGGTCGCCCTGGCCGATGCTCACCTCACCATGGCGCTCGCGGCACTCGACCGGGTTCCACTTGTGCCGGGACCGAAGAGCGAGCTTGTGGCCATCGCCAAGTTCGTGACCGAGCGTGACAACTGATGACGCTCTCCTCCCTGTTCCAGCCCGACGCCCCTGAGGGTGACGGCGGCGATGCGTCACTGGCGCGTTCCGCTCCTGCCGCCGCTGCGAGCCTCGAGCGATCGATGGCCGCCCTGCTGGAACGCCAGCACGAAGACGGTTGGTGGAAGGGCGAGCTGGAGACGAACGTCACGATGGATGCCGAGGATCTTCTCCTGCGCCAGTTCCTCGGCATTCGTACGGAGCAACAAACGGCCGCGGCAGCACGGTGGATCCGCTCACGTCAACGCGATGACGGGACCTGGGCCACGTACTACGGCGGGCCGCCGGATCTCTCGACCACCATCGAAGCCTACGTGGCGCTCAAATTGGCCGGCGATACCCCCGACGACCCCCATATGCGTAGGGCTCTCGAGTACATCCGGGGGGCGGGAGGGATCGGGGCGAGCAGGGTCTTCACCCGCGTCTGGCTGGCGCTCTTCGGCAAGTGGCCCTGGGAAAGCCTTCCCATCCTTCCTCCCGAGCTCATGCTGCTCCCGCCTTCGGTGCCGTTGAACATCTACGACTTCGGGTGTTGGGCCCGTCAGACCGTGGTCGCGCTCACCGTGGTCACCGCCCATCGGCCGGTGCGCGATCTCTCCGTCGACATAGGCGAGCTCGACATCGGGCCGGTCCCCACGGCCCACCACTCGCTCGGCACGTGGGCTGGACGATTCGATCTTCTCGACCGGGCGCTGCACCTCTACGAGAGGAGGCCGATCGGGTTCCTGCGCCGGTACTCCCTCGGGAGGGCCGAGCGCTGGATACTCAAGCGACAGGAGGCCGACGGTTCCTGGGGCGGTATCCAACCGCCTTGGGTGTACTCGCTGATGGCACTGCATCTCCAGGGCTATCCGCTCGACCACCCGGTGATGCAGGCCGGGTTCGACGGTCTCGACGCGTTCACCATCGAAGATGAGGCTGGTCGGCGTATCGAGGCGTGCCAGTCCCCGGTATGGGACACCGCCCTGGCGGTTGTGGCGCTCGCCGACGCCGGTGTGTCCCCGGACGACCCGTCGCTGCGCAAAGCGGGACGCTGGCTGCTCGACGAGGAGATCACGGTGCGTGGCGACTGGAGCGTCCGGCGACCCGATCTGGCTCCCGGCGGGTGGGCGTTCGAGTTCGCCAACGAAAACTACCCCGACATCGATGACACGGCGGAGGTGGTCCTCGCCCTTCGCCGCACCAATGAGATCGATGGCGATGCGGTGGCACGTGCCGTGGCGTGGACCGAGGGCATGCAGTGTCGGGACGGGGGATGGGCCGCGTTCGATGTCGATAACACCCGCGCACTGTGCCGGGAGCTCCCCTTCTGCGACTTTGGCGAGCTCATCGATCCACCCAGCGCAGACGTCACGGCGCACGTCGTCGAGATGCTTTCGGTCCTCGGGCGGAGCGGCCGGGCCACCGAGCGAGGCATTCTCTGGCTGTTCGACTCCCAGGAGGCAGATGGTTCGTGGTTCGGTCGTTGGGGATCGAACCACCTTTACGGCACGGGGGCCGTCGTGCCGGCTCTGGTGGCGGCCGGTGTATCGCCCGGCCATGCTGCCATTCGCCGCGCCGTGGCCTGGGTCGAAGCCCATCAAAACGGAGACGGTGGGTGGGGCGAAGACCTTCGTTCCTATCGCGACCCGGAATTTCGGGGCCGTGGTGTGTCAAACGCCAGCCAGACTGCGTGGGCCCTGCTTGCGCTGCTCGCGGCGGGCGAGCGCGGTGCAGCATGTGAGAGAGGCGTGGCGTACCTCATCGGCAACCAGCTTCCCGACGGGACCTGGGATGAGACGTGGTTCACCGGTACGGGGTTTCCCGGGGACTTCTACATCAACTACCACCTCTACCACCTGATCTTTCCGGTGATGGCACTCGGTCGCTACGTCCATGGGTGGCACCATGGTTGACCTGACGGTGTTCACGGCCGACAGGATTCAGGCCGGGGCCATCGGTGGTGGGGTCATGGTCACCGGCACCGGGATGGAACAGGCACTTACGACCGGTGCCCGCATGAAGGAGACGCTGGCTCGCGGCGTCCCGGTGGCCTTGTCCGGTGTGGCCCACGGTCTCGATCCGGCACTCCGATCCGGAGAACTGGTGGTGGCTACCGAGCTGCGGGCGACGGATGGGGCGGCGCCCCGTCCGCTCCCGTCGGCCGCGCTCGTGGCCAGGGATCTCCGCCGGCTCGGTCTCGCCGTGAGAACCGGACCCCTCGTGTCATCGCCCGGCCCACTCTCCGATGAAGAGGCAGCACGTCTGTGGGCGGGTGGCGCGATCGCCTGGGACACCGAGTCGGCGTGGGTGGCGCGACAGTTGCCAGACCACCCCGTCGCCGCCGTGCGGGTGGTCGCCGATACCGGTGAGGGTCAGGCGATGGCTGCGCTCGGGTCCCTCTTAGGCGTCCGTACCTCTCTCGAGCATTGGGCCCGGGCCAGCCGTTCGCACGATGTACTCCTCGCCAGCCCGCGGTCATTCTGTGCGGGTGTTGAACGCGCCATCGAAATCGTCGAGCGCGCACTGGAGAGGTTCGGTCGACCGGTCTACGTCCGCCGGCAGATCGTTCACAACGTCCATGTCGTGAACGACCTCGAAGCCAAGGGTGCCATATTCGTGGCCGAGCTCGAAGAGGTACCCGACGGAGCCACCGTCGTCCTGGCCGCGCACGGGGTATCTCCCGCAGTACGCGCTGCCGCAGCCGAACGACACGATCTGACCGTGATCGATGCCACATGCCCGCTCGTGGCAAAGGTCCATCACGAGGCCCGGCGGTATCTGGCTCAGGACTACCACATCGTCCTTGTGGGTCATGCAGAACACGAGGAAGTGGTGGGAACTCTGGGCGAGGCACCGGACCGGATACAGCTGGTGCAACGGCTGGAGGAGGTGGCGGACCTCGTCGTTGCGGATGAGGATCGTGTGGCGTATCTCACCCAGACGACCCTTTCGATCGACGAGACCGCAGAAGTCATCGGGGCTCTCCGACAGCGTTTTCCGCAGCTCGTGGGCCCAACGTCCCACGATATTTGCTATGCCACGCAGAATCGTCAAGACGCCGTGCGCTCCATGGCTCATCTATGTGATCTGATGCTGGTGGTCGGTTCGACAAACTCTTCGAACACCGCCCGGCTGGTCGAAGTCGCCCGCCGAGCAGGATGTCGAGCCGAGCTCATTGAAGACGCCTCAGAGATCCACCTCAGTTGGCTCGACGTCCCCCGAGTCGGGGTTACCGCTGGAGCGTCTGCGCCCGAAGCGTTGGTGACCGAGGTCATCGACACGCTGATGACGCTCGGGCCGACAACCATCACCGAACACAGAACAACCGAAGAAACCGTCCAATTCTCCCTACCAAGGCAGGTGCGCTGATGCCCATTCCGTTGCGACAAAACATCCGGGTCGGTTCCTACTTCCTCAAGAAGAAGCTGCAGCGCGACCCCCGTTTTCCGTTCATTGTGGAGATAGAGCCACTCTTTGCCTGCAATTTGTCGTGCCCCGGTTGCGGAAAGATCCAGCATCCCACCGACATCCTGCGGAAGCGTCTGTCGGTGGAGGATGTGGTGAACGCGGTCGAAGAGTGTGGCACGCCCATGGTCTCCATCGCTGGTGGTGAACCACTGCTGCACCCGGACATCGCCGCCATGGTCGAAGAGCTCATTCGCCGCAAGGTGTACGTCTACCTGTGCACAAACGCCGTTCTCCTGCAACGGCGCATCGACCGGTTCACTCCCTCGCATTTCTTCTCTTGGGTGGTGCACGTGGACGGGTTGCGCGAACGACACGATGCAGCGGTCGATCGTGAAGGCGTCTTCGACGAAGCGGTGGCCGCCATCCGTCTGGCCAAGCAGAAGGGGTTCCGGGTCACCACCAACTCGACCTTTTTCAACACCGACTCACCGAAGACAGTGCGCGACGTGTTGGATTTTCTCAATGACGATCTCGGCGTCGATGCCATGATGATCTCGCCGGCGTACGCGTACGAAAAGGCGCCCGATCAAGAGCACTTTCTCGGTGTCGAGCAGACGCAGAAGCTGTTTGCGGACGCCTTCGGGCAGAAGCACCGGAAGAAGTGGCGGCTGAATCACTCGCCTCTCTTCCTTGACTTCCTCGAGGGCAAGTCCGACTTCCAGTGCACGGCCTGGGGCGTCCCGAGCTACTCCGTGCTCGGTTGGCAGCGACCCTGCTACCTCATGGCCGATGGGTACGCCAGCACCTATAAGGAGTTGATCGAGACCACTGACTGGGATGCGTACGGGCGAGGAAAGGACGAACGCTGCTCGAATTGCATGGCTCATTGCGGGTATGAACCCAGCGCGGTGATCGCCACCATGGGTTCGCTTCGCCAGTCCCTTCGTGCTCTCGTGTCGACGCACTGAACCCTGTGGCCGCCCTTGACATCGGCACATCTGCACCCCGACTCCGATCGGATGCGTTGGCATGGCCGGCGGACGAAACGAAGCTCGACGAATGCGGTGAGACGGCATCAGTCCTCGGGCTGAGTCCGGGGAGGGTCCGCGCGCTCAGCGTGCCGGCCCTCGAGCCGTTGGCGGCCGAGATCCGATCGTTCCTCGTTTCGGCCGTTTCCGAGACGGGTGGCCACCTCGGTTCCAACCTGGGCGTGGTAGAGCTGACGTTGGCGCTCCACCGGCGCTTCGAGTCCCCGCGTGACCGCATCCTGTGGGACACCGGACACCAGGCGTATGTCCACAAGATCCTCACCGGGCGAGCAGGGGAATTCCACACCTTGCGCCGCGCCCAGGGACTCTCGGGCTACACGAACCGAGGTGAGTCACCACACGACCTTGTGGAGAACAGCCACGCGTCGACATCACTCTCCTACGCCTACGGCCTCGCCCGGGCCCGTGATCTTGCGCGGGCGACTCACCATGTCGTGGCGGTCATCGGAGACGGGGCGCTCACCGGCGGCCTGTCGTACGAGGCACTTTCCACTATCGGTGCGCACAGCACCCGCGTGATCATCGTGCTCAATGACAACGGACGTTCCTATGCTCCGACCGTGTCGACCTTGACCACGGCCGCACGTCCGGACATGGATGCGGATGCGCCGGCCGACTTCTTCGGGGCTCTGGGAATCGCCTATGAAGGGCCGGTTGACGGGCACGATCTCGCAGAACTCGAAGCGGCTCTCGCACGTGTCGTTGAGAACCCTGGGCCGGTGGTGCTCCACGTGCACACCGAGAAGGGTCGCGGCTATGCGCCGGCCGAGGTCGATGATGAGAAACGGCTCCACGACATCGGGCCGTTCGACCCGGCGACCGGCGTGGCGCGGGCGCGTGGGGCAACTGCAAGTTTCACCGAGGCCTTCGGCGCGGCACTGGTACGGGAGGCGGCGAACCACCCTGAGTTGATGGCGATCACGGCCGCCATGCCAGGTTCCTGTGGGTTGATCGAGTTTTCCCGTCGTTATCCCGAGCGTTTCATTGATGTCGGGATTGCCGAGCAACACGCTGTCGCGGCCGCGGCCGGACTTGCAATGGGCGGCTTCCGCCCTGTCGTGGCGATTTACTCGACGTTTCTCAACCGGGCTTGGGATCAGCTCTACTACGACGTCGGTCTCCACGGGCTCCCGGTCATCTTTTGCATAGATCGAGCAGGCATCACCGGCGATGACGGTCCGAGTCACAACGGCGTGATGGACCTCGCCCTCTTGACGAAAGTGCCGGGCATGACCGTCCTGGCTCCGTCGAGCTACGAAGAGATCCCGGTGATGTTGGCGCAGGCCATTTCGATGACGAGCGGACCGGTGGCCCTTCGTTGGCCCAAGACCGAGGCCCGCCACAGTTCGGCCACAGGGCAGGGACTCTCGGCCCGTCAGGTCCACGTGGGGCGGAACGTTTGCTTCCTGGGGCTGGGCAAAATGGTGGGAGCCTGCGAGAGCGCGGCGGAAGAGCTTGCCCGCTGCGGTGTCGAAGCCACCGTGTGGGATATTCGAGCCGCTTCTCCGTTGGATCCCGTCATGCTGTGCGACGCGCTCCGTCATCAGGTGGTGATCACCGTCGAGGACGGGGTCGTCGCCGGCGGCGTGGGCTCGTCGATCGAACGTGCTCTGCGCGCGACGGCCGAACCCGGACCACTCCCTGTCATCGTCTCGTGCGGGCTGCCTCTCGCCTACTTTCCGCAGGGGAGGGCGGACGACATCCTCGCCAGTCTCGGTCTCGACGGCCCGCAGCTCGCCCAGAAGGCCCTTGCGCTGTGCGCACCGCGTGGCGCCGTCTGACCCGAGACATGCTGCCGGCAGCGAACGCGGCCTGGCCTGAANNCGCCGTTGAGCCATCGTTCAGCGGGGCCCGTTCGAAACATCATTCGAGTAGGCCGTTCATCACTCGACTGGAGTTTCGTCATCGCTTCCTTTACTGATCTTGGCGTTTCCGCGGACATCAACGCGCGGCTGCAGAAGTTGGGCATCACCAGCCCACTGCCTATCCAAACCGCCACCATTCCCCCCGCACTCGCCGGCCGGGACATCTGCGGCAAGGCGCCCACAGGGTCGGGCAAGACGCTCGCCTTCGGCATGCCCATAGTGGCCAACATGACGCAATCGCGGCCACGCCGCCCGCGGGCACTCATTCTCGTGCCGACCCGTGAGCTGGCATCGCAGGTCCATGCCGTGTTGGGTTCGCTGCTCGGACGCGACAGCCAGCGGGTGGTCTCAATTTTTGGAGGAACCGGCTACCGCGACCAGTGTCGTGCCCTTCACAAGGGCGTCAACGTCGTCGTGGCCTGCCCTGGGCGCCTCGAGGACCTCATCGAACGTGGCGACGTCATGCTCGACGACGTCACAACGGTCGTACTCGACGAGGCGGACCGGATGTCCGACATGGGTTTTCTGCCTGCCGTCCGCCGTCTCTTGGATCAGACAGCCGCCCAGCGGCAGGTCATGCTCTTCTCTGCCACAATCGGCCGTGAGGTTGAAGCGATCATTCGCAGCTATCAGCATGATCCGGTGCGGGTCAACATCGAGACGGCGGAAGAAGAGAAGAGCGACGTCACCCATCACTTCTGGAAAGTCGATCGGGCCGAACGGGTGGCCATCACGGCCAAGCTCGTCTCGCAGCACGGACAGGCATTCGTGTTCTGCCGCACGAAGAGGGGCGCTGACAGGGTCGTCCGGCAGCTGCAGGCGCAAGGCGTACGTGCCGTCCCCATGCACGGGGATCGAACGCAAGGACAGCGTGAGCGTGCGCTCGATTCCTTTGCCAAGGGCAAAGCCGATGCATTGGTAGCCACCGACGTCGTGGCCCGGGGCATCCACGTCGACGACCTCCCGTGCGTCGTACATTTCGATCCGCCGGCGGACCACACGGATTATGTCCACCGCTCCGGGCGTACGGGCCGGGCGGGGCGTACGGGCACGGTGGTCTCATTGGTGACCGACGAGCAGCGTAAGGAGATTCAGAGCGTGCAGAGGGCGCTCGGCATGGAGCAAGGCCTCTTCGCCCCGTTCTCCTCGCCCATGCCGATCCAGCCTGTAGCGCGTCACACGAAGGACGATGTGTCCACCATGACGGGGACGGTGAAGTTCTTCAACGGGGCCCGGGGCTACGGGTTCTTGGCCCGCGAAGGCGGCGAGGACCTGTTCGTGCACCATTCCCAGATAGAGGGGGACGAGCGCCAGGGTCTGGCTGAGGGGCTGACCGTGGAGTTCACCGTTGCCCCCGGGCGTAAGGGCGAAGAAGCGCGCAACGTCCGAGTCGTGGCCGCCTGATTCGTTTGCGTCTCCGGGTGCCGTGCCCTCCGCTCGGAGCGGCAGGTATCGTTCGCGGGTGCGGCCGTTCGATTGCACGTTCATTCGGGGGCACCATGTCATACCTACGATCGTTCTTGCCCCGCTGCGTGACGGCAGTGGCGGCGGGGCTGCTCGTGCCGGGGCTGGTGCTCCTGGCCGGCAATGTCTCACCGGCGGGCGCCGGCTCCGCCGGCACGGCGAATTTCGTCCTCGGGTACGGGGCCGCAGCAACTGCAGTGGCCAACCAGACGGGACTGGCGGGACCAGTGACGGGAATCGCATCGACGCCGGACGGGAACGGCTATTGGACCACCACCGCGAGCGGTCAGGTCGTCACCCAAGGAGATGCGGGCAACTTCGGCTCCATCACCACTCCGCTGCGGGCGCCCATCGTCGGCATGGCGTCCACCAGCGACGGCCAGGGCAACTGGCTGGTGGCATCGGACGGCGGTGTCTTCAGCTTCGGCGACGCCCAGTTCTTCGGCTCGACCGGGGGCATGGTCTTGAACCAGCCCGTCGTCGGCATGGCGTCCACCAGCGACGGCCGGGGGTATTGGCTCGTGGCGGCCGATGGTGGTGTGTTCAGCTTCGGCGACGCTCCGTTCTTCGGCTCGACCGGCAACATCGTGCTGAACGAGCCGGTGGTGGGGATCACCGCCACGGCGGACAACGGCGGCTACCGCATGGTGGCTTCCGATGGCGGCATCTTCGATTTTGGTGACGCCGCGTTCTATGGATCAGGGACCGGCGCCCCACTGACAGCGCCCGTCGTGGGCATGGCGGCCCGCCCGGGTGGCTACTGGATCGCCTTCGGGTCGACGGATCCCCTCACCACCGTGCTGGGTCAGGAAGAGGTGCTGGCCGGGCTCGGGTATTTGCCGCTCAGCTGGTCACCCGCCGGGTTCCAGTGGCGGTGGTCCGTGCCGGCTACATTGCAGGCGCTCTGGCTGCCGGGACAGAACGGTGTGATCGCCAAGGGCGCCATCATGGCGTTCGAGTCGGTGGCCGGGCTCACGAGCGACGGTTCGATCTCGACCGGCGAGATCGCAGCCTTACAAGCGGCGGCGAACGACCCCGCGGGCCCGGATGCAAACCCCAACGGCTATTCCTACGCGGTGGCGAGCGAATCGAACCCGGAGTCACTCACGGTCTGGCACAACGGCGTCGTCGTGGTGAGCACCCCTGCCAATACGGGCGGGGCGGGCACGCCGACAGCCGTCGGATCATTCCCGGTCTACTTGCGGCTGCGAAATCAAGTGATGCGGGGCACCAATCCAAACGGAACCACCTATGCCGATCCTGTGCAGTTCGTGGCGTACTTCAATGGCGGGGACGCACTCCATTACATGCCCAGAACCTCTTACGGCGATCCGCAGAGCCTTGGTTGTGTGGAGCTCCCGCTCGCCGGTGCATCGGCCACATGGCCGTACATGACGCTGGGCTCCATCGTCACCGTCGACTGACCACGCAGGCACCGAGCGTCTCTGCCGGGACCGTCTGCCGCGAGATATCGCGCGAACGTTGAGCGAGAGCGCCAGTTCTATTGCAATGCGGTAGCGGGATGGTTGCATCTCCCGTGCCAAGTTATTTCTGCGGATCCGGGGGGTAAAGTTCATTCCAGGCTCGTCCATTGGTGTCGAGAGTGGGGATGTGCGCAACGTCTGTCGAAGTGGCACGGTGCGGGGGACGTGCGTGTCCGCCTGCGCGAAAAGACCATAAGGCTTCATTAGGGAAACCCCCCTTTCCCGAATGAGATGACATGCGGGCCGGATCGGCGCAACCGATCCGGCCCCTGTCAATTGTCGAGACTGCCGTATCGGGATCAAGAAGAGACGTCGTCGAGCAATTCGTAGTGATGCTCGCTCCGAAGCGGGAAGCGATCGACCGGTCGGGGTCGAGGCGCCACCCTTCGCATGAAGGTGGGAGCCCACCAGTTGACGTCACCCGCCACCTTCATGATGGCGGGGACCAGCATTCCACGAACGATGAACGCGTCCATCAACACCGCGAGAGCGAGACCAACGGCGAACAGCTTTATGAACGAGATGCTGCTGGTCAACAAGCTCAGGAAGATGATGCTCATCAGGAAGGCTGCTGCCGTGATGATTCGGCCCGTCTGCTGCATGCCACCGGCTATCGCCGCATCGTTGTCCACTCCGTTGTCGTGGAACTCCTTCATCCGCGACATCAGGAACACCTCATAGTCCATGGACAGCCCGAACGCGACGCAGAACATGAGGATGGGCATGGTGTCGATGAGCGTGCCCGTCGGCGTGAAGTCGAGCAGCCCCGACAGATGTCCTTCTTGAAAGATCCACACCATGGCGCCGAACGTGGCCGACAGGCTGATCACGCTGAGCACCAGGGCCTTAAAGGGTATGAAGACAGTGCGAAACAGGACGAGGAGAATGAGAAATGTCGCCCCGACCACGATCAGCACGGCCCATGGGAGGTAGTGGCTGATGATCGAGGTTGAGTCCACCAGGCTGGCGGGGTCGCCCCCTACCAGTATGTTGAAGGGCGCGGGTCCGCTCCGAATGGTGCGGACGAGGGCCTCTCCCTGCGGGGACAGGCCGTCACCCTTGGGGACGACCGAGTACCAGATCCCGTTGCCACCTCTGAACTGGGCCAGGTAACCGGGCGGACCAGCGAGACGGGTGCCGTTGATGTAGATGCCACTTGAGCAATCAACGCTCTGTACGTCGTCAAGCCTCGAGAGGCGGACTGCATACGCCGCCTGCTCGGCCGTCGTGGTGTCGCCGACGCGGGGCACCACGACCTGGACCGCGTCGGTCTGCCCCTGGCCGAATTCGGCCCGCAGCGTGTCGTCCACCTGTCTGACCTGATCGGAAGGGGCCAGAACCCGATCGTCGAGGTAGCCCAGTCGGATATGCACGAACGGTGCAGCCATGACGCCGAGAATCACAGCGACCGCCACGATGACAAGCACAGGGCGACGCATGACGCCGCGGGCCGTCTTGGACCAGAGCCCCTCGGTCGGCGGTCGGACCGAACGGTGCCACACGGTCAGGGAATTGATCCTCGGGCCGAGGAGGGCGAGCACGGCGGGGAGCACGACCAGAGCCGCCGCGCCGGCGAGAAGAACGACCGCGATGCCGGAGTAGGCGAAGGATCGGAGAAAGACGAGGGGGAAGACGAGAAGGGCGCCCGCAGCGGCCGCCATGGTGAGCGCACTTCCCGCCACGGTGCGACCGGCGTGGGCCATCGTCTCTTCCAGTGCTGCCGCGGTGTCGTGCCCGGCCACCAATTCCTCCCGGAATCGGCTGACGATGAACAGGCTGTAGTCGATGGCGAGGCCCAACCCCAAGACGGTGGCGAGGTTCACGGCATAGATGGAGACCGGTGTGATCCCGTTGAGGATGCGGAGCTCGAGGAGCGTGCCGACTACGGCGACGGCGCCGATGGTGAGCGGCATGGCGGCCGCAACCAGCGACCCGAAGGCGAACAACAAGAGGAGGAGGGTCAACGGTACGGCGAATTCTTCGGCGCGCAGGAGGTCGCGTTCCACCACCGAGTCCACTTCATGGAACGCGGCGCCGAACCCACCTACCTGAAAGGAAAGGGCGCCGTCCCGTGACGTGAGCGCGGCGGCAATGACCGGTTCCCGCCTGGGTATCTGGTTCTGATTTCCCGTGATGCGACCGACTATCAGCGCGTTCTCGCGGTTGGGACTGCGCAGCAGTGCGGCGGACTGCAAGCTCCAGTAGGACATCACGTTGGCCATGTATGGTTGCGCCGCCAGTTGCCGGGTGAGGGCGGTGCCGGCGGCGGCTACCGCGGCGTTGTCGACGGTGCCCGACGAGGCGTGCACCAAAATGAGGATGTTGTCCGAACCGTCGTGGAACTCCGATGCGAGGACGTTGGCGGCGTGCACGGATTGCTCCGACGGTGCGTCGAACCCTCCCCGGGAGAGCTTCGGGGTGANNGGTGACCCGGGCCACGTACCGCAGGGCACGCTCGGTGGGAGGTGGAGTCGGCTTCGCATGCCGCGGGAACCTACTCACGGTATGTAGTATCCTGAGAGTGTCCGAATAAGTCAAGATAAGCGGGCACGGGCCAACAACGAGGGGCCGGGACTTATGCACACTGGGGAGACGGTTCGGTCCCGTCGCGAGGAGTACGCCGAGGCCACCTATGAGGCCCTGCTGGACAGTGCCTCGGCCTGCTTTTTCCAGAATGGTTTCGCCGCCACCTCGCTCGACCATGTGGCGCACCAGGCCCGGGTCACCAAGGGGGCGATCTACCACCACTTCACCTCGAAGCGCGAGCTGTTCGTGGCCGTTCTCGAGCGTCAGCAGGAGCACAGTGTGGGTTCGATCACACAGGCCGGCGAGACCGCATCCGATGCCTGGAGCGGGATCGTCGCCGCGATCGACGTCTTCTTGGAGACCATCTCCGACCCGATCTACCAGAGGCTGTGTTGGGTGGAAGGCCCGACTGCACTGGGGTTCGAAGATTGGTGGGCGTGCGGGGAGCGTTACGAGATCGAGGTAATTCGCCGTCTTCTCGATCGGGCGGCCCAGGCCGGAGTTCTCGTGGTGGAGGACCTCGACATGGTGGCCCATGTGCTCTTCGGAGCCGTGACGGCGGGCGTGCTGGGCATGGCTCGTTCCGCCGAGCCCGCGGTCGAGCGCCAGCGATTCCGCACGGTGATGCTTGCGGTCATGGCCGGTTTGGTCCGGCCCGATGTCGCGCCCCAGCCCTGAATGGAGATTTCATAGAGACTTCACATGACAGATATGGCTGGGAAACAGGTGAGAACCAAACTCGACCTGCGCGGGGAACCCCCGTGTTCTACGTTGATGGGCCCATGGCCCCACGCCACATAATCCACTACTCGAGGAATTGGAGAGCAGGAGATTCATGAGTTATCAGGCCGAATACATATGGATCGACGGAACGGAGCCTTCGCCGCTTCTCCGGAGCAAGACCAAGATCGTGGAGGATGGCAAGGAGCCTCCGATCTGGGGCTTCGACGGCTCCAGCACGAACCAGGCGGCGGGGCACGACTCTGACTGCGTCCTGCAGCCGGTCTTCGTCTGCCCGGATCCCCTCCGTGCCGAAGGCGACAAGTTGGTGATGTGCGAGGTTCTGCTCACCGACATGACCCCGCACGTGACGAACACGCGGCGCGCCTGCGTCGAGGCGGCGGAAAAGTACGCCGACCAAGAGCCGGTGTTCGGCATCGAGCAGGAGTACACCTTCTTCCAATACGGGCGCCCGATGGGGTGGCCCGAGCTGGGATTTCCGGCTCCGCAGGGTCCGTACTACTGCGGCGTGGGCGGCGACAAAATGCCCGGCCGTGACATCGTCGAACGCCACACGGCGGCGTGCATGAAGGCGGGACTGGGCATCGAGGGCACCAACGCCGAGGTGATGATGGGGCAGTGGGAGTTCCAGATCGGCGTGCTCCCGCCTCCGCTGATCGGTGACCACCTCTGGGTGGCCCGCTGGCTGCTCTTCCGCATCGCAGAGGACTTCGACGTGTACGCCACGCTCGAGCCCAAGCCGGTGCTCGGTGATTGGAACGGGGCCGGGGCGCACACCAACTTCTCGACCAAGGCCATGCGGGAGGACGGCGGCTGGGACGCCATCATCGCAGGCTGCGAGGCGATCGGAAAGCGAGTTGACGAGCACGTGTCCAACTACGGTGTGGGCATCGAGTCTCGACTGACGGGCGCGCACGAGACGGCGCACTACAGCACGTTCAGCTACGGGACGTCCGACCGGGGGGCGTCGATCCGCATCCCCTGGGCCGTGGCGAAGGCGAAGAAGGGATGGCTGGAGGATCGGCGTCCCAACGCCAATATGGATCCCTACGTCGTGAGCCGGCTCCTGGTCGAGACCGTCTGCGGTGACGCCGCGGGGAATTAGGCCTCGGCGGGCAAACCCCGTCGAGACGTACGGAGAGCGCCGTCCGGTCCGGGCCATCCGGCACCGGACGGCGTTTCTTTTTTCGGGCCTTCCGGCGGTCGGGGAGAAGGAGCGGCCGTGAGCACCTACACTTGGTCCGGGCTGCGTGCGGGTCTGTGGTTGCAAGTCGAGGCCAGTCGCAGGCGAAACGACCCAC
>PMLV01000267.1 GCA_003160635.1 Acidimicrobiaceae bacterium | reverse complement strand
TGCTCATTGAGCGTGGCGGGCGACAAAGGGATGCCTCGGTGTTGTAACCCGCCTTGACCAGTTCGAGATGCCTCGCCTCCTCTGCCATCTCCGGTGGCGGCTCTAGCTGGCCGTTGTCGAGAATGTGTTCAGCTAACACGCGATTGCCGTCACGGATCTTTCGATCCCTGTCTTCGTGGGCCTTCGTTCCAAGCGCCATCTCTGGCTCCTTCCGTTTGACTTGTCGGGTCGACAAGCTGACCTCACCGTACACCCTCTTTGTCGGGTCGACAAGAGTATGCTGGCAGCCGTGACCCATCATCTGGTCGGAGCCGTCGAGATCGCCGCAATGTTCGGTGTCAGCCGACAGAGGGTGAATCAGATAGCCAAGGACGATCCGACGTTCCCAGCGCCCACGGCGTATCTAGCGACCGGCCGCATCTGGTCACGTGAAGCCGTCGAGAAGTGGGCCAAGGCGACGGGGCGCACGATTGTGGGGGAGAAGTGAGCGAAGAATGGACGCATTGGCGGTTCAAGAGCAGAAACGCCGTCGTCGGGAGGGATGACGAAGGGGAATTCGTAGAAGCCGACTTCGCCATCGCCGAACTGACCGCGCTCTTTCAGGCGGAGCTATTGAAATCCCCTGAACTGAAGCAGGGACTGGTGGAATCGGCGGTTCCGCTTCTAGGAGTGGCAGCGGCCGCGGAAGCCATGAGGAATGCATCGCCGGAAGCCGTGGCAGAGGCGTTGCAGATGGAGGACCCGGAGGAAGATCCCGATGGCCCGTCGTAAGTCCCTAACCTCGCAGCTCTACCGCCTCGCACGTGACAGCGCCAACGTCCGGGCCGCTCGAGGTGGTCCGGCCAGCTACGGCAAGCGGGTGGTGCGCCGGAACGTGCTGCGCCGTACGAACAAGGTTACGGGCGGGTTCCTGCGGCGCCTCTTTGGCTGATGAGCATCAGCGGCGGCGAGGCGGCGGTGATCGCCGGCATCGTGGGCGGAGGGAGCGCCATATTGGCAGCTGGCCTCGCTGCCGTGGCCACCTACAAGGTGACCGATCGCCAGGTGAAGTCAGCCGTGGCCGTGAGCGAGGCTCAGAGAGCTCACGAACTGAGGATGGCGAAAGACGAGCGCCAACAAGCGAGAAGGGCGGAGGCCTATCTGCTGGTGGTTGCTTTCATGGATACATCTGA
Organism: Acidimicrobiaceae bacterium; assembly: GCA_003160635.1. Classification (GTDB taxonomy): domain Bacteria; phylum Actinomycetota; class Acidimicrobiia; order Acidimicrobiales; family RAAP-2; genus Bog-473. Next base: position 1,413 of record PMLV01000267.1, on the reverse strand, counting down.
CCGATGGACGAGTTGGGGATACTTCGATCTCCTGAATCCAGGCTCGTTGGCTCAGCCGACATTGCCCGAGCCAGATGACCAGCTGCGAGCCCGTCAGGCGGCAACATTGTTTCTCTCCGATGAGGCTCGGGATCTGTTCGACCGCTACATGGACGCAAGCCTCGAGTTCATGAGAATCCGGCGCATCTGTGACTCGGATCGATCCGAGGGGGCGGTATCCAATCTTCGGATCTCGTATGAAGCCATTCAGTCGGCGAGCAAGGTGATGATCGACCGATTGCGGGCGGAGCTGGATGCGTAGCGGGGGGCAGCAGCGCAGTGGTTCGAGCGAAATCGCAAGAAAGACCGCTCAAGTGGTACACCGTGACTACAACGCGACTACAACTCCCGGCGTAACCTGATTAACGGTGGTGAGCGGTAGGAACATACATGCAGGTCATGGGCACTATCGGTGAACGTCGGTCAACCCTGACAAGGACGAGCACGCACTTTTAATCCCAAGGTGCCGGGATCGAGACCCGGGCGGCCCACCAGGTAAGAGAAGGGGAAACCGAAAGCTGGGACGAAACGAAACGGTGCGAAGCGTACGCTGCCCAACTTGCTCATCTCGCGCTGGTCACAGGGCTTTGGGTGCGCCGGCTCTTCGGATCGAACGCCATTCGGATCCCGGAACAGGTCGCCAAGTCCGCTCGACCCTGACTTCTGAAGGAGTGCGAATACTTGCAGCATGTAAGGCAGGCAATCGCGAGGTGAGCTTGAAGCTTTCGGCAGAACTCGGCCCGGCGCAGCAGCACACCTTGGCCGACCTCCTGCAGCGCTACATCCGCGGTTAGCCCACGGTTAGCCCCACCCCATCAGAAAGGTGGTTGGGCGAGGACGGGTGAGACATTGATGTTGCCGCACATCAGGTGTGGGATGTCTCCACCGTAGGCACCGATCTGGCCGCCCGACCCCCTTATAACGAGGGCGGTTGTGTCGTTCGGAGGGATGACGGCTAACGCGGCGGAAGTCGGGCACTGGAGTGAACCGAATCCGGTTTGGGTGGGAAATTCGATGTCGAACCATGCATGTCGACCAGGCTGCAACGTGACGGTAGACGGAGTCTCGCTGTTACGAATGGTTGTCGTGTTCAGTGGCTGACCGCTCGCGTTGAGGAGTTGGAGACCGGGAAAACCGCCGAGCGTACAAGCGGTCGCCGAGGTATTGGTGAACATGTAGGTGATTCCGAGCGACCCTGCTGCTCCGCCACTGGAGTGCGCCGCATCCGTCGTCAGATTGAGCTGCGACGGCTGGCAGGTTGGGAGGACCTTGATGGACGTCGCCGTCCAGTAGCCGTTTCCATCGGGGGTGCTGGCCATGCCAATGGTTGGTTGCGTGGCGGGTCCGCCGCCGGCGGAGCCGTAGAAGGCGGCA
>PMLV01000156.1:61959-81014 GCA_003160635.1 Acidimicrobiaceae bacterium | reverse complement strand
GCGAAATTAGCTTGCCCGATGACGCCCCCGACAGGCTGGCAGGCGACTGGGGTCGCTCACTTGGCACATGAACTCCGGCAGGGACTCAACGATGGTTCGCGCAACTCGAATTTGTGGACCTTGGGTCATACAATAAGAACCGGTCGACCACCTTTGTCGCGCCCATGCTGCGCATCATGTAGACGGGCGCTCCGCACGCCAACCCCGTCCTGGTGCTGGATCATCCACGTTTTGTAGCACTCACTGTGCTACAATGGTGAGATGACTCGGATTGGAGTGCGAGAACTTCGTCAACACGCGAGCCGCTACCTCGAGCAAGTGAAGGCCGGGGAAGTCGTAGAGGTAACTGAAAGGGGGAAGCTCGTTGCCCTTTTGGTGTCCCCCACCCCGGCCGTTGCCGTGAGGGATCAACTCATCGCTTCTGGTCGGCTTGTACCAGCAAAAAGCGCGTTCCACTTGCCGGAGCGCCGAAAGGTAGTCCGCGGCGAAGCGACGGGAACTGAAATCCTCACCGAACAGCGCCGGGAACGACTCACGTGATCTACTTCGACACGTCCGCGTTGGTAAAGCTGGTCTTCGATGAGACCGAGAGCGCGGCCTTGGCCGAGTGGCTGACCGTCAGGGCAGACGTCCCCAAAGTCAGCAGCGACCTGTCGACCATTGAACTGCTCCGGACATGTCGGCGGGTCGACGAGGACGCCGTTGAGGGCGCCAACCTATTGCTCGGAGGTATCGACCTCCTCCCCATGGATCGTGCCATTGTCGAGAAGGCTGCGACCCTCGTCCCGACCGAGCTGAGGAGCCTCGATGCAATTCACCTGGCAAGTGCCTTGTCGGTGAAGGCGAATCTGACCGCCCTCGTTGCATATGACGTTCGACTCTGCTCGGCCGCTGCGCAAGCGGGCCTCGAAGTGGTCTCGCCTGCCTGATCGCGCCTATTCGGGTGCGTCACGCTCCGAGCTGTCCCGCTCGAGGGGTCCAACCACGGATCATTTTGGTCACGGCCCGAAGAAAAGGGCGCTTCATTGAGCTGGGTAGTCCAAGCCTTGGGTGGCCGGCCAGCTCCACTCCCAGGTCCGACATTGCCGATGAAGCGTCGGTTCGCTACAGCCTGCGTCGTCACAGAGACCGAGGACGTAAGCGACGAGTGCGCGGCGAGCTCTGAACCAGCAAAATACACCCTCCTTGTACGGTGATGACCATGGCGCAATCTCTTGCTGAGCTCATCGATGAGATCACTCTCGACGCCTACGATCTCTACGAACAGCTCTCGGGATTCCTCCAGGTGTTTTCTGATGAAGTAACAGTGCCCGCTCCTGGCGCCGTGTTGGACTTCCCCGTGGAAGTGACCGGCTTCGACTTCGAAGGAGACGAGCGGCGTGGTCTGGTCGCCCACTGCGAGCACGGAAGGGTTGTAGGCGCGGTCTCACTGGTCGACGTGCGCTTCGAGCCGCACTCGGTCGCCGGGTGGCTCCATGCCGCCTACAGGACCTGGCTCGGTCTCCCACCGTTTCCGGCCCTCCGGCCATCGGACTGGAGCTGGCCATCTACGTGAGCAAGCGCGGCCGTACTCCCACCCCTGCCCTCGACCGGCTCACAACCACCGAACGTGCCCAGTTGCTCATCGAGCTGCTCTTGGCCCATCCCGACTTGGTCGACCAAGCCGAGAACCGTGCGCTTGCCCTTTTGGCCGTTGCGGACGCCGATGAGGTAGCCCAGTCCATAGAACGAACCCTCCGTGAGGCCGATGCCGACCAGCTCGCTCTCCGCTCCGGGCGGATCTACGGACGGGGCTATGTACACGAGAACGAATCTGCCAGCGAGATCCTCGAAGAATTACTACAGCCTGATCTCGATGATCTGGCCCGCCGGGCAGCCCTCGGACTGCACGACGTAGTAAGCCAGATCGGACTTGGCCTGCTGCGGGGCCTCGCGAGGTGCCGGACCGCTGTGGAAGACGGCACGGTGCTCGCCTACGCCGGCCCGGACCTAACCGACGACCTGGCCCCTGGTCGGTGTACGACGCGCTCACCAAGGCAAAAGTTAGCTTGCCCGACGGCGCGCCTGACAGCCTGCCAACCGAATGGGGCCGCTCACTCAGTCCATGAACACCTGCAGAAACTCCGGGATGGTTCGCGCAACTCGAATTTGTGGACCTTGGGGGACACAATAAGAACCCGACCATCGCGGGTCCGACCATCGGCGTCAGCTTAGGTAGTTCTGGCCATGATCAAAGGGCGTGAAGGCGTCTTCCGCATCCACGCTACAGCCGCTCCTCTTCAGCGAGGGTGAGGGGATCCCTTGCAATCGTGTTCAAGGCATCTGGAAGGTGCCTCAAAGAACTGGGGAGCGGGAACCATAAAGTGACAAAGAAGATGCCGGGGATGAGGGAGGCGATGAGGAGGGTGTTCCGCGGCGGGGAAAACACAGGGGCAGCCAGTGCGGATGTGGTCAGGACAGGACGCAGCGCTCAGGGATGCTTCACGAGTGGGCGGCCACACGAAACGATCGACCGACGTTAGGGAGTCCGTTGGACCGAGCCCTCGACACCATGCCCTGTGGTGGGGTCGTAGTAGCGCCCAGCTACTGACTGATCGTCAGGCCCACTCGTTCGGCTCAGCCATGAGCCGTGTGCTCAGTGGGGCGCAGAGATGACGTTTTGCAACTCTATTCCTCGTTCATACTCCCTCAAGATCTTCCAAATATTCTCAACCGATTCATCCGCGCCAGCCTTCGGTAAGCCTTTCGATTCCGTACGGCTTCGATCCGAAATGGATCGTTTGGCGCAAGATCCCGTTGGGCGCGGTCGAATACATCCTGGAATAGGTCCGCTGACTCTGAAAATCTTTTCAATCCCCTCAAATCATTGGCGACGTTACGCATTGCTCCTAGGAGAATTCGCTGGTCCGCCATGGATTTCGTAAACGCCTCTAAGACTTTCATATCGATCTCGTACGCGTGTTCGTAATCATCGACTTGTCTATAAGACGTTCCCAGATCTGATCTTGCATGCAACGTTCGGGTGTCATCCGTTCCAAAAATATGAATGCACAACTCAACTAGCTGCTGTCGCAATGCGAGTTCCCGTTCAAATTCGCCGGTGGAACGAAGGAGATCAGCAAGGATCGCAGCCGCCGTATGGCGTCTAACTTGATCTTGAGCAGTGCGCGTCGATTGTTGAATGACGGCGGCGAAATGACTTGCCGCTTCGTCTATACGGCCGACTTTCAAGAGTATTCGCCCGAGGGCAAGTTCGATGTCTGAGCGAAACTCACTCTCATCATCTCTCCGCTCGAGGCGCTCAAATACACACTCAAATCCTTGGATGGCCGTCTGCAGTTCTCCGTACACCTCGTCATGGAGTGACAGGTCTGCGAGTGCCTTTAGGGTATCGAGGTGATCTTGCCCGAGCCGGTCTCTTGCCGATTCGTACGCCCGACGAAGAATTTCCAGGCCGCTGTCGCTCTCGTTACTCGACATTGGAAATGACGCACTTCTCACGGAGACGGTGGTTCACGGTACGGCTCTCCAGACGTCTCCTTGAGTTCCAGTTCTATGGCCTTCGTTATAGCAGTGATGAGGTCGAATTCGGAAGGTTGTTCGACTTGGGATGTGCCGATAGTGCTTGCAGGCTGAGCCAAGGACGATGAGGCCAGCGCTGCGCTGAAGAAGACCGCTCTTACTCCGCCAACCGCCGCCACAAATTCGCCTCCACCAGCAATAGCTGGGAGCGCGAGCAAGGAGTAGCCGGCATTATTCGACACCTCTCCCCAGAATCCGTGATTGAACGGATTGGCCTCGTAGATGCACCCACCCGGCGAATTCGCTTGGACGACCCTCAACTCGGCGCACGACGCAGAATGCGTATGAGCATTGCACCATTGGATCTGCTGATCATTGAAGGTCGCTCCACTCAGCCCCAATGGGTCCACCGCATTGACCGGGTCGTCTCCGGTATAGGCGTAGGACTGTCCGGTCTCATTCACCAGCGGATCGACCGTGAGGAACTGCCCCGTGCTCGGGTCGTAGTAGCGGTTGGTCAGGTACAAGAATCCTGTCTCGGCATCGGAGTAGGCACCAGCAAATCCGAGCGGGTTGGTGTCTGATCCCGTCGAGCCCACCAAGTTCCCATAGGCGTCATAGGTATAGGTATCCACCACGGTGCCACTCTCATTGGTCAGCGCTCTGGTCGAGCTGAGCTGATCATGCAAGTAGTACAGCGGCGTGGACCCGTTGATCTGCTCGAGCGGCAACCCGTCGGGTCCGTAGATGTAGTAGGTCGAACCGTCTTTGAGAAGGGCGCCCGAAAGAGCGTCGTAGGTGAAGCTCTCGGTGCTCGACGACACCGTCTTGCTCATGCGCAGGCCATCGCCGTTGTAGGCGTAGGTGTACGCGCTCCCGCCGCTTGGGGTGGCGCTGATCAGCTCCCCGATCTGGTTGTAGCCGTAGGTGGAGGGCGACGCGCTGCCGACCGTGGTCGAGGTGCGATCACCGATCGTGTCGTAGGCATACGTGGTGCTCGTACTCGAAGCTGGTTCGAGTCCGATCAAAATGGCCGAAAGGTTGCCCGCATCACTGAGGGTGGCTGTTGGAGTACCCGAACTGCCATTGAGCGCCAAGGTGGCATCGGCCAAAGCGGCGGAGCCCCAGTTTTGGTCCTCGTCGTCCATCTCTTGGGTGTAGCCGTTCGGCGCGTTCCACGAGATGGTGTAGGAGTTGACCTCGCCTTCGGCCAGCACCATGCGCTCGCCGGGGACGCTGGCGGTGATGGGACCGGCAGTGATGTTGTCGTCGTCGTTGGACTGGCCAATGACCCCGTCGATCGGCGTGGTTGTGCTCACCCCTCGGTAGACGGCGGCCACGGCCTCGGCTCCGAGGGCGTAGGCCCCCAGATCAGCGTCAAAGGTGGTCTCTGAACCGGTAGCGGTCTTACGAAACACGCTCACCTGGGGATCCCACCCCTCTCCGTTTTGAGTCGAAACCAACGTCCACCCCGACGGAGTGGCTGGGATGATTCCACTGCCCGTCGTCACCGAGACGATGATCTGGTCGTTGGCCTCGATGCCAGAGGGAAGGTCGATGCTGATGTCAGTCGTGGATCCTGAGCCGTTGTCGCCCTTGGTCGTGCCGACCAAGGTGATGCCATCTCCCGAAGAACACGACGAGGTGGAAAAGGTGTCGTCGCTCGAGTCAGTCGTGGCGGCTCCGATAGCCGAGACGACCCGGTAGTGATAGGTGGCACCACAGACCAGGCCGTCGATGCTCACGCTGTGCGAGGTGACCGCCGTGGCGTTGCCCCGCGCCAAGGTGTAGTCGGTGGAAGAACCGAGTTCCACATAGCTCGACGACGCCACATCAGTGCTCCAGGTCACCGTGGCCGAAGTGGCGCTGGGGGTGGCCGAGACCGACGAGATGGCGGGGGGAGCGGTGGCGCCAGCAGTGGCAGCCGAAGTGAGCTCTTCATCGCTGTTGAAGGTCTGGTTCTCGTTACCCAGGGTGGTCGGGTTGCTGGCCGCGTCATAACCGTAGGAATCTGAGCCATTCGAGGTGAGCCGGGTCACCTGGTCATAGGAGTACGTCTCGGTCGTCGGCGATGGCACTCCGGTGTCGGTCTCGGACTCCACCTGCTCGTCGGCATTGCGGGGCGAGTCGAAGCTGGCGAAGGGACTCGAAGGCGTCGACGTCGGAGCGTCCGAGATAGCTGTCAACTGATCGTCGTGATTGAAGGTCTGCGTCGAGGTGTCTCCGTTGGGCAGGGCCCCCGAGGTCTCGTTTCCATCGGCGTCGTAGGTGTAGTTGGTGGTGTGACTTAGCCAGTCCTCGGCGCTCATCATGCGGCCGGCGTCGTCGAAGGTGTAGGTGACCTGGTCGGAATTGGGATAAGTGAGTGTGGTCACATTCGAGTCGAGGTCATAGCCGTAGCCGGTAGTGGCGTCGGCGCCATCGGTGACCGAATTCACCCGCTCGAGGTTGTCGTAGCCGTACGTGGTGGTCCCGGTGCCATCCACCATCTCTGTCCGGTTTCCGTCGTCGTCGTAGGTATAGGTGACGTTCGAGGCGGCGGCATAGCCAGAACCGTGACCCGAGTAGTCGATCGAGATCTCCTGGTTATCGGCGTCGTAGCCGTAGGTGGTGGTCCCGCCCGCCGTCGTCGTGGTCGACAGATTGCCGGCCGGGTCGTAAGTGTCAGTCGTGGTCCCCTTGGCCGGTTGGGTTTGCTCGATCATCTCGTTGAGTGCGTTGAAGTAGGACACGGTGACCGCACCGTTGCCATCGGTGGTGCTGGTGCAGTAGGTGGCGCCGGTTACCGAATTCAGGCACGGTCCGCCCGAAGTCGGCGCGACGTCGTAGGCTGAACTTGTGGTCGTCGCAGCAGAACTGCCGTCACCTTGGGTGACCGAGGTGGAGCGGTCGTCGGCGTCGTACGCGGTCAAGGTGACATTGCTCTCCGCGTCGGTCACCTCGGTCTGGTTCCCGTCGCCGTCGTAGGAGTACTGGGTCTCATTGCCCACCGGATCGGTCACCGTCATCTCCTCGGAATCGGCGTCGTAGGTGTAACTGGTCGTGTCGGCCACCCGGGCATCACCGGGATCGGGGCACGTCACCGAAGCTGCTGTGGCGTCGGCCGAGGCCTGGCAAGTCACGCGACCCAAGACGTCGTAGACATACTTGGTTGTGTCGTTGACTCCGGAAGATGGGTGCGTGGTGGCGGAAGCCAGATCACCCTGACTGTCGTAGGTGAAGTCGGACACGTCGTCGTCGGGATCAGTCACTTCGCTCACGTCGCCAGCGTGGCCGTCGTCGTAGGAGTAGGTGGTGGTGGCCGTGGGCGACCCGCCAATGCCGGTGACTACCTTGGTCTCTACATTGCCGTCGCCGTCATAGGTGTACGTCGTCAAGATGCCCATTGGGTCGGTGACGGTCAGCGGCTCGTTGAAGGCGTTGTAGGTGTATGTGGTGGTGTTGCCTTCCGCATCGACGCTTGTGACCAGATTGCCGTTGGCGTCGTAATCACTTGACGTGACGTTTCCGTCTGGATCAACCGACGACGTCTGGCCCAGCGTGTTCTGATCGAAGGCGTAGTCCCAGGTAGAGCTGCCCTTCACCAATGTTTGCAGCTGGCCGTCGATATAGCTCTCGGTCTCGACGTTGCCGTGGGGGTCGGTGATCGTCGTCGTCCCCCCGCTGTCGGAGAAGTTGTCCCCGCTGTAGGCGTACGTGGTCTCGAGTCCGTCTGGATCGGTCTGGGTGAGAACCTGGTCCGAACCGTTGTAGGTGTTGGTATAGGTGTCACCGGCGTCAGGACCCCCGCTCTGGCCATTGGGCATGGTCATGGTGAGCATCAGATGGTTGTCGTCATAGGTGAACGAGGTGACCCGACTCATGGCGTCGGTCACTGAGGTCAGGTTTCCCGAGTCGTCGTAGGCGTAGGTCGTGTGCTGGCTGTCGGGGTCGGTCACTTCTGAAACCAGCCCGTTATCTCCATAGGAAAGCGTGATGGTCCGACCGTCGGGATCAGTCACCGTGGTGAGCTTGCCCGAGGTGTAACTGAGCGTGGTCGAATACCCGTTGAGGTCGGTGATCGCGGTCAGCAGCCCCGAGGAGTTGAACGTAAAGGTCTCGGTCTGTTGGCGCACGAAGGTGTAGGTGCCGTCCTCGTTGTGCACCAACGTCGAATCGGCCCACGAAGGCAGGGTGAAATCCGATCCATCGGGCGTGGCGGTGACTTGGGAGCCGTCGGCTTCGGTGATGGTGATCGAGCCGTCTTCGTTGACGACCAAGTTCGACTCGTAGGAAGAGATCCAGCCGTAGCCGAAGATGCCCTCCGTCGCCGCATTCAAGGAGTTGTACGTGCGCGTCAGATCGAGCGCCGGGCCGCGGCCGGGGACCGAAACATCGGTGAAGGTGTGGTAAAAATCGCCGCTGGCACAGTCCACTGGGTCGCCCTTGGTGATGCTGTAGGTGCAGGTCGGTGAGTGGACGGAACTTGCCCCCGTGCCAACCGTCTTCGGTGCCTTGGTCACGGCGGTCCCCGCCGTGTACGACAGGTTGTCGATGGCCCACCCGGCCGGATCGCTCCCCGTGACGAGGAACGCCGCCACGTCTGCGTAATTGCTGGTGATCTCGACGATGCCCGTGGTATCTGCAACAACCACTCCCACCAGCTGACCGCCTGGGCCGAAGACATCCACTTGAGTGGAGCCTAGAGTGTTGATGTAGCCAACGTCTACGGAGAAGCCGTCCACCGTAGCCGGGGTGGTCGTTCCTGGCACGACGAACTCGCCTACGAGGTCGCTGCCGAATCCCTCCCCACCCGACAAGACCGGGCTCGTCGGGTTCGAGGCATCGCTTGTGATGTACGGAGCGACATTCGAATCCTCACTGTCCCCAGCAAAGAGGATCCCTTCAGATTCGTACTGGTTGGTGATGGTGACCGGGTCCCGTTGAAGTAGTCCACCCCTTGTGTGAGTCCGATGCCCCAAAATGGGCAAGGAGGACAGCACACGATGAAGCAACGCAGGCACAGCCCCGAACAGGTGATCCGCAAACTCGCCGAAGGCGAGAAGCTCCTGGCTGAGGGCAAGACGATTGAAGACGCCTCACGGCACCTCGAGATCTCTACTCAGACCTGGCACCGCTGGCGGAACCAGTACGGCGGCATGAAAGCGGACGACGCCAAGCGGCTCAAGGAGCTCGAGAAGGAGAACGCCAGGCTCAAGAAACTCCTGGCGGAAGCCGAGCTCGACAAGTCGATGCTCAAGGAGTTGGCTGAGGGAAACTTCTAACCCCGGACCGTCGTCGACGAGCAGTCAACGTGCTCATCGATCGGTTCGGGGTCTCGGAACGTCATGCCTGCCGGGTCGTCGGCCAGCACCGGGCCACCCAGCGCAACGCACCACCCATCCCGAATGACGACGAGATGGCGCTGCGGGCCTGGTTGCGCGCCTTCGCACTGGTACGGCCGCGCTGGGGCTGGAGAAGAGCGGCCGTCATCGCCCGCCAAGAAGGCTGGCGGGTCAACAACAAGCGGATACAGCGCCTGTGGCGCTCAGAGGGCCTCAAAGTGCCTTATCGCAAGCGCAAAAAGCCGCTGCGGGGTAAAGGTGTGGTGATGGGGGCCATGTGCCCGATTCGCCCCAACGTCTTGTGGGCTCTCGACTTTCAGTTCGACCAGACGTCGAACGGTCGGACCCTCAAACTGCTCAACGTCATCGACGAGTTCACCCGGGAATGCCCGGCCATCGAGGTGGCCCGCAACATCGACGCCGACGGCGTCGTGGCCTGCCTCGAACGGATTGCAGCACAACGCGGGGCACCCATGTACGTGAGGTTCGACAATGGTCCGAGTTCATTGCCAACGCCGTGGCGGACTGGTGCCGCTTCAACGGTGCCGCAACGGTCTTCATCGATCCGGGATCACCGTGGCAGAACGCCTGGATCGAGTCGTTCAACGGCCGGCTGCGTGACGAGTTCCTCAACAGTCACCGCTTCGATTCCCTGTTCGAAGCCCAGGTGCTCATCGAGGACTGGAGAATCGACTACAACTTGAACCGTCCACACAGTGCTCATGGCTGGCTCAGCCCCAACGAGTTTGCCCGAGCATGGACCAACCGACACCAACCCCAACTCACATAAGGGCTGGACCAACTATCGGGATCCCCTCATCCGTCCTTGGGACGAACCGGGCCGCCGCCGGTGACTTTGTGGATCGTCTTGGATGCATTGGGTGTAGACGAACTCGAAGCTCCCTTGTAGAACATTGGCTTGGCGGCAGGGGCGGGAGTCACCTCGAATCCAGATCGGTCCTTCGTGAGCCGGGTGGAGGATTTGAGGCCGGGTGGCACTGTGGGATTCGTCGGGATATGAACTGGGGCAGGCCGCACCGCGTTCGACGATGTCGATGCCTGCGCGTTCGATGTGACAGTGCCCTGGAGCACGAGGCCCATGACCAAGAATGCCGCCATTAACACCGCTGTAGGTCCGCACCAGAACAGGCGAGATGTCGTGACGTCGCTGTGGTTTGTTGGGCGAATACCCCGTCGCATGGTTCCTCCAAGCCCTGAGGAAGGAAGGTCGCTAAACGGAACGGGGCCCGACAGCCCAGTGCATTTCGGCGGCCCGGCTAACTCAGAGAGTCCCGTGGCTTTGCGTCCCTCTTTTGCAAGAGGTTTGCCTTTTCGGCTGCTACTGACGTGACATTGCTCCCTTTCGCAGACCATGTCAAGAGATTCCATTTAATTCTTCGGGCCCCGTACGATTTCGCCTGTACGATCCACGTTTTTAATTTTCTGAGCTGCGCTCTGTAGAGACCGCTCAGCTCGTTTGGATGAATCATCGACCTCAGAAGCGTCCCCTCACCGGGTGAAATGTCATCCAGTTCCGTTCGCTCGAAGGCGGAGTCCGCGGTAAGGCGATGCGCTCGCTGGTGCCAAAGTGGGACTCCAAGAAATCCCGCGGACGAAGACCTCCGCACGATTGACCCTTGATTCCTCCAACCACTTCAGTCAGGTTCGGGTCATTTTGACAAGCGCAGCGACCCCGAGGAAACCTCGGGGACAGGGGCCAACGGCAACGCCGCCGCGAACAGGTGTACCGTTCGCCCGTCTTGCTCTGTTCCTCATGACGCGCGACGACCTTCATGATCGGCGCGCGGCGTAGAGAAACAGCGAGGCCATTCGGTTTGTTTGTTCGCATACAAAGAACTGGGGAGAGAATCCGGCGCATGCGATCTGATCCGGTTCGTCTGAGGCAGACCGGAGGTGGCCGAGCCTGTTCGGCCACAATGAACCCCCCTCAGGAAAGTGATGAACCCCGTGGGCTGCGATGATTCCGTTTTCGACAGCACGAGTGGCTAATCGGGGAGCTGACTTGTGGTCCCCGGTCCGGTCTCATCATTCGTCTCATCATTCGTCTCATCACTCGAGTGATGAACCCTCCTACCTGCGGTTTGTTCCGCCCTCCGGTCCGCGACGCTTTGCAGCGGCCGGATTGGCAATCGACGAAGATCCCTCGAACTGCTTCGATGATGAGGAGGCGCTGTTCGGCGCGGCCGACGGTCTGCAGTGTCGTTGCCGCGCGGAGATGTGAATCAGGACCGAGCAGTCGAGGAGCCGTGTTCGGAGCCAACTGCGACGCGCGCGGCCCCAATCAAGCCCCTTTCGTCACGATGAATCCGACCCGGACCAATCATGAACCCTCCCACCAGCGGTGATACCGGTTCCGGTGCCGTGGTGGGCTCGTCGGCCGGTCGGCTTGACGAACCCGGGCTCGGTCTGATCATTTGTCTCATCACTCAATTCATGAACCCCGCACGCTGGGGTTTTGTCCGTAGTGCCACTTTGTCGACCACCAGCGCGGGTCCAGTCCCGACAAACGGATCGCGGGGATCATTAACCCTTCATGATTCGAACCGTGAACCCCCCACGCTGGGGTTTCGTCCATCCTGCGATTCATGACGACGCGGAGCCCTTGTTTCCCGCTTGGTGATTGAGGACGGTGGGGCGCTCGTCGCCCCGCCTTTTCCCGTCATCGATCACCTACCCGCGATTTCTCGCACCGTCGGCGGACGTCAATGGACGGCCACAGGCCGAGCGAGGACCATAAAGGCCGACCCCGGCGCCGGCGTGGCCGGCGATCTCCGGGGGGCGAGCCGTATTCCGCAGCGACCATTTACTGACGGCGTCGGCGCGACACCAGTCGAGGGCGCGCGTTTGCGCCACGAAGTTTGCATGCGTATGGACGGGCGGGATCGTTAACCCTTCATGGTCTCGGTCATGAACCCTCCCACCAGCCAAAAGCCTCGCCACGCGATTCGAGAAGGCTCGGGATGGGTGTTTGAAGCGCAGGATTATTTCTCGGATTTTCTCCAATGATGAAGGGTTTGATGAAGGTTTTGATGAACCCCACCCTTCATGGTGGCGTCCATGGACTCCCCGACGATCCGACAACTCCGCAACGAATGGCGCGCCATTGGCTCAAGTCGCGCATCGAGAACTGCCTGTCATCGCCTGGCTGCGTGTGAGCCGGTGATTGCCCGGCTTGACGTGGACGATCTGGCCGATTTGGTGAGTTCCCTATCCCATTCATCGGGTGCGTTATCGCGTAACGAGGCGGCCGCAGCGATAGCGGCAATGTTGAAAAGCGCAACCGTCGACGTGCTCATCCCGCGCGCGATCATTCAAGGGCTGATTCCCGGCATTCTTGGTCTCGCCGGACGCCTCGAAGGGACCGCTGCACCCTGGTGCGACCTCGACACGTTCTATGGCGACGCCATCTCGGCTCTGTTCGAACAGATCACGACGTGGTCGGGGACGCTACGTCCCTATGCCGCCGGTGACCTGTTGTCCGGGGTCCGTACCAAGCTGCGCACACTCCGAGTCAGCGAAGCGCGTCACCGTTCCCGGCGTCTCGATAGTTCTGATGGGCTGGACGCCCTGCCCGGGTCGATCGGACCCAGCGGCGAAGAGCTGTTGGCCGCATTCATAACTGAGGCGACGGAGGATGGATTGGCGGCCAACGACGCCGCCGTCCTCTACGCCACACGGGTACTCGGACTCCCCCTCGGTGAGGTGGCCGCACTGAGCGGCATCTCTGTGCGCCGTCTCGGCCGGCGCCAGAGCACCGCCATTGCCTTCGTGGTGGCCTGAGATGCTCCAGCGTGGATCACCGCAAAATCGGAGCCGATCGTCCCGTCCTCGGCCGGGATCGACCCGGCCCGAGGAGGCTCGGCGGCCTGAGCGCCCTGTGGCGACCTCGATGGGCAATCCTGCCATTGCCTTGTGCACGGCCACCTTCGTCGAACTCTCGGCCGATCAGGAATGCTGCGCCATCGGAGCGTTGGCCGAGTTGTTGGTGCCCTTGCTCGGCCATCCGGCGGGAACCAGCCCCGACACGGCCGGGATCACCCATGTCTCACCCGTGGGCGATACTTGACCGAGATCGTCCCCGGACTGATGCCATCGGTCTGAGGCCGTGGGGTCGGATCATCAAAGGAGCATTACGTGCGGATTGCCACCTACACCCGGATCTCGACCGACGAGGTGAACCAGCCGTACTCGCTCGGGTCCCAATCCGAGCGACTGGCCTCCTATGTGGCGAGTCAAGAGGACTGGGAGATGGTTGGGACCTTCACCGACCAGATGTCGGGGGCCAAGCTCGAACGTCCCGGGCTGACCAACGCGTTGCGCTCTGCCAAGGCGGGACGGTTCGATCTCCTGCTCGTGTATCGGGTCGACCGCCTGTCACGGTCGGTCCGTGGGTTGGCCGAAGTGCTCGAGACCCTCGACGCCGCAGGCGTCGGATTCCGCTCGGCCACCGAACCGTTCGACACCACGTCGGCCGCCGGGCGGATGATGGTCCAGATGCTCGGAGTCTTCGCCGAGTTCGAGCGGGCCACCATCATCGACCGGGTGATCGCCGGCATGGAACGCAAGTCCTCCCAAGGCGGTTGGTGTGGCGGACACGAACCGTTCGGCTACCGGGTGGTCAAAGGAGAGGGACGGCTCGCTGTCGACGAGGCCGAGGCTCCGCTGATCCCGGTCATCTTCGACCTCTATGCCAACAAGCGCCTCGGCGCCCATGCCATCGCCAAATGGCTGCGGGCCACAGGTCTGTCAACCAGAGCGGGCAAGCCGTGGTCGTTCAAGGCCATCTTGACCGTTTTGCGCAACCGCACCTATCTCGGCCAGGTTCACTTCCGTGGCACGTGGACCGAGGCCGACCATCCCCCACTGGTCGAAGAGGGCCTGTTCGATGCCGTCCAGACGATTCTGGTCGAACGGGGTGAGGACGTCTCCAAGCGAGCGTCGAACAGTTCTGACTATCTCTTGACCGGACTGGTGGTGTGCGGAGGGTGTGGTCGCCACTTCACCGGGACAAGGGCAACCGGGCGAAACTCCACCTATCGCTACTACACCTGCGGCGGACGTCAGCGCTACGGAACGAAGACCTGTGCCGCCGAACGGCTGCCGGCAGACGCCCTCGACGACGCCGTGGTCCGCTCGCTCCTTTCCGCCTACGAGGACACCGACCTCTTCGCCAGGGCGGTAGCGGAAGCGCAGGATCGGGCACAGCTCGGCCACTCACGCCATGAAGGCGAGCTGCGCGCCCTCGACGCCGAGCTGACCAAAGTCGAAGCCGGTATCGACCGCTATCTGCGCGCCTTCGAGACCGGGACCATGCCCGAATCGATCTGCGGGGATCGGGTGAAGGAACTGGGCCTGAAGGCAACCGCCCTTCGGTCACGTCGCCAGGATTTGGCAGACGAGATGGACGAGGCCGATCTCACCGCACCCACGAGGGAGGAACTGTCGGAACTTCGCGATCGGGTGGCCGAAGCGGTAGCGGAGGGGTCGACCGCGCCCATCAAGGTCCTCCTGCAAGCGCTCATTCACGAGATCCGGGTAGACAGCCGAGAGGCCATCCACCCGATCTTCCGGGTTCCTGTGGGTGTGAATATCAGTGGGGACGATCCGGTTCGCGCACCGTCCCGGTCGGTGGGCGCTGAGGGACTCGAACCCCCGACCTGCTGGTTGTAAACCAGCTGCTCTAACCAACTGAGCTAAGCGCCCGGGCCAACGAATGTATGCCGTACCGCACAGCGTAGGTGAATCGGACAGTGGCGCCTCCACCTCGATCGTTGTTGCTCCGGTGTGCCTTGCCAGTAAACCGTTGCCCTCACGGAGAACCTTCTGCGTATGTCGGAGATCGACATGCGGCCCATTCGGGTAACGGCAGATTGGACTGGCCGGCACAGAGCGGCCTTCTTTCGACAAGCGACGCCACCACCGTGTCACCCTCATTTTCGTTCAAAGGTCCGTCACGGCGTGCAGCTGGTCGGACAACTGTTGCGTGGCTGCCACGGCCGGTCTGCGGGTCGCCGCGTCGCGGACCACGACCTCGGCTCCGTCGCGCTCGGTGGTCACCGCCCCCGCTTCGCTGCAAATAAGCATACCGGCCAGATAGTCCCACCCAAAGAGCGTGCTCCTTCCGACGACTGAATACGCGTCAAGCGTTCCTTCGGCGACGGCACAGAACTCCAAGGCCGCTGCGCCCAACGCTCGGAACTGGGCCCAACCCGGATAGCGCGCCGGAAAGCCCGAGATCCCGACAATGGCCGACGAAAGCTCGACACAGCCTGAAGGCATCAGGCTGTGGCCGTCGCGCTGCGCGCCGCCCCCGCGTACGGCCTCGAAATGCGCACCCGTGGCCTGGTTGACGACCACGCCGACGAGCGGGCCTTCAGCGTCGAGCACGCAGATGCTGGTCGCGTAGAAGGGGATACCCCGGTGCGCATTGGTCGAACCATCCACCGGGTCGATCACCGCCAGGAGCGGCGCTGACGGCTCCCCGGTAACGCCCGATTCTTCTGAGAGCACAGCCAGGCCCGCGCCGCGGAGAATCGGCGTTGCTGCGGCATCAGCGGCCAGGTCGAGACGGTATTGGCCAGGCCGCGTCCCGGCGGGTCCCCAATCGTCCAGACCGTCCAGCGCACTGCGCACCGCATGGACGGCCTCGTCGAGAACTTGGAGCAGTCGGACCTCATCCACGGGTGAGGAACCCTACTGGCTTCGAGGCTCATATTGGCCATTAGGCTCATCCCACTGTGGCAGCCATTGATGTCGCCGGATATGTGGCGGACCTGAAGGATCACTCCGTCGATCACGGATTCCATGTGCACGACGAGCGGCATTTCGTCGAGACGTATTCCCTGCGCCAGGTGTGGGAGGTCGACCTCCACCCCGAGGAAGGCTGTGGTGGTCCCTTGGATCTCCACCTGGCCCTCGATGTCGACCCCCGCGTCCTTCTCTCGTTCGAGGACGCCGTGGTGTTGCTGACCGAGGAGGAGGAACCACCCGACGAATTCCACTTCCCCCTCACCTTCACCTGGGCTTTGCCGCCGCTGCCGAGCGGTCCGGACCTCCTGCGGTTAGCCATCGACCTGGCTGGGGTCGGGGGGATCGACCTGCCCCTCGAGGTCTCTGCCATCGATAGCTTTGCCAACGCCACCGACGGCTCTGAGCGGAGGCTCAGCATCGTGGCGCGACATCCCGTATCCCTCGCCCGGGTGCTGGGAGGGGAAGAGCTCCTGTGCGACGTCTTCGATCGCGCCCTGGCGGTGAGTCGCTTTCTCCTCGAGTCAGCCGACGCTTGGCTCGGCTGAAGTGCGGCGACCGCCCACCTCAGGTCGCCGTTCCATGATCGCACTCGGCGCCACAACGGTGGGCGCCATGCTCCTCCTCAGTGCCTGCGGGCAAGGCAGCGGGGATCTGGCACGTCAGGCCTGCGTCCACGTGAAGCTCTCCGTCCACTATTACGAGCTCTCCACCAAGCCCGACGTCTCCGTCGTCGACGCCGCCCGGCTCCGGACCAAAGCCAACGCCGAGCTCCGTGCCGCCCTTCCTCTGGCAGCGCAGGCCACGTCCGCTGACGGATCCATGAACTCCCTCATGACGACGATCTCTGAAAGTGCGACGATCGATGAGGGTCATCTGATCCCTGCGCTGAAGGGACAGTGTGCCCAGGTGGACACGAATGTGAACGTGAATCCCGCTCCCCCCGGCAATCTCCCGGGCCCGTAGCGCCAACCGGACGACTGCGATCGTCCCGAGAACCCGGCGGTGGGCATGGCTACACTCCGGCCACAATGCCCGACATCGCGCAACGAGATCCGGGAGAGGTTGCCGCCATGCTCACCCGCTGGCTCAAGGCAAGATCGACCGCGAGTGGACAGGCCGACGCCGATGGGATCGAAGTCTTCGATGTGCAGGCACCAGCGCTGAACGGATTCTCCAACGAGACAATCCTCTGTCGTGTCAGGTCCGGCGCCGACGATGTCCAGACGGAGCGCCGGCTCGTCGTGCGGGTTGCGCCCACCGACCACCTGCTCTTCCTCAATGCCGACTTCTCTGCGCAGTACCGCGTCATGCGGGCCCTCGGGGCCGGCAACAAGGACGTTCGCCTGCCTGGGCTCGGATGGTACGAGGCCGATCCCCGGTATCTCGGCGTGCCTTTCTTCACCATGGACCACGTCGATGGCAAGGTCCCGGCCGACAACCTCCCCTACACCTTGGAAGGCTGGGTGATAGAGGCGACGGCCGAGCAGCAGCGCAAGATGTGGTGGAGTGGCATCGAAGCCTTGGCCACCGTGCACCGAACCGATTGGGCCGCATGTGGGCTGGCGTGGCTCACCGACCCGACCCGCGGGCATCCGGGCATAGAACAGCAGATGTCGTATTACCGCGAGTTCTACGAGTGGGCCGCCAAGGGTACGCCGGTGCCGACACTCGATGCGACATGGAAGTGGCTGCTGGCGCACCAGCCCCAGGAGAACGGCGACGTGGTGCTCAGTTGGGGCGACAGCCGCATCGGCAACATCATCTGGGACGATTTCGAGTGCGCAGCGGTACTGGACTGGGAGATGGCGTCTCTCGGCCAGCCGGAAATGGATCTCGGCTGGTGGCTCTATTTCGACCTTCAATTCTCCGAAGGCCTCGGGGTCCCACGCCCTGAGGGGTTCGGCTCACACGAAGAGACGGTCGACCGCTACAGCGACGTCTTGGGCCGGCCGCTGCACGACCTTTTCTTCTACGAGGTCTTCTCCGGCTTCCGCTTTGGCGTGCTCATGGTACGCCTGGCCGACCTTCTCAAGGACAGGGACATCCTGCCGAGCGATTCAGACATGGCATCCAACAACCTGGCCACGCAACTTCTGGCCAACATGCTCGATCTGCCGGCACCCCGCTGAAGCGTCGCCGCGTCAACCCTGGAGCGGGTCGACCTCCACATCGGCGTCGGGAATGGGCTCTCCCGCTCCGACGGCCACGCCAGCAGATCGCAGGCGCTCGGCCAGCCATTCCGCTCCGCCATCGGCGGTCATGGCGTTCTGCCAACCGGCGAGAATCTTCTCGAGTTCCTCGTGCGTCGCGATCTGCGCGACCACGTGCACCGTCATCTGCGCTTCTTCGCTGTGCCGGATCGACATGTGAACGCCGCCAAATGGATCCTCCACCATGTGAGGCGCCGGTTCCCGCATGACGTAGAGCTCGCCCGTATCCTCGACCCAACTCACCTCGTAGCGGGTGCCGTGCATGTCGTGCCACTCGGTACCCAGCTCGATCTCGGCTGAGGGGCGGCGGCGGGCGTCACCGTCGTAGAACTCTTCGATATCCATCAAGGGCAGGTTATCCCCGACCAGGGAGGCCGCCGACTGACCATATCGATGGGGTCGTCGCTCCGGTGTGGGAGGGGTCGGGGGAGGTGGCCCGGTGAGGGTGTCCTCCATGCCCCCTCCCACGCGACACCGGATCCTGCCCATTGAACAGCTGAACGGCGAGTGGCGGACGCTCGGCCGCTCCAAAGGCGCCGTGCGGGCTCTCCATCTCCTGGCAGACCGCGACCCGGCGGTATCCGTCCTGGTCCGTGGGACCGCCTGTGACTCGCACCAGGCGGTGCCGCCCACCTGCGTGACCCCCTGCGACCTGATTGACCACATGCGCCAGGCCACCGGCAGCCGAGCCCGAGAGGAAGCGGCCGCGCTGATCAGGATCATGCTGCGAGAGGCCCCTTGCGACGCCCTCATCGTCCGTTTTCTCATTCAAGCCCTCCTGCCGGGACTGCTCACCATCGCAAAGAGGCTG
The DNA here is from genome assembly GCA_003160635.1 of Acidimicrobiaceae bacterium. Taxonomy (GTDB): domain Bacteria; phylum Actinomycetota; class Acidimicrobiia; order Acidimicrobiales; family RAAP-2; genus Bog-473. The sequence goes on along the minus strand of PMLV01000156.1, from coordinate 62,376 downwards.
CGCTGGGGCCAAGGCGGGGACTGGGACGATGGCAGTGAGTTCTTCAGCGAGACGCTCTCGACCACCTGGATGGTGCTGCTCGAATGGTCGGGCCAGGACCGGCCGTATGCCGTGCTCGACCTCCTTTCGGCCATCCGATGCCGTATGCGGCGCCAACTCTTCCGGGCCAGAGACCATCAGCAACTGCAGGTGCAGATGACACCGGGAGTATCCGAACCCAGAGCCACACATTCCGAAACCGACCTTGAAGTCCTGGCGAAGGCCTTGATCGACCTGCAACGGGACGGAATGCGATCCGAAGATGTCGAGGTGCTCTATGCCCACCACGTGCTCGGCTTCTCCATCTCCGAACTGGCGCAGGTCACAGGCCGGGACCGCCGTTCGCTCTATGCCCGACGTGATCGGGGCCTGCGCCGC
>PMLV01000156.1:0-61948 GCA_003160635.1 Acidimicrobiaceae bacterium | reverse complement strand
CTGGTGGCCGCCGCCACATCGGACCATTCCAATGGGCGTGGGGACAAAGCGGCATCGAGAGGCGGGCAGGCGGCACCGCACGCTCCCACCTCCCCGCCGACGAGCACGCCGACCACCACCACCACCACCACGTTGCCCACCACGCCGCCGCGCGCGGTGACACCAACAACCTCCGCGCCTACCGTCGCCTCGGTCAACGCCGCCGGCACCACCCGCGTCGTCACCAAGGCCTCGATCACTGCCCCGGCGACGACCACGACGACGACGGCCCCGGCCGCAAAGGGGTCGGCCATCGGCGCCGCGCCGGCCCAACCCGCACCGCAGACGCTCACGGGGGATCTTCAACAGCCCGATGACGCGTCGGCCAACTACGCCTTCACTGGCTCTGGTGCGATGCGGATCTCGGTGAGTTGGTCCCCCACCACGACCCTGTCACTCTTCGTGTCGTGTCCCGACGGGTCTCAGACGGCTGAGGGCGCTTCGAGCGTTGCCGTCGTGCTCCCTGACGCGAATGGCGCCTGCGAGCTCACATTGAAAGAAGCGTTGGTCCAATACAACGTGGTCTCCTACACCTTGACGATCGCGCCGACCGGTGGGTAGCGAACGACAGAAGAGTGTGAGAGGACACGTCCTCGACGCTGTCGGCTCCCTTCTGACGTGCCTCCTGGTTTTTGCCGCAACTCCGGCGGTGCTGATCTCCGTCGTCGGCTATCCCCTAGGTGGCGGACTGGGCCATCAGTGGGATCATGCGGCCCGGGTGGCCCTGACCGGGGTGACCCTCGTGGCCTGGGTGGCCTGGCTCGCCTGTTGCACGCAGCTCACCCGTTCGGTCATCGCACAGGTCCGCCAGGGCCACGTCAGCGCCCCTGCGGGNNTTCGTCGCCTCCGGAGCCGGTGCGTCGAGCGATCACCTTGCCACGTCGGCCATCGGTATCGACGTACCTCCCCCCACCTCGTGGCACAGCCCGGCGCTACCGACGGCGGCCATGCCACCGTCGGTAGCGGCCACCTACGTGGTTCGCCCGGGCGACTCCCTCTGGTCGATCGCCGAGGCGGAGCTGGGTGACGGCGGCGACTGGCCGGCGATCGCGGCGCTGAATCTGGGGCACACCATGTCAGATGGGCTCAGGTTCGTCGACCCCAGCCTGATCCGTGCCGGCTGGACGTTGGAACTGCCGGATTCCAGCGGCCCGGCGGTCCCGCCCACCACGCCGGGCATCGTCGCGCCGGAGCTTGGCGCTCATGCCCCTCCGTCACCGGCCCCTCCATCGACTGGGGCTCCTCGTGCGCGCGTGTTCGACCATGGAAGCGCCCGGCACGTGCCCATCTTCCCGGAGGGAACCGCCCTTGTCGCACCTTCACGGTCGCTCGACCAAGCAGGCCCGGGCCGCCTGAGCCTGCCCGAGCTCTCGGCGCTGGGCATCGGTGCCCTGACGTGCGCCGCGTTGGCGCGCCGGTCCCGGCGCATGCGCCTGTTGCGGCAGATGACAAGCTCTGACCCCACATCGGGGCCAGAGCGCCCGGCCGCCGCCGTCGACGCCGACATCGTGCTGGATCGCTTCTCCGGGCTCCCTGCCCTGCGTGCATTCGAGACGGCGAACTACGGGCTTGGTCTCCCGCAGGATCAGGGTGGACCCTCTCCGCTCACGATGATCCGGGCCATTTGCGTCGGCCCGGCGGGGACCGACTTCTGGCTCACCGAGCCCGGTCAACCGGCTCCCGCGGGGTTCAGTCTCTCCGCCGACGCCAAGGTCTGGCATGCCGGCCACGATGCCTTCACCGCATCGACAGGGAGCGGTCCGTTTCTCCCGATCGTCCTCCCGGTGGGCGAGGACGATGCGGGAACGTGGCTCGTCCCGCTCCAACGCGGGGGCTGTCTCCCCCTCATAGGCGAAGCGAGCGGTGATCTGTGGCGCGCCGCATGTCGGGCCCAGGAAGCGTGGGCCTGGTCGGACATGGTCCTGATCACNNCCGGTCGGTCGTGTCAGCGAGCGACGTGACCGTGCTCGTCGACCGCAACGCTGCATCGATCCATCCCCTCGGTCGGACGGTACGACCACATCTCATGGGAGCGGAGACCTCTGCCGTAATCGACCAGCTCGTGGCGCAGCCTCCCGCTGTCGACCCGGTCGGATCGCGCACGGCCATCGACGCTGAAGTCGTCACAGGCCACGATCCAGTTGCCGCCGTGGTCGCGCCACAGGACGAGCACATCTCCCTTCCAGGTCCGGGAACGGTGGAGGTGAGGTTGCTCACTGCGACGCCGAGGCTGGAAGGACTGTGCGAAACGCTGGCGCCCAACAGAGCCCGGCGCGCCATCGAGCTCGTGGCGTATCTGGCCCTCCACGCGGGCGACGACGTCACGAGCGATCGCCTGCGCACAAGGGTGCTCGGATCATCAGATGCAGACGCGGCAGCAAAGACGTTGTTCAACATTGCGGCGGCGGCGCGGCGGGCCATGGGTCTCGATCCGGCGGGGGTGGCCCTCTTCCCTGCCGGATCGAGAACGGGGCTTTACCGGGTGAGCGAAGGCGTCTCGGTCGATGTGCACCGCGCTGCCACATTGGCTACCGAAGGCCGTGCCGCAAAGGACCCCGACGTGGCGATGGCCCTCCTCCGGTCCGCCCTCAGCTTGGTCGAGGGCGAACCGCTGGCCAATGCCCTCTCCGGGTACGGCTGGTGGGACGCCGAGGGCCACGGTGCCCGCATCGCCGCCGTGCTCGTCAATGCGGCCAGTGATCTCGCCGCGCTGGCGGTGGACGCCGGGCTCTTCGAGCTGGCCCAATGGGGCCTCGGGCAAGCTCGGCTCCTCGATCCCTACAGTGAGGCCATCTCGAGGGTGGCCATGCAGGTTGCGGCGGCTGCCGGGGATGCCGATCGGCTGCGCCAGGAATGGCGGGAGTGCCGGCGCCGGATCGACGAGCTCGACCCGGGCAGCTCACCCTCGCCGCGTACGGAGCGCCTGTACCGAGAGTTGGCGCACGGCGCGCTGGCCGGCGTCACCAGCACCGCCGGTGACCAGTGAGGGCCGGCAGTGATGCAGATGGCCGACCACCCGGCGTGACTCACGCCAGCTTCGCCGCGATGGACGAGGCGCCGCGCAGGACGAGGCCGTCGGCGCCGGCGACGCTGTAGCGGGCCATCGGCCGTGCACGCGCTTCGGCAATCATGTCGTCCAGCAACCGGCCGAAGGGCACGACGGGGTCGATCCACAGATAGCGGGCCAGCGATCCTGGAATGGTGTTGATCTCGTTCACCACCCACTCGCCTCCGTCGGTCAAGAAATCGATCCGTGCCACCCCCCGGACGAGCGCAAGCTCGCCGATGCGGCGGGAGGCGCCACGCAGGTCGTCAGCCAGCCCGGTGGCCAGGTCGGCGGGGAGCTCGCGGGGGGCGCCGGCCATGCCTTCGCCCCCCACGTACTTGTCGATGTAGCCGAGAATCTCCTTGCCCGCAGAGCCGCCGGGACCCGGAGACCGCAGCGGGCGCTCTATGGCGGATACCTCCGTGTCGGGCCAGCAGCGCAACGCCACCTGGACGTCGTAGAGGTCGGGGCGAAAAGGCTCGAGAACCGCGCCGCCACGCAGATGCACGCTGCCGAGCAGGTCCTTGGCGGTCGCCACATCCACCACCACCTCAATCCCGATGGACGAACCACCGAACCGAGGCTTGACGATGTACGGGCCCGCGAACCCCACCTCATCCGTCGTCGCCGTCAACGCCACCCGCGGCAACGTGGGTAGGCCGGCCGCGACCATCACACCCCCGAAGGCGAGCTTGTCCATACCGAGCGCGGCCGCCGCCACACCGGGTCCGGTGTAGGCGATGCCCGCCCCGTCCAGTGCGGCCTGCAATGTCCCGTCCTCACCGGGTCCGCCGTGGCAGCACACCACGGCGACGTCGAATTCGGTGGGCTTCTGCTTCGAGAAGCGGCTGCCCGATGCTTCGAACCCCCCGTCGGCCCCCAGGACGAGGCGCAGGGCCTGCGCCCCCTTGGGCACGCCGTCGATGAATGCGGTCGCCTCGAGGGCGGCATCAACCCCGAACCACTCTCCCGTCTTGGACCAGAAGAGCGCCTGCACGCCATGCCCGGCGCGCTGCAGCTCGTGCGCGGCCTGGAGTCCCGTCAAGATGCTGACATCGTGCTCGGGGGAAGGCCCCCCAAAGATCACGGCGATATCAGACACGATCAATTCCTCGCTTCGATGACATCGGATGCGGTGCGCAACCACACCCGCCCTGCTGCCCGGGGTCGGGCGGCCTCAACGGTAGTGGTCCGGTAGATCGTTCTCGTACAGCACCGCGTCGCCCGGCCCGAGCGTGGTTCGCACCCACGCCACTGCTTCCTCCCTCGTCCGGACGTGGTGCGGGTGCAACGACGATGACCCGGCAGCAAGGGCGGCTCGATTGGTCTCGCCCACGATCACCAGATCGGTGGCCACACCTGTCACCGCCTCCGCAAAGGCCCGGTTCTCCTCGAACTGACGCGAGCCGAGTTCGACCATGCCCGGGGTGACGACGACGCGGCGGCCGGTGATCCCCAGGCGGCCCAACTCGGAAAGAGCAGCCCGCGCGCCTTTGGGGTTGGAGTTGAAGGTGTCGTCGATCACCCACACGCCCGAGGGCGCCGCGGCCGTGGCGAGCCGGTTCGCCACGGGAGGGAGCCCCTCGATGCGCCCAAGCGCCACGTCATGGGGGATCCCGAGCGCGAACGCCACGGCCAACGCGCAGGCCAGATTGCCCGGTTGCACCGAAGTGGGCCGGGCCAGGCCTGTCCCGATGGCCGCCCCGGCCACGTAGACCGACAGGTGATCATCGGCCACGACCACACTCACGTCTGCTGCGGTGTCAGTGGCCGAGCAGCGCACCACGGTGGTGGTTCCGGTGGCAGCGAGCCGCTCGGCCAGCGCCCTCAAGCGAAGGTCGTCCACGTTGAGCACGACGGTGTGGGCGTTCTCGGTGATCTCCGACTTGGCCACGACGATGGCATCTTCTGTCTTGAAACGCTCGAGGTGCACCGGCCCGATGGCCGTGATCACCGCGATGGTCGGGGGGCACCACCGGCAAAGCTCCGCGATCTCACCCTTCTTGTAGGTTCCCATTTCCGCCACGAAGACGTCGGTTCCCGGTGCGAGCTGCTCATTGACGGCCCGCGCCAGGCCCGCTCGATTGTTGAACGAGGCGGGGCTGGCCACCACCGTGCGGGAGCCTGCGACCAGGTGGGCGACGTGTTGCTTGGTCGAGGTCTTGCCGAACGAGCCGGTGATCGCCACAACGACGGGAGCCACCTGGGCGAGACGGGAGCGGGCCGCCTTGACGTAGGGCCGCACGAGTCGACGCTCGACCGGACTCAGCACGGCACATGAGATGTCGACGATCAGCGGCACGGCACAGGCGCCGAGGGCTGCTACCGGAGCGGCGCGGTGTACCAGGACCCCGACCACGATCACGATCGCCTGGAGGAGGAGCCACACCGCCGTCAGGAGGCGGAGCCTCCGGGTGAAGGCCAACGGCGATGTGCGCCCTCTCAGGCCGAGAAACGGCGGACCGATGATCACCACGGCCGCGGTCGCCAACGACACGAGGGGATAGCCGAACGCAACGCCGGCGGCCGCCAGACCACTCACGGCCATGGACTGCGCCACCGGCCCGCTGCGCCACCAGCGCCACGCGAAGCGCGAGGTGGACCCGGGCAGGTAGTGCTCGCGCTGCGCCACGCGGAGCCACCGTGCCCCGGCGGGAATGAGCGCCAACGCGCAGGCGATGGTGCCGATCAGTTCAGGCATGACACCACGACCGCACGCAGCTCTGACGGGATGAGGAGCGGTGTGAGGTGCCCCACCCCGGGGTACACGACGAGGTCACCGTGGGCGATCCGCGCCACGGCGCGTTCAGCCACCTCCACCGGAGCCGCCGTGTCATCGGCACCCCAGACCATATGGACGGGACACTGCACGGCGTCGAGCTGCGCCTCGTAGGTCTCGTTGACCGAGCGCACGTGTATCTGGCGCATGATGCCTTGGGCCGCCTTGTAGTCCGCCGACCCGTACCGCTGGCGGGCGGCCTCCATGGTCGCGTCGGAGACGAGCTTCATCCGGTGCAGGCGCCGCATGGCCTTGAAGGCGGGTGCCACCCTCGCCCTGCGACCGAGCGGATGGAGGAGCGGAACGCCGGTCAGGATGAGGGCCCGGATCGACGCCGGGCGCTGGTTGGCCAGATGCAGGGCCACCCGACCACCGAAGGAATGACCCAGAACGACCACCGGGCCCTCCATCTCGTCGAGGAGCTGCCCCACGGCCTGTGCGTACCCGGCTGCCCCCCAGGCCACGGAAGGCGGCGGGGACGCGCCGAATCCAGGGAGATCGAGGGCCAGCGCAGGCAACGGCGGCTGGCCGGCCGGACCGATGACGGCGTCGAAGTCGCGATGGGTGCGGGCCCAACCGTGGAGGGCGAGAACCCGTGGCGCGTCCGGGCCGGTGACGGAGCCGAAAAGGGTCCCGCCCGCAAAGGTTTGGAGCATTGAGGTCAGTTCACCCCACCGCGCCGGAGCACGGCGGCAGGGGCGGGGAGGGTGCAACGCCGCAGGCAGATCATCGATTCGAGGCTAACGACCCCCTTCTCGGACCTCGGGCCACCCACTGCCATCTGCCATTCCTCTCTCCCCTTCGGGGGTCACCGCGGCTTGTGCCGCCACACCGAACTGCCGGGTCACCCTACCGAAGGGACCATCACCTCGAACCCCGGGAGCAACCGTTCGGTACGGTGAGGACGTGGCGATCACGTTTGAAGGTGAGGCCTGGGAGAAACTGCCCGGCGCGAGCCGTCTCACGCTGGCCCAGCGATCGGCCATCGAGGCCGAGGATCCCCTGCTCTGCGTCATGGCCGGGGCCGGGGCCGGGAAGACCAGGGTGCTCACCCTGCGGGTGGCCCGCCGGGTGCGAGACGGCTCCATCGAGGCCGACCGCGCCCTGGTCACGACGTTCAGCCGCAAGGCGGCCGAGGAGCTGCGGACCCGGCTGTGGTCGCTCGGCGTCTCCGGAGTCAAGGCCGGGACGTTCCACCACACGGCACTCGGACTCCTCCGGGAGCATCGCGCGCAACGCCGGAGGCCCGAGCCGCAACTGCTGCCCGATCGGCGGCGCCTCTTGGCCGACCTGCTCACGGGTGACCCGCGCCGGGTGCGGGCGCTCGACGGTGAGATCGGATGGGCCAAAGCACGCCTGGTGACCCCCGAGCGCTACGAGGCCGAGGCGCGCCGGGCCAAGCGCCGGAGCGGCATCAACGCGGAGCAGGTGGCCGACATGTACGTCCGCTACGAGGCCGAACGGTCACGACGACGCGTGCTCGACTTCGACGATCTCATCACGGCCTGTGCCGATGCGCTGGCCGGCGATGCGGCGTTCGCCGATGCGGTCCGTTGGCGGACCCGCCATCTCTTCGTCGACGAGATGCAGGATGTGAATCCGGCCCAGTTCCGGTTGCTCACCGCCCTTCTGTCCGATGAGCCTGACCTCTTCGTCGTGGGGGACCCCAACCAATCGGTGTACGGGTTCAACGGCGCCGATCCATCGCTGCTCTACCGACTGCCGGAGATCCTGCGGGGAACCAAGGTCATCCGGCTCGACGAGAACCACCGCTGCACACCGCAAGTCGTGGCTGTGGCCACGGCAGTGCTACGGGACAGCGAGACCGACGAGACGATCTTGGGCGAGATCGACGCGGCCACCAGCAGCAGGGTTGACGGCCCCGTGCCCACGGTGATCGCCCACGCCAGCGACGCGGATGAGGCGGCGTGGACCGCGTTGCGCGCCAAACAGTCCCGCAATCCCGGTATGCGGTGGTCCAGCATCGCAGTGCTGGCCCGCACCAATGCCCAACTGGCACTCGTGCAGGCCGCCATGGAGGCGGCCAACGTGCCGTGCCAGGTGGCCGGCTCGGACCTCGGCCCGGCCAGCGATCTGCGTAGCGGATGGTCGTCGCGGCGCCAGGTCGACCACGACGACGAGCTCGAGCCCGAACAGATCGACCACGACCTGGTGGTGCTCACGACGTTCCACCGGGCCAAGGGACTGCAATGGCACACCGTGCTGATCATCGGTCTGAGCACCGGCTTGATGCCGCTCGCCTCGGCCCAGACCACCGACGCCATCAACGAGGAGCGCCGCCTCCTCTACGTGGCGCTCACCCGCGCCGAGGAAGAGCTGTGGTGCAGCTGGTCCGCCGGGGACGATGTGCGCACTGCGTCAGGCTCGGTCAGAGCGCGCAGCGCCAGCCCGTGGCTGGCCCCTATCGAGCGGACGATCGCGCAACTGACCAAGGCGGCCGCGCCGACGGCCGCTTCCGACGTGGCGGCGCGGGTGGCCGAGCTGCGACAACGATTGGCCGGCGAGGGTGACGCATGACGGCCAAGCCGACAGCGGCCGGGGCAGCCGACGGCGCCCTCACCGCGCATGAGGGGGGGGAGGGAGACGGACCTGTGGGTGACGTTCTCGCACCACTCCGCGCCGCGGTCGGCGACGCGCACGTGCTGTCAGGTGCGAGGGTGCACGACGACTACACCCACGACGAGGCGATGACCGTGCAGCCCGTGACGCCGCTGGCGGTCGTGCTCCCGGCTTCGACGAAGGAGGTCAGCGACGTCCTGCGCCACGCCGCCCGGGCACGTCTCCCGGTCGTCGCGCGCGGCAGTGGGACCGGGCTCTCAGGTGGGTGCCAACCGGTGGCCGACGGGATCCTGATCGCCTTCGACCGGATGAGGGCGATAAAGGAGATCGACACCGAGAACCAGGTTGCCGTGGTCGAGCCCGGCGTCACGCTGGAGCAGCTCGATCGCGCCCTGGCGCCGCTCGGCCTTATCTACCCGGTCTCCCCCGGCGAGCCGGCGGCCTCGCTCGGTGGCAACGTCGCCACGAACGCCGGCGGCATGCGGGCCGTGCGCTACGGCGTCACGCGGCACCACGTCCTGGGTCTCGAAGTGGTGCTGGCCGACGGCACCGTCATGCGGACCGGTGGGAAGTTCGTGAAGTGCTCGTCGGGGTACGACCTCACGCAATTGCTCATCGGCTCGGAAGGAACGCTGGCCGTGACCACTGAGATCACCCTCAAGGTCGAGCCGCGCCTGGCCGAGGCGGCAACGGTACTGGCCCCGTTCGCCACCCTGGCCGAAGTGGCCAAGGCGGTGCCTCAGATCGTGAGCAGCGGGGTCGATCCGAGCATTCTCGAGTACATCGATGTCGTCGCGATGGCCGGCATCACCGGAAGCGCCGGGCTCGAACTGGGCGTCCCCGAAGAGATAAAGGCCGCGACGATGGCCTACCTGGTCGTCGTGCTGGAAGGAATGCAGGCGGACCGGGTGGAAGCGGATGTCGAGCAACTGGCCACACTCCTCTCGACGCTCGGCGCCCTGGACGTCTTCGTCCTTCCCACCACCGCCGGGGCCCAGCTCATCTCCGCCCGGGAAAAGGCCTTCTTCGTGGCCAAGGCAGCGGGCGCCGACGACATCGTCGACGCCGTCATTCCCCGGGCGGGCATCCCCGAGTATCTCGCCCGCGTGGCCGAGTTGGCCCTCCGGCACGGCGCGCTCATCACCGGGTGCGGTCACGTCGGTGACGGAAATGTCCACCTGTCGATCTTCCAGCCCGACGACGAGCACCGCCATGCCCTGCTGCACGATATTTTCACGACCGCCATCGCGGCGGGCGGTGCCATCGCCGGGGAGCACGGCATCGGCACGGCGAAGCTCGAGTACTTCCTCGAAACGCAGGACCCGGTAACCCTGGACATCATGCGCGCCATCAAGCGCGTCTTCGACCCCCTCGGGCTCCTCGGACCTGATCGGTTGCTCGGTGTGACCGGAGATCCGGGGTGAACGGAGCCCGGGCCCTGTTGACCACCTTGGTCGATGCCGGGGTCGACGTCTGCTTCAGCAATCCCGGGACCTCGGAGATGCACTTCGTCGCCGCGTTGGACGACGTGCCCGAGATGCGCGGGATCCTGACACTCTTCGAAGGCGTGGCCACCGGGGCAGCCGACGGCTACGCCCGCATGGCGGGGCGGCCGGCAGCGACGCTCCTGCACCTGGGACCAGGGCTGGCAAACGGTCTGGCCAACTTGCACAACGCCCGGCGAGCCCGGACACCCCTCGTCAACATCGTGGGCGACCACGCCACCTACCATGCGCGCTTCGACGCCCCGCTCCAATCCGATATCGCTTCCCTCGCCCGCCCGGTCTCGGGGTGGTACCGGGTGACGGCGCGGGCCGACGACGTCGGAGCAGATGCCGCGGCCGCCGTTGACGCGGCGTTCGGCCCCCCGGGCCGTGTGGCCACGCTGGTCCTCCCGGCCGACTCGTCGTGGGCGGAGTCGGCCGGCGGGCCCGGCCAACCACTGCCACGCCCCGGGCCGCCGTGCGTGCCGGCCGAAACCATCGACGGCGTGGCCCGGGCGCTCCGCTCCGGCCGGCCGGCGGCGCTGCTCCTCGGGGGAACGGCGCTGCGCACCCGGGCCTTGCGCGCCGCAAGCCGCGTCAGCGGGGCCGCCGGTGCGCCGCTGCTCTGCGAGACCTTTCCGGCCAGGCTGGAACGCGGCGCCGGCATTCCCGGCGTCGACAGACTCGGGTACTTGGCCGAATTCGCGCAAGCCCAGCTGGCCGGCCTCGAGCACCTGATTCTGGTCGATGCCAAGTCCCCGGTCTCGTTCTTCGCCTATCCGGGAAAGCCGAGCGATCTGGTGCCCCCGGGCTGCACGGTGCACACCCTGGTGCGTCCCGGGGAAGACGCGCCAGCCGCGCTCGAAGCCCTGGCCGAGGCACTCGGCGCGGCACACCAGGGCGCCGTCTCAGCCGCGGCGTGGCGGCCCGACCGACCGACGGGCACCCTGACAGCGGAGACGTTGGCGGCAGCCATCGGTGCCGTGCTCCCCGACAATGCCGTCGTGGTGGACGAGGGGAACACGTCGGGTCTGTTCGTCGCCGGGGCCACCGCGGGGGCGCCGCCGCACGACTGGCTCACGCTCACCGGCGGCGCTATCGGCCTCGGTCTCCCGGTCGCCACCGGCGCCGCCGTGGCCGCTCCGGACAGGCCGGTCGTGTGCCTTCAGGCGGATGGGAGTGCCATGTACACCCTGCAGGCCCTGTGGACGCAGGCCCGGGAGGGACTCGGCGTCACGACCGTGGTGTTGGCCAACCAGTCCTACGCCATATTGAACATGGAACTCCAGCGGGTAGGCGCCGATGCCGGCGGACCGCTCGCCCGGCGGCTCTTGGACCTCACGGACCCCGAGCTCGACTTCGTGGCGCTCGCCCACGGTATGGGCGTGCCGGGCCGCCGGGTGGAGACCGCCGAAGAGCTGACTGCCGCGCTCGAGGCGAGCCTGGCCGAGCCCGGCCCTGCGCTCATTGAGGTCCCGCTTCGCGCCGGCCGGCGCTGAACGCTCAGGCGTCGGCGAAGTCAACGACGACAGGGGCATGGTCCGAAGGCTTTTGCCCCTTGCGGGCGTCTCGGTCCATGAACGCGGCCGAAGCCCGATCGGCCAGGTCATCGCTGACCAGAACGAGGTCTATGCGCATGCCGCGGCCCTGATGGAAATCGCCGGCACGGTAGTCCCACCACGTGAAGACGCCGGGAGGGTTGAACCGTCGGAAGACGTCGTTGAGCCCCCACGCCTCGATCTGGCGCAAGGCGGCCCGCTCGGGCCCGCTGACGTGGGTCATGCCGACGAAATGGGCGGGATCCCATACGTCCCCGTCATCGGGCGCCACGTTGAAGTCGCCGCATATCGTCACCGAATCACCAGGCTGGCACGTCTGGTCGAGCATGGTGCGGAGGCGCCCGAGCCACTCCAGTTTGAAGCCGTAGAACTCGTTGTCGAGGCTCCGGCCGTTGGGTACGTACACCGAATGCACCCGCACCCCCCCGCAGGTGGCGGCGATGATGCGGCATCCGTGATCGTCTTCTGCGCTGCCGAACCCGCGCACCGGGTCATCGACGCCCAGTCGACTGACGATCGCCACCCCGTTCCATCGACCATCGCCGTGGTGCACCGTCTCGTAGCCCAACTCGGAGAAGGCCGCCGTGGGAAATTTGTCGTCGGCCAGCTTCGTCTCCTGGATACACAGCACATCGGGTCGGTGGTCGGTGATCCAGGCGGTCACCCGGGGCAGACGGGCCCCCAGGGAGTTGACGTTCCACGTGGCCACGCGCACTAGTTCGCCTCACTTTCGACGATGACGAAGAGCAGATCGGTCTCACACGCCTTCTGCCCCTCGACCAGGGCGGTCCCGTGGCCCTTGCCCGCCCGCGCCGACATTCGGTCGAGCGTGACCAAGAGCTCGAGGGTGTCACCGGGGACGACCTGGCGCCGGAAGCGCGCCCGCTCGATCCCCCCGAAGAGCGGCAGTTTGCCGGTGTAACGGGGATCAAGCAGTACTGCGAGAGCACCGAGCTGGGCCAGGGCCTCGATCATGAGCACGCCGGGCAGGGTCGGTCGTCCGGGAAAGTGTCCGGCGAAGAAGGGCTCGCTGCCGGTGAGCTGCCACGTCCCGGCCGCCGACACGCCGGGCTCCACCGCCGTCACGGCCGTCACGAAGAGGAACGGCGATCGGTGCGGCAGGACGTCGGTCGGTTCGGGCATCTCCATATCGCCGAGGTTATCGACGCTCGCCCTCAAGACCGTGCCTTGGCCGCCTTTTTCGTCGGGCTGCGCCGCTTCTTGGCCGGAGGGGCCGGCAACGACAATTCCGCCACGCGCCGAGGTGGGTCCAGACTCGAAAGTACGAACAGCCGCACCTCGCCCTTTGTCAACACCTGGCGAGCCTTCGTCGGCGGGGGGTCGCCCATGGCGGAGAGTGGGATGTAGCAGTGCAGGTTTCCGCCGTCAGGCAGGGCCACGTCGACCATCGCCCCGTGGGAGGTGAAGGAGACAACCTCTCCTTCGAGGGTGGTCCCCACGGGATAGGTGGCGACGAATGTGATGAAGGCCAGCGGTTCATTCACCGCCGGCGGAGGCGTGCTCGACCGCCTCTTGGGCGGATCCTGACTCGACGGAGCCGAGGACTTCTTGCCCGTTGACTTCTTCACCGGCTCGGCCTTCATCTCGGGCGGGCGCTTCTTGGCGGGGGCGGCCTTCTTGGCCGCCGCCGCCTTCTTCGTCACTGCGGCCTTCTTGGCCGTCGGAGTCTTGGACGCCGCCGCCTTCTTGGCGACGCCGTCCTTCTTGGCCGCCGCCGCCTTCTTCTTCTTGACCGGGGCCTTGGCCGCCTTGGCCGCCTTGGTCACTTTGACCACCTTGACCGGTTTGGGTGGGTGCAGCGCCTCCGCGACCGCTTCGTTGATCGCACTCGACAAGTCGGGGTCGACCGGGGTGGGCCGCCGGCCGCCACGGGGAGCCGGCGGAGGCTCGCTCGGGATGAGAGGCCAGGTCGTCGAAACGACCGGCGCCGCCTTCTTGGTCGTGCGCTTGGCCGCCTTCTTGGCGGCCCGGGCCAACTCCGCCGCCTTGGCCGGAGCCGACTCGGGGTCGCTCTTGGCCCGCTTCTCTGCCGTGGCCGCCCGGCTCTTGGGGCCGCGGATGGGCAAGCGGGGGGTGAAGATCCACCCGACTCCGGGCACCGGCTTACCGCCGATCAGCCGGCCCTCGGCGAACAACCACGCGTGCTGGCCGTGGAACTCCTGGAATGAGTCGTTGGAGAGGACGATCGCCCCGGTCCGCTCGGCGATACGCAGCACAAAGGCATCCCCGCGCCCGATGGCGCCGGCCGGTGGGGAGACCACCTCGCCGTTGAGCATGGCCTCCCGCAGCGTTTCGCGCTCGGACTCATCGATGCGGTGCTCGAACGACGCATCGACGACGACAGTGATGCGACTGTTCGGATCTTCTTCGGCGTACGCAGTCACCGCTTCGTCGAGTTGCCGCAAGCTCGGAAGCGTTCGTCCTTCGGTGGCCAGGTTGGACCCGTCCACCACGACGTGATGGGGTTCAGCCAATGGCGCGCTGCAGCAAATCGGCCTGCTCCAACTGGTGCAGCGCGGCACTTCCGATGGCCGGACTGGCCGATTCGCTCCGGCTGACATGACGCAGCCGGAGACGTGCGGGCAGCGCCGCGTGGAGGCGGGCGTGCACGAATGACCAGGCACCCATGTTCTCGGGCTCTTCTTGTAGCCACACCACTTCTTCGGCCTTTCCGTACCGCTCGAGCAATGGCGTCAGCTGCCCGATGGGCCAGGGATAGAGCTGCTCGACCCGGACAATGGCTACCTCGGACGCCGCCGTAGGATCGTCGGCCGCAATCTCGTGGCGACGCCGGACGGCTTCATGCGCGATCTTCCCACTGCACAAGACGATACGGCGCACCGCGAGAGGGTCGGCGACTTCGGCGTCGTCCAGCACGTGTGCGAACGAACCCGTCTCGAGGTCCTCGATCGGTGACCGGGAGGCCTGCGCGCGCAGCATCGATTTGGGCGTGACGACGATCAAGGGCCGCTTCGGGGAGAGCAAGGCCTGCGAGCGCAGCAAGTGGAAGTACTGGGCCGAGGTCGACGGCACGGCCACGCGCATGTTCCCGCGCGCGCAGAGGGAGAGGAACCGTTCGAAGCGGGAAGACGAGTGCTCGGGCCCTTGCCCTTCGTAGCCGTGGGGAAGCAACATGACGAGGCCGGCGTATTGACCCCATTTGATTTCGGCCGCGGCCAGGAAGTTGTCGATGATGATTTGCGCCCCGTTGGCGAAATCACCGAACTGCGCCTCCCACGCCACCAGGGCCTCTGGCGCCTCGACGGAATAGCCGTATTCGAACCCGACGGCGGCGTACTCGGAGAGGAGTGAGTCGCGCACGGTGAAGATGCCCAACCGTGCCTCGCTCGGCGCCAGCACTGCGCCATCGATCTGGCCCACGCGGTCAGCCAGGTGGGCCAACGGGATGTACTCGTCGGCGTTGTTGTAGTCGACCAGTACGGCGTGACGGTGGCTGAAGGTCCCGCGCCGGGTGTCCTGGCCCGTCAGCCGCACGTCCACACCCTGGTGCACCAGTGACCCGATGGCCAATGCCTCGGCCAGGGCCCAGTCCACGTGACCCTTGGCCACCATGTCGTCACGCTGGGCGAACTGCCGTTCGAGCTTGGGATGGATGGTGAACCCTTCGGGCACCGTGCGCACCACGGTGGCCAGTGCCCGCAGCACGTCGCCGGGCACCCCCGTCTCGTCGGAGGGAACATCAGCATCCCCGCGGTCGTGCACTGGGAGATGGGTCGGGGCCAATGACGGCTCGCCCCTGACCTCGTCAAGGACCGCCTGCAGCCTGCTGTTGAAGTCGTCAAGCGCCGCTTCTGCACCCTCGAGCGTGATGTCGCCCCGGCGAACCAGCGTCTCGGTGTAGAGCTTGCGCACCGATCGCTTGGCATCGATGCGCTGGTACATGAGGGGCTGGGTGTAACTGGGATCGTCCCCTTCGTTGTGCCCGTACTTGCGGTAGCACACGATGTCGATGACGACGTCCTTGTGGAACGTCTGCCGGAAAGAAAAGGCCAGGCGGGCCGCCCGCACGCACGCCTCGGGATCGTCGCCGTTGACGTGGAAGATCGGCGCTTGCACCATTTTGGCCACGTCGGTCGGGTACACCGAGGTGCGCGCCGATGCCGGTGCGGTCGTGAACCCCAACTGGTTGTTGATGACGACGTGCACCGCGCCACCGGTGCGATAGCCCGAGAGCCCGGACAGGTTCAAAGTCTCAGCCACCACTCCCTGGCCGGCGAACGCCGCGTCACCGTGCACCAGCACGGACATACAGGGAAAGCTGAACGTCCCCTCGGCCAGCGCCTTGGGCGTGCCGTCCGTGGGGGGTGAGAGCCGATCCTGCTTGGCCCGTGTCATGCCCTCGACGACGGGGTCCACCGCTTCGAGATGGGATGGATTGGACGCCAGGGTCACGGGGAGCTCCTCGCCCGCACTGCCCATGTAGATGCCGCTGGCACCCTTGTGGTACTTCACATCGCCGGAGCCCTGGACGGATTCGGGATCGAGGTTGCCCTCGAATTCCTCGAAGATCTCCTTGTAGGACTTCCCGACGATGTTGGCCAACACGTTGAGTCGCCCCCGGTGCGACATGCCCATCACGACCTCGGCCACGCCTGCGCCGGCGGCGGCGTCGAGCAGCGTGTCGAGCAGCACGATGGTCGACTCTGCGCCCTCGAGCCCAAAGCGCTTCTGGCCGACATAGCGGGTGTGGAGAAAGCGCTCGAACACCTCGGCCGCGTTCAGCCGGTCGAGGATGTGGCGCTGCTCACTCTCGTTGAGCGTGCTGGGCTGTCCTTCGACGTGCTGTTGGATCCACCGCTTTTGCTCGGGGTCCTGAATGTGCATGTACTCGATGGCCAGGGTGCGGCAATACGCGTCGCGCAGCACGTGGAGAATCTCGTCGAGAGTGGCCACGTCGCGGCCCGCCAGGCCGTCGGTCACAAATGTGCGGGGCAAGTCCCAGATGGTGAGCCCGTAGGTCAGTGGGTCGAGCTCGGGGTGGATGTACGGCGGTTCCGCGTCGAGGGGATCGAGGTGGGCGATGAGATGCCCCCGCACCCGGTACATGTTGATCAGGGTCTGTACATGGACCTGTTTGATCAGTCGCTGGTGCTCGCCCTCGTCGGTGCCCTGACCGGCGTTGTTGTCCACGTGCCAACGGACCGGTTCATACGGCACGCCCATCGCCTCGAAGAGTGCGTCGTAGAAGCCGTCCTCTCCGGTGAGAAGTGCCGCCACCCGCCCCAAGAAGATGCCCGACTCCGCCCCTTGGATGATGCGGTGGTCGTAGGTCGAGGTGAGCGTGACCACCTTGCCCAGACCGAGTTGGGCCAGGACGCGCGGGTCCGCCGCTTCATATCCCGCGGGATACCCGAGGGCTCCGACACCGATGATTGCCCCCTGCCCGGGCATGAGGCGCGGCACCGACTGCGCCGTGCCCAGTGTCCCCGGGTTGGTGAGCGAGACCGTCGTCCCGCTGAAGTCATCCGGGGAGATCTTGCCGGTGTGGATCTTCCGAATCAGATCCTCGTAGGCCACGACGAAGGCGCGGAAGTCGAGGGTGTCGGCATCGCGAATACACGGCACGAGCAGGGTCCGGGAACCGTCTCTCTTCTGCTGGTCGACGGCGAGTCCCAGACCGACATGCTTGTGGTGGATGACGCCCGGCTTGCCACTGCCACCGGCGTCGTCGACGAAGGCGGCGTTCAGCGCCGGCACGTCGCACAGGGCTCGGACGATGGCGAAACCAATCAGATGGGTGAAGCTGACTTTCGCCCCGGTGGTGCGGGCCAGCTGATTGTTGAGAATCTGGCGATTCACTTCGAGCAGCCGCGCCGGAACGGTGCGCACACTGGTCGCCGTCGGCACCCCGAGGCTGGCTTCCATGTTGGCCACAATGCGGGAGGCCGCCCCCTTGAGGATCACAGGCTCTTCTGAGCCTTCGGCAGGTTCGGCGCGCGACGTGGGGGTGGCGCCGGAGGTGACCGGCGGCGCTGTCACAACCGGAGTTGCAGAGGCGGCGACCTGAGGAGCAGGGACGGGGGCGGCCCGGTAGTCGGCAAAGAACTCGCGCCAGCTCTCGCTGACCGATGAGGGGTCGACCAGAAATCGGTCGTACATGTCGTCCACCAGCCATGCATTCGGGCCGAAAGAACCCGTTGCGACCTCTGACTGTGCCATNNGTCGTCTTCGTGCACGGCTCCTTGGACCGCGGCGAGAGCTTCCGGCGGGCGATGCGGCGGCTCCCCGATCTCACGGTGGTGGCGTACGACCGGCGTGGCTACCAGGGTTCACGGGACGCCGGGGTGGTGGGGCTGGGCGGCCACATCGCCGACCTGGTGGAAATCCTGGCTGAGGTGCGTTCTCGTGGCGCATCCTCCGTGGTCGCCATCGGGCACAGCGTGGGCGGCGACGTCGTGCTCGGGGCCGCCCTGGCCTCACCCGGGGCCACTGACTCGGTCGGGGCCTTCGAGCCGCCCATGCCGTGGCTGGGTTTCCGGCGTCGACAGCCTGACCGGAACGCCGCACCTGGCGCGGCCCCCCTCGCCGAAGACCCTGGTGACGAGGTCGAACGGTTCTTCTGCCGCATGGTGAGCCCCTCGGCGTGGGAACGACTCTCAGATGCCGGCAAGGCAGCCAGGCGGGCCGACGGGCCGGCGCTGGTGGCGGATCTGCTGAGCGTCCGTGGAAACCCCCCCTTCAACGTCATGGACCTCACCGTTCCCGCGCTCTTCGGCGGAGGTGGCACCGCCAGTGCGGCGCATCACCGTGACACGGTCGCCTGGCTGGGGTCCCATGTGCCAGGTGCCGCGATCTACGAGATCCCGGCTGCGCAACATGGTGCCCACCTCTCACACCCGGACGGCTTTGTCGGGTTTACGCGCCGAGTGGTCGAACGGGCGACGGGCTGAGTCCCGACCCCGGCGGTGCCGCTACGTCGGTGAGAACGGCAGCCCACCGTCGGGCACGGTTGCATGCGATGCACGCTGGCCCAAGTGCCGGGCGCGCCGGGACAGGAGCTCTTCGTACTCGGCGCCCTTTCCTTCGCTCTTGAGGCCGGTGACCAGGGGGGAATGGGAAAGGAAGACAGCGCCTACGAACATCACCAGGAGAGAGATCGCCTCCAGCGGCCCCCACGGGCCCGAAGTCCGCAAGGTGTCGCCGTACAGGACGATCCCTATCAGGATGCTGAACAACGGATCCACCAGTACGAGGGTGGACTGCGAGGCGGCGAGCGGCCCGGCATGAAAGGCGTTCTGCGTCAGGAACACCCCCATCAGACCGAAGACGATCAGGCCGTAGGTCTGCCAGTGCGCAAACATGGTGACCCAATCCCGGGCGGCATAGTCGCTGACCACCTTTATGAGCGCCGCGGTGAAGGCGTACGCCATGGCGGCGGCGGTCCCGAACATGGCCGCTTTCCACCAGCGTGGTCCCCACCGGGTAGCCACCACACCGGCCACGATCACCGCAATGGCGATGCCCCCCACGACGACCCACCCCAGTGTGCCCGGCACGCGCTCTCCACCGCCCGGCACGGCGAAGGCCAGGAACCCCGCCAGCCCCAGAACGATCGCACTGACCCCGACCCATTCGCGCGCCGTGACCTTGTAGCCGAAGTACGTGCCGAGGATGAACACCAGGAAGAGCAACTCCAAGGTGAGGATCGGCTGCGCCACCGACAGACGTCCGACGTGGAGCGCGAAGGCCTGGAAGAGGAACCCGCACACCATGAAGAAGAACCCGAGCAGCCAGATGCCACGGCGTAGGGCATGCGTCAAGAGACTCAGCTTCATGGTCGATTCTTCTGGCGCGTCCTGTACCCCCATGCGCTGAAACACGCTGGTCAGCGCATTGGAGAGTGCGGCCGCGAGTGCGAGGACGTACACCATTGAATCACTGCCAATTCTATCGGCTTCTCCCGGCGCCCTTACGATTCATGCAGTTGCCGCACAGGTTGCATTAAGGTTGTTCGCGGGGGCCGGCCGGCTTGCGTGATCGGGCGTGAGAAGGCGCACGCGCGCAGGAATTGTGTGTTTTCAGCCCTGAAGTGACAGTCCTGTACAATAAACCAACCGTTACGGTCGAAAAATATCGGTTGCAGGACTATGAACAATGTGGCAATTGCGTTACGTTTACGGAATCTCGAGCCGCGCGGGGTGGCGAGAGACTCAGCCCGGCCGTCAGCCGACGGCCGCGTAGCAAGGGAGTGCTATGGCCATAAAGGGACATCTGAAGCGAATCGTGACGTTGGCGATGGCGGCCGGCGCACTGTTGGCGGGACTCGCCGTCGTTGCGCCGGGGACGAGCGGGGCGGCATCGAAACCCACCACCGCCACCTGGGCCGAGTTGCCACAGTCGACTCCGAACTTCATTCTCCCCTACTACCCGGCCCAGCTCTGCTCGGTCAACAACGTCGAGCAGTTCCAGTTCTTGATGTACCGGCCGCTCTTCTGGTTCGGCGTGGGCACCTCACCAAATCTCAACACCTCGCTCTCGATCGGCCAGACGCCTGCGTTCTCCAACGGTGGCACCACGGTGACCGTCAACCTGAAGAACTACAAATGGGCCAACGGTGAGTCCGTCACGGCACAAGATGTCCTGTTCTTCATGAACATCTACCACGCCCAGCCGGCCAACTTCTGCGGCTACGTCAAGGGCGACTTTCCCGACAACGTGACCAACGTCACCGCCAGCGGCAACACCGTGACGTTCACGTTCAACAAGGCCTACAACCAGCACTGGATCATTTACAACGAGCTGGGCCAGATCACACCGATGCCGATCGCGTGGGACATCGCCTCAGCGGGCGCCGCCCCGGGTACAGGTGGCTGCTCCAGTGCTGCCTACGGCACGGGCGATGCCGCCTGCGCCAAGGTGTACACATTCCTGGCCAACTCGGCCGGGTACAACCCCAACAATCCCAGCGCGGCCAACAACTCGCTGAACACCTATGCCAGCAACCCGTTGTGGCAGATCGTCGACGGGCCGTGGAAGCTGAGTGCGTTCAACCCGGACGGCCAGGCCACCTTCGTGCCGAACCCGACCTACTCGGGGCCCGTCAAGCCGACATTGAAGTCGTTCACCGAGTTGCCGTACACGTCCACTTCGGCCGAGTTCAATGCGCTGGTCGGGGGCAACCTCAGTGTGGGGTACGTCGACGAGAGCGATCTTTCTTCGGGAACGACCAATCCGTACAAGTCCGGCGCGAACAACCCGCGCCTGGCCGGGACGTACGACCTGAACCCGCTCTACACCTTCTCCATCAACTACTTCCCGGAGAACTTCAGTTCCAACGCCAACGGCGGCGTGACCGGGAAGCTGTTCAGCCAGCTGTACATCCGCCAGGCCATCCAGGACCTGGTGAATCAGCCGCTCTACGTCAAGAAGATCTGGAAGGGTTACGCCCTGCCGACCTACGGGCCGGTCCCCGTCGTGCCGCCGAACCCGTATGCCTCCACCCTCGAGAAGTCCAACCCCTACCCGTACAGTCCGGCCAAGGCCAAGGCTCTGCTCGTGGCCAACGGGTGGAAGGTGGTGCCCAACGGGACCGACACCTGCATCAAGGCGGGCACGGGCAAGGGTGACTGTGGCGCCGGGATCCCGGCCGGCACACCGCTGAAATTCCAGGAGCAGTACTCGTCGGGCATAGCGACCCAAACCGAGGAGTTCACCGCCATGAAGGCCTCCTGGGCCACCGAGGGCATCAACGTGACGCTCAGCGGGGCCTCGTTCAACACGGTCATCGGCAACGCCATCGCCTGCCCCAACGGCTGCTCGTGGCAGATCCAGGAGTGGGGAGGCGGATGGACGTTCGCCCCCGACTACTACCCGTCCGGCGAGGAGCTCTTCCAGCTGGGTTCGGAGGCCAACTACGGCGACTACAACGACGCCAAGAACAACGCGCTGATCACCCAGACCATCGACACCAACCAGTCGTTGACCAAGTGGGAGAACTACCTGGCAACGCAGCTGCCCGTCATCTTCCAACCGGATCAGGCCTACGCACTCACCGAGTACAACAAGGACCTGACCGGTGTCACGCCGCAAAACCCGTTCACGGGCATTTCGCCCGAAGACTGGCGGTGGAAGTAGGCACCGCACGCAGTGGACGCGGCGCCCGTTGCCTGTACCTAATTGACGGATGGATCCCCCCGGTTGGAAGGCTGATGCTCAGAGCCGGGGGGATTCCCGTTCCCTGCAACGGCGCCGCGCATGACGGGCTTCTTGATCCGGCGCATCCTCCAGGCGATCGTGGTGATCCTGGGTGTCGTCTTCATCGTCTTTCTGCTCGGCAAGCTGATACCCGGCGGGGAGGCGGCGGCGGCGCTCGGGCCTCGGCGCTCGCCGGCGCAGGTGGCCCACTTCAACCTCGTCAACGGCTTGGACCTTCCCATCTACGACCAGTTATGGCGCTACATCTGGGGGCTCTTCCACCTCAATCTCGGGTATAGCTTCAAGAACAACGAGGGAGTGAAGGAGCTGATCTCCCAGAGGTTGCCGAAAACCCTGACCCTGGTCGGCGTGTCGACCCTCGTGGCCCTCATCATCGCCGTCCCGCTCGGCATCCTGCAGGTGGTCAAGCGCTACTCCCCCCTCGACTACCTGCTGACATCGGGCTCATTCCTGTTCTACGCCATGCCCCCCTTCTTCCTGGGCTTCCTCCTCATCCTCTATTTCAGTTTCGACCTCCACCTCTTCCCGGTGTCGCCGCCGATTGACAGCGGTCCGCTCACGATCTTCACAGACCCCCGGGCCTTCGTCCTGCCGGTGATCACCCTCTCGGCGATCACGATCGCGTCGTTCAGCCGCTACATGCGCTCTTCCATGATGGACGCGCTGACGCAGGACTACGTCCGCACGGCGCGGGCCAAGGGAGCAAGCCCGAATCGTGTCCTGTACGGCCATGCCCTGCGCAACGCCCTCATCCCGATTCTGACGCTCATCGGGCTGTCGCTCCCCGCCATCGCCAGCGGCGCGCTGATCACCGAAACGGTGTTCAACTACCCGGGCATGGGACTGTTGACGGTGACCGCGGCCACCAACAACGACATTCCGACAGTTCTCGGCACGACGCTGGTCATCACCATCTTCACCGTGGCCGGCTCACTCCTCGCCGATGTGCTCTACGCCATTGCCGATCCCCGGATCCGGTTCGGGAGCACCTCATGACCCTGCCTGACGAGGCAACTCCTCCGCTCGGGCCTGAGGACCTCCTCGGGCCGGTCGCTCCAGCCCCGGCCGGCGACATCGTTGCCCCCCCCGACGTACACGCCATGCCCGAGGGGGGGGAGGTCTCGTCGGTCGGGGGCATGGGCCGTCAGATCCTGAGGGTCTTCATTGAGAACAAACTGGCCGTCGTCGGCCTCTTCGTCATCGTCTTCTTCATCCTCTTCTGCTTCGTGGGCCCGCTGCTCTACCACACCAATCAGACCAACGCCGAGCTCGCACTCAACGCCAATCAGAATGCCTCGCCGGGAAGCGGCGAACCCCTCGGTACGGACACCACCGGCTTCGACATGCTCGGCCGCCTGATGTTCGGCGGGCAGGCTTCGTTGATCGTGGGCTTTGCGTCGGCTTTCGTGGCCACGGTCATCGGCGTCGTCTACGGGGCCATCGCCGGCTTCGTCGGGGGATGGATCGACGCCATCATGATGCGATTCGTCGACATGCTTCTCTCCGTCCCCGTGCTCTTCCTTCTCATCGCCCTTGTCACCATCTACAAGCAGTCTGAGGTACTCATCATCGTCGTCATCGCATTCGTCAGCTGGCTGGTGCCAGCTCGGCTCGTTCGCGGCGAAACCCTGACCCTGCGCGTGCGCGAATACGTCGAGGCGGTGCGGGTCATGGGGGGTTCGCGCACGCGCATCGTGGGGCGTCACATCGTCCCCAACTCCATCGGCACCATCGTCGTCTTCGCCACGTTCCAGGTGGCTGACTCCATCCTCCTGCTCGCCGCGCTCGGTTTCATCGGACTGGGTATCCCGGCGCCCGGCACGGATTGGGGAACCATGCTCTCCAACGGCGTCAACAGCGCGGCACTTGGGTACTGGTGGGAGATCTACCCGGCGGGACTCTGCATCGTCCTGGTCGTGATCGCCTTCAACTTTATTGGGGACGCCCTGCGCGACGCCCTCGAGGTACGCCTCCAGCGAAATTGACTCAGGGCATCGCCGGCAGGGCCGACGCAGACTCTGGATCGGGCGCGGGTGTCTGCAGCGGGAAATGACAGGCCGCGGTGTGCCCGGCGCCGAAGCTGACCAGGAGTGGCTCCACCTCGGCACACAGGTTCTGGGCCCGGGGGCAGCGGGTGCGGAAGCGGCATCCCGACGGGGGGTGGACCGCGGAGGGCAGCTCGCCCCGCACGATCAGCTTGCGCTGCTCGCGGGACGTCGCATGTGCTGCAGTCGGCACCGCGTCGAGTAGACCTTGCGTGTAGGGATGGGCCGGCCGGGCGTACACCTCGGCCGACGGGCCGAGCTCGACCAACTTGCCCAGGTACATGACGCCGATGGTGTCGGCCATGTAGCGGATGACAGCCAGGTCATGCGAGATCATCACGTAGGTCAGGCCATAGCGCCGCTGCAAGTCCTTCATCAGGTTGAGTATCTGCGCCTGAATCGACACGTCGAGGGCCGATACCGGCTCGTCCGCCACCACCAACTTGGGTTCGAGGGCCAATGCACGGGCCAGCCCGATCCTTTGGCGCTGGCCGCCCGAGAATTCATGGGGATAGCGGTTCACCGACTGGGGACTCAATCCCACCTCGCGCAACAAGGACGTCACCCGGTCCCGCTGCTCGTCATGCGTCCCGACCTTCTGCACCCGTAAGGGCTCCCCGATGATGGTTCCCACGCGCATGCGCGGGTCAAGGGAGGCGTAGGGGTCCTGGAACATGAGCTGGACGTCGCGGCGCTTTTGCCGTAACTCCGCTCCCTTGAGCTCCGTCAACACCGAGTCCTCGAAGCGGACCGATCCGGCGGTCGGCGACTCGAGCGCCACCATCATACGTCCGATGGTGGTCTTCCCGCACCCGGACTCGCCGACGAGCCCGAACGTCTCACCCTGACGGATGGAGAGCGTGACATCGCTGACCGCGTGCACGGAGCCCACCTGGCGGCGGATGACACCGCCGGCCAGGACCGGGAATTCCTTGACCAGATTGGTGACCGAGAGGATGCCCGGAGCCCCCGCGAGCGCGGCGATCCTCGCCGCGGTGCCGGGAGCGGGCGCAGGCGAGGCGGCGCGGGCCTCGGCGGCCAGGGGCGACGCCGCATGCTCGACGGGGTGGAAGCAGGCGAAACGGTGCGAAGGGTCACCGTCGTTCGCCGGGTCCAGTGGTGGCTCTTCGGTCCGGCACTTCTCGGTGGCGTAGCGGCAACGGGGAGCGAAGCGACAATTGGTGATGGCCTCGGAGAGGTCCGGAGGCAAGCCCGGGATGGTGAGGAGCGACTCCCCGGGATCCTGGTCGATTTTGGGTACCGAGGCCAAGAGGGCTTCCGCGTAGGGGTGGCGTTCTCTCTCGAAAAGCACGCTGGTCGCCGCCTCCTCGACGAATTTCCCGGCGTACATCACGATGACACGGTCAGTCCGACCTGCGATCACGCCCATGTCGTGCGTGATGAGCACCACGCCCATGCGGAGCCGCTCGCGCAGGTCGTCGATGAGGTCGAGGATCTGCGCCTGGATGGTGACGTCGAGGGCCGTCGTGGGCTCGTCGGCGATGAGCAGCTTCGGCTCGCACGCCAACGCTATGGCGATCATCACCCGTTGACGGAGGCCCCCCGACAGTTCGTGGGGGTATTGGTCGAGCCGCTCGGCCGGACGGGGCATCTCGACCAATGTGAGGACCTCGAGCGCCCGCTGCCGTGCCTGCGACTTGGTCACGTCCCGGTGCAGGCGGACGCCTTCCGCGATCTGCTTGCCGATCGTCATCGTCGGGTTGAGGGCGGTCAACGGGTCCTGGGGAATGAGGGCCACCTGGTCCCCCCGGACCTGCCGCATCTCCTTCTCGTCCAGCGTGGCGAGGTCACGACCGAGCAGGGTGATGGTCCCGCCGATCAGGTGCCCGTTGTTGGGCAAGAGCCTCATGATCGAAAGCCCCGTCGTGCTCTTACCGCAG
Organism: Acidimicrobiaceae bacterium; assembly: GCA_003160635.1. Classification (GTDB taxonomy): domain Bacteria; phylum Actinomycetota; class Acidimicrobiia; order Acidimicrobiales; family RAAP-2; genus Bog-473. Next base: position 36,318 of record PMLV01000156.1, on the reverse strand, counting down.
CCCGACTCCCCGACGATCCCCACGCACTCCCCCTGGCCGACCGAGAACGAGATGTCGTCGACCGCAACCACCGAGGTGTGCCGCATGCGGAATTCCGTTCGGAGGTTCTGCACCTCCAACACGCTGCTCATCTGTTTACACTACTCGTCACGGACACCATCGACACGTTGCCGACCCCAGGTCAGAGGTAGTTTTCGCGACTGACGGGCCACCCGTCGCACCAGGGCAGGGAGGTTACGAAGGACCAGGTGCGGCGGTGGATCGACGACAGGCCGTAGCCCCGCAGTGCCATCTGGTGCGTCGGCGAAGGGTAACCCTTGTTCTGCTCGAATGCGTACGGGGGGAAGTGCTCCGATTCGGCCCGCATGAGACGGTCCCGTACGACCTTGGCCAGCACCGAGGCCGCGGCCACGGAGGCGCAGCGGGCGTCGCCGCCGATGATCGGGTGGACCGATCCGTTGAACCCCCCCGCTGCCGGCTCCGGACCCGACACCAGGTCGAGGGGGCCGTCGATGAGGAGCGCATCGGGGAGGCGGGACAGGCCGGCGAGTGCCCGCTGAGCGGCCAGACGGAGAGCCACCCGCATCCCCCACCGATCGCACTCCTCGGGAGAGGCGTGGCCCACCGCCCAATCGGCGCACCAGGACCCGACGGCGTCGAATATGGACTCGCGTCGCGCTTCGCTGAGTTGCTTGGAGTCCCGGAGCCACCGGGGCTGGGTGCGCTTGGTGGCCTTCGGCGGGACGACGGCGACGCCGACGGTCACCGGGCCCGCCCACGCACCGCGACCCACCTCGTCCATGCCCGCGATCCACGAATGCCCGCTGGCGCGGAGAGAGCGCTCCGCCGCGAGATCCGGCGTGGTCACACGGATCACGGTCATGACGTCACAACGGAGTGGCTGGCATCAATACGATGGGGGGGTGAGCACCGGGGGGAGGGCAAGCGAGCCGAACGTGCGGTCCCCCCTTGCCCCGGGCACCCAGATCGACGTTCGCAACCGCTATCAAGGGACGTGGACGCGAGGCTTCGAGGTGGCCGAGATCACCCCGGATGGCTACCGCATTCGGCGCCTGTCCGATGGCAGCATCCTCAGCGAGCTCTTCTCTCGGGACGACGTGCGCCGCCAGCGGAGCCGCCAAGGCTTCTGGTGGCACTGAGCGGCGTCAGTCGGCCGGAGTCCGACGGACGGCCTCGATGTAGTCGTCGATCGGAATGGCGGAGAGCGTCAGTGTCTTGAGCGTGCCGCGCGAGCCGAGCACGAGCGCGACCCGCGCCATCGTCTTCTCATCCGGCGCGTCGAGGATGGTGCAGAAGTCGTAGGGCCCGAGCAGGGCCCATTGCGCCAACACACGAACGCCCATCGATTCGACTTCCGCGTTGACCGCCTTGAGCCGATCGGGGTTCTCGGCCAGGGTTGCCGCGCCATCGGGCCCCACCGTCGAGAGCATAAGAAAAGTCGACATGTGTTCACGCTATCGCAACAATTGCGCTGCGAAGCGGGCGCACCCGGCTAGAGGAGATCGCGCCGCTGGACCTTGCCCATTGCGTTGCGGGGCAAGGAATCGACCACACGAAACTCACGAGGTCGTTTGTACGATGTCAACTCCTGTGCTGCGAGGTGCGCCAGGGCATCGATATCGGGCTCACCGTCGCGTCCGACGACGAAGGCGGTCACGGACTCACCCCACTCGGCCGAGGGAAGTCCGATAATCGCTATCTCTCCGACCGATGGGTGGCGCCCCAGCACAGCTTCCACCTCGGCGGGGTACACGTTGTGCCCTCCCGTGATGATGAGCTCTGTGCGCCTTCCCCGGATGGATACATAGTCGTCGTCCCCGACCGACGCCAGGTCACCGGTGCCAAACCATCCGTCATGCCACATCGCCTCGGACGCCGCGGTTCGATTCCGGTACCCGCGGCAGAGGGACGGGCCGCGTACCATCAGCTCGCCCACGCCCGCCTCGTCCGCATCTGCAATGGCCGCTTCGACACCCGGAAGGGGGAACCCGACCGACCCCGGGCGCCGTTCTCCATCGAGCGGGTTGGACAGCGTCAACAACGTCTCGGACATCCCGTAACGCTCGAGCACGGACACACCCCAGTCGGCGTGGAACCGTCGCCAGAGATCGGCGGGGAGGGGAGCTGATCCCGAGACGCAGAGTCGCAAGGCCGAAAGCTCGGCCGCTCGTCCGGACTCGGCCAACCGGTGGTACATGGTGGGGACCCCGAAGAACATGGTGCTCTCGCCCACGGCGTCGAGGACCTGCGCCGGAACGAACCGTTCGAAGATCACGGCCGAGCTCCCTGCGGCCAACGTGCCGAACAGTCCCGCGCACAGCCCGTGCACGTGAAAAAGCGGGAGGGCCAGGAGGAGGCGGTCGTCGGGGCGCCAACCCCAGGCCGTCTGCAGGGCCAGACTTCCCGCCAACAGCGAACCGTGGGTGTGGACCGCACCCTTCGGCTCCCCGGTCGTCCCCGAGGTATAGACGATCAGCGCGTCGTCGGCGGGCGTTGCCGTATCGAGGGCGGCGGCAGCCGAATCGCTCGTGCTCCTGAGCAGTGCATCCGGATGCAGCACGACCGCATCCTCGAGGTCCTCGCACAGCCAGTCCCTGCGCTCGGCGCGGTCAACCAATGAGATCGCAGGACCAACATCGCGGGCGACATACCGCAACTCGCTCCGGCTGGCCGATGGGTTGACGGGGACAACCACGGCGCCGAGACGCAACGCCCCGATCAGCCCCACGATCGCGTCCAACGACGTGCCACAACTCCAGAGCACCCGCTCCCCCGGCGTCACGCCGTAGCCGGCCAAGCGCGACGCCGCCAGCCCGGTCAGCTGCGCCAGGTCGTCGCCGCGCAGCGCGGAACGGGCTCCATCGCCCTCGAGCAACACGGGGCCGTTCGGTTCGTCGCTCCATCGCCGAGACCAGACGTGGGGCAGCGTGCCTCCGATCGTCAGGTCCTCCAACGCACACGTGGGAGCTTCCGGCGGGCGGTGCCGGGACCATGCGCGTTCGCTATCCATCAAGAAGAGGTCCAGAACCACCACGCCCTGTCAGTGAGCCACCGCACGTCATAGTCTGGCGTACATGACACCCCGCCGCATCGCCATCGTCCCGCATTCGCACTGGGACCGGGAATGGTACAAGTCATACCAGGACTTTCGCCTCAATCTGGTGGACATGCTCGACGTCCTCCTTCCCCTGCTCGAGTCAGATGCCAGTTACCCGTACTTCATGCTGGACGGGCAGATGGCCGTCGTCGACGACTACCTCGAGGTCCGTCCCGAAGCCGAGCAGCGCCTCCGCAATTTGGCCGCGGCAGGCCGGATCAGCATGGGCCCGTGGTACATCCTCATGGACGAGTTCCTCTCCTCGGGCGAAACGATCATCCGCAACCTCCAGATGGGTATCGTCCGGGGAGCCGCCTTTGGCGGCGCAATGCACATCGGCTATCTGCCCGACATGTTCGGTCACATCGCCCAGATGCCACAGATCCTCCAGCAGGGCGGATTCGAGCACGCAGTGGTGTGGCGTGGCGTTCCCTCGGCCATCACGAAGAACGCATTCTGGTGGGAGGCTCCCGACGGTTCCCGCGTCCGGGCCGAGTATCTCCCCGTCGGCTACGGCAACGGAGCCGCCCTCCCCGACGATGCCAAGGCGCTCGTGCGGCGCGCGGAGGACCTTGTCCAAGAGGTCGCCTCGTTCCTCTTCAACGATCTCCTCTGCATGAACGGTTCCGACCATCTTTTCCCCCAAAGGGGGCTGGGCCGGGTGGTGGCCGAAGCCAACGAGCTCCAAGACGACCTCGCCTTCGAGGTCACCTCACTCGTCGACTATCTGGCCAGGGCGCCGAGAGACGGGCTGGAGCATTGGCAGGGAGAGCTTCGATCTGGGTTTCGGTCCAACATGTTGATGGGGGTGACGTCGAACCGGGTCGACGTGAAGCGCATGGGGGCGCTCGCTGAGCGAGCACTGGAGCGCCGGGCTGAGCCGCTGGCCGCCCTCTTCCAAGCTCCGGCCCAATGGCCACGCCAGCTCCTCGACCTGGCATGGAAGGAAGTCGTCCGTAACTCCGCCCACGATTCGATCTGTGCCTGCTCGATCGACGATGTCGTCGATGCCGTGCTGCACCGCTACGCCGAGGCGCGGACCATTGCCAGCGGTGTGGCCGATCGTGCGGTCACATCGTTCGCCCGTTCCCTCGCCGAGCCGGGGAACTACGTCCTCAACTCCGTCCAACGCACCCGGGAAGGGCTGGTGGAGCTCGTCGTGGGGGCGACCGAGCCGCCCTCGGCCGATGTCCAGGTGGTATCCGAGCGCACCGGCCTCCCCGGCTCCATGGTGCTCGATGCCAATACGGTTCGCACCGTGCTCGGCATGCTGCAGGGGCCCAAGATCGACAACGACGCCTGGGTGCATGACGTGAGCGTCGAAGAGGACGACCAGGGACTCGTCATCACGGTCACGGTGGGCGCCGAAGAGCGCACGAACGTGCCGATATCCGAAGCGAAGCAGGACATCTATGCCCGCCTCGGGGCGCGGCCCGACGCGGTCATCCGCGTCAACCTGAATCAGCCGCCCATCCGGCGCATCGTGGCGCGGGTGGCCGACGTGCCCGGCTACGGCTGGCGGCCGTTCGTCCCCTGCCCTCTGGCTCACCCGGTCACGGTGAGCGAGCCCGGCGGGCCGGTGACAGTGACGAACGGTCTGGTGACGGTGGTGGTCGACGAAACCCTGGGCACCTTCTCGGTCGACGGGAAGGAGGGGTACGGCCAACTCGTCGATGGCGGGGACCTCGGGGACTCCTACAACTACTCAGCGCCGCGGCACGACACCCTGGTCGATGCGCCGGTCGCTGTCTCCGTGCGCGTCCTGGAGCCCGGACCGGTGCGGGCCGGCGTGGGGATCACCGCCACCTATGTGTGGCCCGATCATGTCGACGGATCGTCCCAGAAGCGGGTCGGCGAACACCGCGTCGAGGTCGAGACCCGGCTTGAGCTCAGGGCCGACGAGCCAGTGGTCAGGGTGACGACATCGTTCGTGAACCCGGGTAAGGACCATCGGCTCCGGGTCCACCTCCCGCTGCCCGCAGCGGCTCGGACGTCGCTGGCCGAAAGCGCGTTCGCGGTGGTCGAAAGAGGCCTCACGGCCGAAGGGCGCGCCGACGAATACGGGTTGCCGACGGCGCCGGCACGCCGCTTCGTCTCTGCCGGCGGTCTGACCGTCGTGCACGATGGCGTCTGCGAGTACGAGCTCATCGACATCACGTCGACGCCGGACGGGGATGCGGCCAGGATGATCGCCCTCACCGTGCTCCGCTCCACCGGCATGCTCTCGCGCCTCGGCATGGCGTACCGGCCCTTCCCGGCCGGACCGCTCACACCGGTCGAGGGCCTGCAGATGACCGGACGCCGCGTGTCACTCAGCTACGCGTTGGCGGTGGGTCACGATGATCTGTACGCGCTGGCCGACGATGTCCTCATCCCCATCGATGTCGTCACGGCCCTGGGGGGAGGCACCCGGGCCGCAGCGGGGAACGCGCTGTCCGTGGAGGGTGCCGAGGTGAGCGCACTGCGCCGCGAGAACGGGGTGCTCGAGGTTCGTGTGTTCAATCCGACTCCCGCGACGGCCACGGTGGCCATACACGGCCATTCGGGCTGGCTGGTCGACCTGCGGGGCTTCCCCGACCGTCCCTTCGAAGGATCGTTCGAGCTACGCCCCTTCGGGATCGCCACGGCACACCTTCGAGCCGACTGAGACTGACCGCCCGCCCGAGGGCCCGCTCACGGTGGCGCCTCTCGTCGCGGCGCTTCGTCCCACTCGGGACGTGACGGCCGGTCCATGAGCGCCAACAGCGCCTCTCTTGGCGAACAACGCCCGTCGACGATGGCGTCGACCTGCTCGGCGATCGGCATTTCGACCCCGTGCGAGCGGGCCAACCCGACCACGGGACCAGCGCTCTTCACCCCCTCGGCCACCATCTGCATGCCGTTGACGATCTCATCGAGCGATCGACCCCGTCCGAGCTCGAAGCCCACGGTCCGGTTGCGGCTCTTGGGGCTGGCACAGGTCGCGACCATGTCCCCGACACCCGCCAACCCGCCGAACGTCAGCACCCTCCCACCGAGGGCAATGCCCAGGCGTCCCAACTCGGCCAGGCCCCGGGTGATGAGGACCGCCCGCGTGTTCTCCCCGAATCCGAGGCCATCGCAGATGCCCGCGGCGATGGCCATGACGTTCTTCGTCGCCCCTGCAATCTCGCATCCCACCACGTCGGTACCCATGTAGACCCGGAACGTGCGGGTGTGGAGGAGGCCTTGCACCTGGCGCGCCAACGCCTCGTCGGGCAGGGCCACGACGCTGGCCGCGGGCTGCCCCTCGGCTACCTCGCGTGCGAGATTGGGTCCCGTGAGCACGCCCGCCGGGATATCGGGCACGACCTGCGCCACCACCTCTGACATCCGAAGGTTCGTTCCGGTCTCGATGCCCTTCGACAGGCTGACGATGGCGTCGAGACCTGCGGAGAACGGTCGCAGTTCGTGCAGGACGGACCGGAATCCGTGCGACGGCACGGCCATGAAGACGACGCCCGCTCCCGCCAGCGCCTCCTCCATCGAGGACGTGGCCGTGAGCCCCTCGGGCAGCCGTATCCCCGGAAGGTAGGTCGCATTCTCCCGCGACCTACTGATCGACGCCGCCAACTCGGGAGACCGCACCCACAGGGAGACGGGATGGGAGGCACCCACGAGTGCCGCCACTGCCGTGCCCCACGAGCCGGCACCTACCACTGCCACTCGGTCGCGCATCCCTGGAGCCTACGGCGCTGACCATGAGGCGGCATTGCTCGCCGCACTTACACTGTCCCCAGTGCCCGCCAGCGTGACCACCCACCCGCAGGCCCCGCCCGCTCCCTCCCGAGCCCGCCTCGGGCAGGAAGTGGTGCTCATCCCCGTCAAGGGGTTCCGGCAGGCCAAACGCCGACTGGGCGGCTCGATGACCGACGAGACGCGGGAGCATCTGGTTCGATCGATGGCAGAGAGTGTCGTGGCCGCGTGCGCCCCGCTCCCCGTCGCGGTCGTCTGTGACGACCCCGAGGTGGCCGAGTGGGCCGAGGCCCTGGGGGCAACGGTCATGTGGGAACCCGGTCAAGGGCTCAACGGAGCGGTCCGCGCCGGCGTGGAACAGCTGGCAGCCTCTGGCGTCGCATGGGTGATCGTCGCCCACGGCGACCTTCCCCGCGCCCGCGATCTGGGAAACCTGGCCCCATTCGCCGGCATCACCCTCGTCCCCGATCGCAACGACGACGGAACGAACGTCATGCGCCTGCCCGTCGGCTGCGACTTCCGCTTTGCCTACGGACCCGGGTCATTCCGATCGCACCGCGCCGAAGCCTGGCGACTCGGTCTCCCCGTGCGCATTCTGCGCATACCTGCACTGGCGTACGACGTGGACTGGCCGGCCGACGTCGCCGAACTCACCACGTGAGCACCCCGGAGACCTCTGGCCGAATTGTCCCGGTCAATGACCTGCCCGAGCGGAGAGCCGTCTCGGTCGATCTGACCACGCCGACGAGCGTGTTGGCCATCGGCGCCCACCCCGACGACATCGAATTCGGCTGCGGCGGGACGCTCGCCAAATGGGCCGCCTCGGGGGCGGCGCTCCATCATCTTGTCATCACCGATGGAGCGAAGGGGACATGGGATCCGCATCGGGATGTCGTCGCACTCGTCGCGCAGCGCCAGCAAGAGCAGCGCCGTGCCGCCGCGTTGCTCGGAGGGGGCGACGTCGTCTTTCTCGAAAGGACCGACGGAGAGCTGCGCAACGGCGTCGCCGAACGGTGGGACGTCTCACGGTGGATCCGCCGCATCCGTCCTGATGTGGTCCTGGGGCACGACCCATGGCGGCGTTATCGCCTCCATCCCGATCACCGGCACGCCGGCTTTATCGTCACGGACGCCATTGTCGCGGCGCGTGACCCTCACTACTTCGCCGATCAGGGGTTGGCGCCTCACCGCCCATCCGCGCTCCTGCTGTGGGAAGCCGATGAGCCGAACCATGTCGAGGACGTCTCGGGCCACACCGAGACGAAGATCGCCGCGCTGCTGGCCCATGAGAGCCAATTCGAGAGCACGATGGGGATCGAGGAGGGTACGTCGGCCGGTGTGGACGAGTTTGCCCGTCGGGTACACAGTCAACTCGCTGAACACGGGGCTGTTGCAGGAATCGCCCAAGGCGAGAGCTTTCACCTCGTCACCGACATGTAGACCCACAATTGCAAAGTCGGGGGCCCGCAGGCCCCCGACTTCACACGCCCCCGAAGGAACGAACTGCCTAACTCCGGCGAGCCGCCTTGCGAGCCGGGGCTCGACGGACTGCCTTCTTTGCAGTCGTCCGCTTGACGGCCTTCTTGGCCGGGGCGCGACGCACTGCCTTCTTTGCCGGTGCCCGCTTGACGGCCTTCTTGGCCGGGGCCCGCTTGACTGCCTTCTTGACTGCAGTCCGCTTGACGGCTTTCTTCGCCGGCGCGCGCTTGACTGCCTTCTTTGCCGGTGCCCGTTTGACGGCCTTCTTGGCCGGGGCCCGCTTGACTGCCTTCTTGACTGCAGTCCGCTTGACTGCCTTCTTTGCTGGGGCTCGCTTCACTGCTTTCTTTGCTGGGGCCCGTTTGACGGCCTTCTTGGCCGGGGCCCGCTTTTTCGCGGCTACTGCCACAGGTGCACCTCCCTAGGAGCATGGTCACTGAATAGAGGTGAAGCCTGCGCCACGCCGATGTCACAAACACATCGTCGTGCGCACTGCCGCACCGATTTCTTTGTTGCTCGGGACATGTGACACGTCTGAAGGTGAGTCAGAGACCATTCCTTCATACGAGCAGTCCGTTCCGATTACCCGAATTGCAACGACTGATTGAGGTGATGAGGCACTGCATGAGGCGCGTAGTTGGCATTCCGATGTCTTTGCCTGGCGCGCTGCACACTGTTGCATCGCAGCACATATCAACCCTCCATAACGCTTCGGGTACACACATTCTTCGTTATGCACCTGCTCAGGTCAAGCATCATCTGTTCGCGACGTCTTTTCTTGCTCTCTACGCGACCCGATTCGTTGGTCGACGACGCGTCCATTTCGACCGACCCAACGACGCGAGAATGAGATGTCGTCGCGCCTTTCTCATGTTCTGGCGTGTTGCGAACAACGCGACTGCACCGTGGTGACGCGACCATCGCAACGAAGAAAACCGGTCGTGTCGAGGCATACTCGTCATCGCAAAGAGACGCGCGGATGACGAGGCCCTCGTCCACCACATTGCAGCATGATGCACAGGGCATCTACCTCGGAACGAGGAATGGAACTTGGTCGTGGGCGGGTCCGCAGCGCTCGACGCTCGTGCTCGGTCCTTCACGCTCGGGTAAGACATCATCCCTGGTCATCCCTAATCTTTTCCTCGCCGAGGGCCCGGTTGTCTCCACATCGACGAAGCCTGACGTCATGCAGACGACAGCGGCACAGCGGTGCCGGAGTGGATGGACCTTTCTCTTCGATCCCAGTGGTGAAATTGAGTGTCCGACGTCCGTCGAGCGCGTCGGTTGGTCGCCGCTGACGACGGCCACTGACTGGGATGCCGCCGTGCAGACATCTGATGCAATGGTCACTGCGTCACGCCTCGGTGGGAGCGCTGTCCCACATTCGGCGGGAGAGCAACATTGGACGGAAAGAGCCAGCGCGTTGCTGTCCCCACTGCTCCACGCGGCGGCGCTCGAATCTTTGCCCATGCGGACCGTTTTGCGGTGGATTGACCGGCACGATGGCACAACAGCGCTGCAAATTCTTTCGCGAACGGTCGGTGAAGACGCCACCGCGACCGATCTGCTCGCCGGTATCGTCGGCACGGATGCCCGCGAACAGTCCGGGATCTGGTCTACCGCTTCCGGCGTCCTCGCTGCCTACAGGTCGGAAGCCGCGCTGGCCTCAACGGAACTCCCTCCACTCGATGTGGCCGAATTCGTGCGAGGGGGAAATACCATGTACCTATGCTCGGCCGGACGCCGCCAGCACCAGTTCGCTCCGCTCGTGGTGGCAGCACTCGGCGACGTCCGCGATGCCACCTACGACCGCGAAAGGAGTGGTGAGCGATCTCCACCGACATTGCTGGCGCTCGATGAGGTCGCCAACATCGCGCCGATTCCCGATCTGCCGACCATGCTGAGCGAGGGAGCGGGGCAGGGTCTTCTCGTACTGGCGTGCCTGCAGGACCTCTCGCAGGCACGTAGCCGTTGGGGATCTGCCGCCGATGGCTTTCTCACCTTGTTCGGGACCACCGTGGTCTTCCCCGGGATCGCCGATGTCGCCACGCTACGCGACCTCAGCGCGCTCGCCGGCGACCACGAGGTACCTTCGACCACCATCGGCCAGTCGGTCGGCGAGCGGGGTCGCCTTCGACCCTCGAGCTCCGTAGGCACCATCCGCGTCCCACGACGCCCGGTCGATGTGATCTCGCGGGGATCGCCCGGGCATGCGCTGGTCGTCACGCCCGAGAGAAAGTTCGGCTCGGTTCGCCTCACGCCCGCCCATGCATGGAGCCCGTGGCGCGAGATGTCCGTGCGAGAGCCACCGTCCCTGGCGCGGGAAGTGCACGGTCGGGGTCGCTGAGGTCAGCGACCCCGGGCCATTTCATGACCGGGCGCGGGGCGCCAACCCAGTCGCTGGCGGGCGGCGTCGATGTGCCGGGTCGTCTGCAGGTGATCGACCAGGCGCGCCGTGGGCAATGACGAGATGCCCGAGGCGAGACCATCCGTGCCGAGGACATCGCTCGCCCTGGACACATCCCAACGCGCCCGGTAGTCGTCAATGGCCCGCGCGGCGTCGCGCCACACTCCGTGGTCGGCGGGATCCACGGGCCGCGGCCCGAGCGCCCGGAGCAGATGCCCACCCGGGACGACGCTGCGCAACGTACGCGTGTCCTCGGCGACGCCAACCTGCGCCCGTTCGGAAAGCTTCGGCGTCCAAAGTTCGGTGAGACCCTCAACGCTGCGTGCATGCGCACCCCCCAGTGCAGCGGTGCCGAAGGCGGCTGCGACATCCCTCCGCCGCGCCGCGCCGTCGGGAGACAGCGAGAGCGCGGCACCGAACCGGTGTTCATCGAGCGTGGGCGCGCCGCCACGTTGGTCGGCTCGTCCCAGGAGTGCCACTATCTCCGCACGGCCGCTGCCCACGACCCGAGCCCGCTGTTCCCATCGCGACGACAGCTCGCCGAAATCGAGCTCGCCCTGCTTTGCGGGCCGTGTGGCGGCCCACGCGATGTGCGCACCCCGGGCCGAGTGGGACCCCCACTCGGACATGTGCCGCCGGATATCCGCCGAGCGCGACGAGAACTCACCGATGGCGAGAGGGGAGACTCCTACCACTTCGGACCCCAGGCGAGGCGCCTCGGCCCACGCCACGCCCAGACGCGCTGTGAGCTCCACTCGCAGGTGCGCTTCGTAGATGGCAGATGCCGCACCACGATGTGCCGACAGGCCGCGGTGGTCACATGCACTCCACCGGCCGTCGGGGCCGTGGACCATGTTGGCCATCACGACATGCGTGTGGAGATGGGGGTCGAGGTTGCGGTTGACCCCGTGGGTGAACGAGGCCGCGACGAGGCCCGTGGTCGGCACCACATGACGTTCCTCACCCGAACCCCTCTGCGCGCTGAGACCGTGCGTCTCGACGTAGGCCAACGCGCCACGCACGCCCTCGCGGTGGGCCGAGACGACATGACGGGCCACCTCGTCTCCGCCCAAGGCGAAGACCACGCTCACCGACTTCGGTGCGCTGAACGTCAGGTCGAAGCCACGCACGGTGGCACGATCCGAGCGCAGCCGATGTCCCGATGTGGGGTGACAGCCTTCGAGAACGGCCCGCAAGGCCGTTGGATCGAGCGCGCCACGCAATCCGAGTCCTTCTGCCGCGCTCCCCGTCCATCGGGTGGCCCGGTCGTCCCAACGTGCCGGCAACGGCAGCTCTCGGGCCATGTCATTGAGGTAGTAGTCGGCCCCTGCCGAGGTGAGGCGGTGGACTCCCAGCACCTGACCTCACCCACCCGATGCGCTCATGCAATGGGTAATGGTCGGTGTGGATGAGGGACTGTGCATGCGGTTCCCACGCGCCGCGACCTCGAGTCAGGGCGTTGACCTCACGGCTCTTGCTGGTACAGCCGCAACACCTTGCGGGCCGCCCGCGCCCCCAGGTCGGTCAGCTCGGGCGGGCGGATGACGGACGCATCCGGGCCCAGTTGGAGGAGGAGCCGCTCGAACCAGGCCATGCCGGCCACGTCGAGAATGACGTCGGTCACTGTTCCGTCAGGGGCACGACCCATGCCGCGCACGGGCACCGACTCGGGCACCCACTGGGCCCCCTTGCCCAAGTGGAGCTGGACCTCGACCGCGCCCGGCCCCGGGAGGAACGCGTCCTCCGCCGCCCGTACGGCACGCGCGGGTCGCTCACCGGTGTCCTCGGTGGCACGAACCGCGCCAATGCGGTCGACCCGGAAGCGCCGCATGTCGCCGGCACGTTGGCAAAACGCGTCGAGGTACCAGTGCCCGTCCGTGGTGATCACCTGCACCGGCTCGACGACACGAGTCGTCAACTCGTCCCGTGAGGCCGAGTGATAGTCGATCTCGACGAACTGACCGGCGTCGCACGCCACGCGCACCGCGGCGAGGGACGGGGGGGCGTCGACATCCATGCCGATCGCTTCGCGCGATCCCAACGCTGCCTCAAGTTTGGCCAAGGCGCGGCGCAATGCGGCATCGTCGGGCCCCGGCACGGCCATGATCAAGCGCGCCGAGGCCGCAACGGCAAATCCCTCGGCCGGGGTGAGCCGGCGGGGCCGTGCGAATTCGGAGGGTAGGAAGGCCCTGACAGAGGTCTCGGACACTTCGATCTCCATCAGCGTGTCGGGCGTGTACGGCGGCACGCCGCAGCACGCCGCCAGCTCGAGCTCCCGGATCAACTCGCCTTCGTCCATGGAGAAGCGGCGCGCCACGTCTGCGATGGGCGCCTCCCCCACCCGCGCCAACCATCCGACTACGGCGAGCAGGCGCCGGAGGCGTTGACTGGTCTCCCTTCCCGGAACGGGACGAGCATCTGCGGGCTCGCCCGACGCGGCAAGCGCAACGGGAAGTGCGCGAGCGTCCGCGTCGACCTCGGGCTCGCCGCCGCCCTCCGCCAGGCCGACCAGCCACGCTCTGAGCTCGGACCGGAATTCGAGTGGCTCGAGGATCTCGGCGTGGTCGAGCAGACCGAGGATCCACGAACGCAGCTCGGGAAACCCGGCCACCTGCAAGCAGACGATGACCGAACCATCGTCGGCACGGCTCTCGATACGGTCGCTCCCGACCTCTTCGGCCACCCTCGGCCCTTCCATGGCGTCGACGCGGATGCGCGTGACGACATGGTCGTCCCCCTCGGCCCGCCACGGTTCATCGGGCAGGGATGCCTTGATGTCAATGCCTTCTGGGAGGACAGCCCCGCCCGGAGCGCCGAGGAGCACTGCGTCCTCGATCCGGTCGACACGAAACGTGCGCACCGCTTCGCGGTCGAGATCCCATGCCACCAGGTACCAATGCCCGAAGCGGAACCAGAGCCCGGCCGGAACCACCCGGCGCGTGCCTTGACGGTAGTTGAACGACGCCACGGTATGGGTGCGCACGGCCTCGAAGAGATCGATCAGCGCGCGCGGCGTCACCAGGGTGGCGATGGGACGCACCTCGCCCAGACCGGTGGCGCCCAGCTTCAAGAGTGCATCCCGACCGCTAGGATCGTCGAGGTGCACGCCGGCAACGGCCAGGTGGAGAGCAACTTGCTCGTCGGGCTCGAGCGCCAGGTCAGGCAGGTAGAACGCGTCGCGATCGATCAGATACCCGTACTGCTCGTGGCCGGACAACCGCTGGGTCTGCACCGGGATTCCCTCGTCACGCAGGAGTCGCTTGTCCCGCTCGAAGGCCTGGCGTCGCGCCGAATGCTCCTCGGGATACCCGGGCACCTGCAGGGCGATGGCGTCCAATGTGAGGGGCTGCTCGGTATTGAGCAGCACCAGGACGAGGTCTGTCACCCGCTCCAGTCGGTCGAGTCGTGCGGGGCTAGCCATCGTGGAGAGCCTACGGCGGCAGATGTCTGATGGCGGCACTGGCCCACCCCCTCGACTGGCAGCTCACCATCTTTTGGACGGTGGCCATCCCGGCCCTCGTCGCCGCCTACATCTTCGCCACCCGGTCCGAGGAGAATCGACCCACTCGGCGTCAGCGCGGGTTCTTCCTCCTGGCGGTGCTCGCACTGGTGGCGGCGTTCATGTGGCCGCTCGGAGACCTGGCCGCGCGTTGGTCCCTCCTGGCCCTGGTGGCACAGCGGCTCCTCCTGATGCTGGCCGTACCCCCGCTCCTTGTCGCGGGGACCCCCAGACCGATCATTGCGCGGCTGACCCGACCCGCTGTCGTCGATGCCGTGCTGCGCCAGGCGGTCAAACCCGTGCCCGCCGTGCTTTTTGTCACCGTGGTGGCGGTGGGGACGTTGACAACGGGGCCGGTCAGCCTGGCCGCCCACTCGCAGACCGCCCGCGTGGTGATCCAGATCCTGGTACTGCTCTCGGGTTTCGTCCTCTGGGCGCCGGTGCTCACCGAACTGCCCGGCGCGAAACCCCTATCCGCCGTCGGGCGCGGGGCGTACCTGATCGTGCAGTCGATCGTGCCGAGCTTCCTTTCTGTGGTGTGGATCTTCGCCCGTCGACCGCTGTACCCCTCGTACGATCACCACGTTGCCGTGCTCGGCATGTCAGCGGTTCTCGACCAGCAACTGGCCGGGTTCTTGGCCAAGTTGTGCACCATCGCCGTGCTCTGGACGGTCGCCTTCTCCCTCATGACGCGCGCACACGTCACGGCGGGGGCCGATGAAGATCCCGAGCCGTTGCTGTGGTCGGACGTCGAGCGGGAAATCCAACGGGCCGACCGTCGCGCCCTTCGCACGCGCCGCTCGTCATCACCGCCCACCACGCCGCCCCTCGACTCACCGCAGTAGGGGGAGAGGGCGATCGGCCGATACCTCAGCCCAACGACGCTCCTCGAAGTTCGTCGAGCGACAATTCCGCGGTCTGGTTTCCCCCACACTGTGGGCACTGCTCGACATGTCGCCACGAACGGAGCAAGCGTGATCCCTCGGGGTTCAAGAGCACGACGAACGACTCCGATATCGGGTCGATCTCCAATCCGTAGTAGGCGCGCCACGCCGTGGTTGCGGCGTGGGCGTCCAAGGCCAGGCCCTTGAGGATTCGCCGGAAGCGAAGCCTCTCTGTGTCGAAGATCCATGTGCTGTGACAGGACTCCAGCACGAACAGTGTGTCGTCTCCCGAGTGATCCACCCTCTTGATCATGCCGGATCCATTACCAAAACAGGGCGCGGAAGAACCACATATTCGTTGCGAACTGGTGACAATCCCCTGAGATCCTGTTCACACGGCTATTGCGGCCCGGCATCATGCTTACGGCCCACGAGCAGCTCACGTTTGGTACAAAGCTGTCGCAGGACCGAGCAGAGCACGATCCTGGTGTCTGCCGGATCGATCACCTGGTCCACCAATCCCCGCTCGGAGGCGGGCCATGGATTCAAGAACGCCTCTTCGTAGTCCGACTCGCGACTCGCCCTCTCGGCGGGGTCGATCCCCCGATGCAGGATCTGCACGGCGCCCGATGCCCCCATGACCGCAATTTCGGCCGCGGGCCAGGCCAGGCAGATGTCGTTGCCGATCCCCCGCGAGTCCATCACGATGTACGCACCCCCGAAGGCCTTGCGGAGAATGAGGCAGACCCGGGGGACGGTGGCCTGGGCGTAGGCGAAGGCGAGCTCGGCGCCGTGGCGGATCATCCCTCGCCACTCGAGATCCTTCCCCGGAAGGAATCCGGGCGTGTCCACCAGGCTCACGATCGGCAGGTTGAACGAGTCGCAACACCGTACGAACCGGGCCGCCTTTTGGGAAGCGGCGATGTCGAGGGTGCCGGCCAGGATCCTGGGTTGGTTCGCGACGACCCCGACCGAGAGGCCGCCGATCCGGCACAGGCCGGTGACGATCTGACCGGCCCAGCGGGGCCACAACTCGAGGAACTCGCCGTCATCGACCACATGGCGGACGATGTCCCGCACGTCGTAGGTGGCCGATTTGCGCTCGGGGATCAGGTCCCTCAGCTCTGGGGTGGAGCGGAGAACGGGGTCCGAGATCGTCGTCGGAAGGGGGATCTCGTCGGAGTTCGAGGGGAGGTACTCCAGAACCGAAGCCAGCGCGCCCTCCACGTCATCGGTTTCCACCGAGCACAGGCCGCTCGACTTGGCATGCGTCGCCACGCCACCGAGCTGTCGCAGCCCGATCTCGACGCCGGTGAACTCCGCCACCATCTGGGGGCCGGAGACGAACGCCACCGCCTCCGCGTTCATCACGACCAGGTCGGCCAGCCCCAGCAACAGAGCCGGTCCCGAGACGACGGGGCCGGTGGCCGCCATGAGCACGGGCACGATCCCGCTACAGGCCGCGATGGCCGCCGCCGCATTGCCCCAGCCGTGGAGCGCGGCGACGCCGTCGAGCACATCAGCGCCGCTCGAGGCCACGATGAACACGAACGGGATGCGAAGCCGACGCGCCAGATCGGCCGATTGGGCCAGCCGCAACCCGTCAGCGTGGGTCAGCGCCCCCCGCCGTTGCGAAGAGTACGACCGGGCTACCACCACATCGCGACCGCCCATACGGCCGATCCCGGAATTGACCGTACCGGTGATCCCCTTGCCGATACCGATGCGATCGGCCACACGCCCACTCACTGCCAGTGAATTTAGACACAACGCCGCCGGGGGACGGCCAGGGGTGGTTCAGGAGCGGGCCTCGGCCCGTCGCCAGGGGCCTGACCGGCCGCCGGACTTCTCCCAGAGCGCCACGTGATCGATCGTCATCGTGCGATCGGAGGACTTGCACATGTCGTACACGGTCAGGGCGGCCGTGGTGCACGCCATCATGGCTTCCATCTCGACACCCGTGCGGTCCACGGTCTCGACCTGCGCCTCCACCTCCACGAAGTCGTCCCCGATGGAGAAATTGACCGCTATCGACCCCACCAGGACCGGGTGGCACATGGGAATGAGCTCGGCTGTCCGCTTGGCGGCCTGAATGCCCGCAATGCGGGCTGCAGCGAGCACATCTCCCTTGGTGATGGCGTTATTGGCCACCAAGGTGGTCGTTTCCGGCAACATCGAGACCCGGCAGCGGGCCAGCGCACGGCGATGGGTGGGCTCCCGCGGGGTGACGTCGGTCATGCGGGCACCGCCTAGCGGATCGAGATGGGCCAGGCTGCGATCGGACACGAGTCTCTAGTGTACGGCCTCCACACACAGGGTGCCGCCACCGGGCCGTGCGGCCGACCCGAGGCGCCGTTCGGGTAGAGTTGGCAGTCACAAGCAGCGAGTGCCAATCCAAGGAGTTCAATTGCCGACCTATGAGTACGCCTGCAAGGCGTGTGGGCAACGGCTCGAAGCTGTCCAGAAGTTCACCGACGACGCTTTGACGGTATGCCCCGAATGTGGCGGAGTCTTGCGCAAGGTCTTTGGCGCGCCGGGCATCGTCCTCAAGGGCAGTGGCTTCTACAAGACGGACGCGCGGGCGCAGGACAAGCGATCCAGTTCCGAGAAGACGTCGTCGAACGGGTCCGACTCGTCCAAATCGGAGACCAAGTCGGACACCGGCACCACCACCGACTCGGGCTCGAAGAGCGATGCATCCGCATCCAAGCCGGCCTCCGACAAGCCGGCCAAAGAGTCCAAGGCCGCCGCCGCGACCGCATCCTGACCCGGGGAGCCCGGGGCAAGCCCTCCCGGGGGCTCAGTCCCCGCTGAGTTGCATGTCGGCGATGGCCAGCGTCTGACCGGCCGCCACACCGGGAAGCCACCGCAGGTCGTTCCCGATCGCCACCACCGATTGCAACATCCGTTGGAGGGTCGATGCCACGGTGACCTCGCGCACCGGCTCGGCCAGGGTGCCCCGATGAATCATGAGGCCCTCGGCTCCAACCGAGAAGTCCCCGCTCACCGGGTTGACCCCCGAGTGGATGCCGGTGACCGACTGGACGTAGAGCCCCTCACCGACCTCGGCCAGGATCTCCTCTGCGTTCTTGGATCCCGGCGAGAGCACGAGGGCCCGGCAGCCGGCGGACGGGGTCCCGGCGAACCCACCCCGCACCGCGGATCCGGTCGAGCGGGTCTGGGCCCGCCGGGCCGCCACGGTGTCGTAGACGAACATGCGGAGCATGCCGTCGGAGATGAGGATGTTGCGCCGGCACGCCAAACCCTCGCCGTCATACGAAGCAGCGTTGAAGGCACGGGCGTCGGTGGGGTCGTCGATCAGGGTGACGGCGGTCCCGGCGACCGACTCACCGATCCGGCCGGCGAAGAACGATCGGCCCTTGACCACGGCCTCCCCCGACAGCGC
Organism: Acidimicrobiaceae bacterium; assembly: GCA_003160635.1. Lineage (GTDB taxonomy): Bacteria > Actinomycetota > Acidimicrobiia > Acidimicrobiales > RAAP-2 > Bog-473. The sequence goes on along the minus strand of PMLV01000156.1, from coordinate 17,811 downwards.
CGAGGCGACGACCGAGAGCAGGGTGGAGACGACCCGGGGGTCGAAGACGACCGTGCACCGTCCCGAGCGCGCCTTTTGGGCGCCGAGCAGCCGCGTGGAGCGCAGGACGGCATCCGCCATGGCCTCCTCCGGATTGAGCTGGGCCGGGCCCCGGCCCACGCTGAAACCGGTCCCGGTCTGCGAGTCTGCGCCTTCCCCGGCAATGGCATCGACCGACACGAAGGCGGTCGTGCGGCGGGTTGACGACCGGATGCCGGTGGTCGAGGCCAGCGCCACCTCGACCCGGGCGTCTGAGTAGTCGGCCGAGGAGACCTGTCGCACGCGGGGGTCCGCGCCACGTGTCGCTCGTTCGAGCTCGAGCGCCAGGGCGATCTTCTCGTCCATCGGCGTGGTGAAGACGCCGTCATCCCACAGATCCTGTTCGACGGCGAGCTCCCCGTCTGGCTCCGCCAGGACCACATCGGGATCCGGGGTGGCATAGCGGGCGTTGTCCCGGGCGTCGCTGAGTGCGGCCTGCACCACTGCCGGATCGAGGGATCCGGCCCAGGCGAAGCCGAGGCGGTTCCCATCTCCCGGCTGCCCTTCGAGGAGGATCCTGATGCCGACGCCCGACGAGTCGGCGGACGTCAGCGACTCGACCGCGCCGTCATAGGCCCGGACCTCGTTCTCCGTGCCCCGGGTGACGTAGACCTCCAGGCCCTCCCCAGGCTGGGCCTGCGCCACGACAGAGGTCGCCAGATCCATGAGATCGCTCACTACGCCGTCCCTCCCAGCGTGACCCCTGTGATCCGCAGGGTGGCCTGACCGCACCCGACCGGCACACTCTGCCCGTCCTTGCCACACGTGCCGGGCGTCATGTCGAAATCATCGGCAACGGCGTCGATGCGGCGGAGCACCTCGGGACCGTTCCCGATCAGGTTGGCGTCGCGCAACGGCTCGGTGAGATGACCGTCCTCGATGAGATACGCCTCGGTCGTCCCGAAGACGAAGTCACCCGTCGTCGTGTTGACCTGGCCACCTCCGAGTTTGGAGACGTAGACCCCCGAAGGGGTCTGCGCCACGATTTCGGCTGCGTTCTCGTGGCCGGCCAACAGAAAGGTGTTGGTCATCCGGACCATGGGGAGATGCTGATAGGACTGGCGGCGCCCATTGCCCGACGACGCTCTCCCCTCCTTGCGGGCCCGCAACCAGTCCCACATGTAGTCGGTGAGCACGCCGTTCTCGATGAGCACGTTGCGGGCGGGCGCATGGCCCTCGTCGTCGACCGCGAAGTTGCCCCACTCCCCGAGGACCGTACCGTCGTCGACCAGGGTGACGAGGGGACTGGCCACGAGTTTCCCCATCTGCCCGGTGTACACGGAGGCATCCTTGACGATGTGGTCGGCTTCGAGACCGTGGCCACAGGCCTCGTGAAAGAGGATGCCCCCGCTGCCGCCGGCCAGGACGATGGGCACCTCACCCGATGGAGCCGGCCGGGCGGACAACTTGGCCAGGGCTCGCTTCGCCGCAGTGCGGGCGATGTCCTCGACGTTGAAGCGCTCGAAGATCTCGTAGCCTTCCGTGCGCGCCAATGACTCGTACCCGGTCTGCATCCCGGTGTCGCCGTTGGCCACGCACATGACGTTGAAGCGGGTGCGGACCTGGTCGTCTTCGGCCAGCAACCCATCGGAGTTGGCGATCAGGATGCGCCGGCGGCTGTCCCCGCACCCCACCTGGACCTGGCTGATGGAGCCGCCGGTGGCCCGGGCAGCCTGATCCGCCCGGGTCAGGAGATCGAGCTTGGTGGACTTGGGAACCGAGCTGGGCAGCGTCTTGGCACCACGGTCGTTGCTGGCTCTGGGCCCGAACGACAGCGCCACCGTGCGGACCCCGCCGCCGCCGTCCCGGGCCACGGATGCCGCGGCGGCGGCCGCGGCCAGGAGGCCGGCCTCGCTCAGATCCGACGTGTGCGCGAATCCGGTCGTCTCCCCGGCCACCACACGGATGCCCGCGCCGCGCGAACGCCCCGACGACAACTCCTCGACCCGCCGATCGTCGAGCATGGCGCTCGCGCTCATGCTGTCCTCCGCGAAGACCTCGGCCATGTCCCCACCGTGCGCCAGCGCCGCCCCGAGGACGTTGTGGAGGACATCGGGCTCGATCAAGGAAGTGTCGGTCACGGGCGGTATCGTAATCGTCGTGCCCAGTTCCTCCTCCGGTAGCAGCCCACCCGCGGGTCACGGACCCCACTCGGGCCTTACCGCGCAAGTGGAGCTGACGGTGGGCGAGGAGGACACGGCGCCGTACTTCCGGTCCGGCGATGTCCCTGTGCTGGCGACGCCCCGGCTCATCGCCATGTGCGAAGAGGCGGCGCTGCGTGCCACCGACGGGCACCTGACCCCGGAACAGTCGAGCGTGGCCACGCGCGTGCAGTTCGACCACCTCGCCCCGGTGGGGATCGGCAAGGTCGTGCTGGCCGAGGCCACGTTGGTCAAGGTCGAAGGCCGTCGCCTCATCTTCACCGTGTCGGCGGCCCGCCTCGAGCGTGACGGCGGCGGCCTCGTCGGCGCCGGCCGGGTGACGCGGGTGCTCGTCAACGAAGCCACATTCCTGGCGAAGGCCGGCGCTGCCGGCGAGTCCTGAGAAGAACCGCCCCCGCCCCCCCGACCAGTATTCCGGCGGGGATGGGACCCGTGGTCGCCGCCTTCATCACGTTCGGCCTCTTCTGGGGCAGCTGGGCCGTCATGGTGTTCGACATCCAGCACACGTTCGCCCTCTCCGATGCCGAGCTGGGCTTCGTCCTCGCCCTCGCCATCGCGCTGGCCGGTGCGTCGAGTGCCGTCATGGCGCACGTCACCAACCGGGTCGGCGCGCGACGGCTGCTCTGGACAGCCCTGCTGGCCTGGTCCGGACTCCTGGTCGTCATGAGCACGGTCCATCAGAAATGGGCCTTCGTCGGCGCCCTGGTCCTGGTGGAGATCGCCGGGGGCAGCATCGACACGGCCATGAACGCCGAGGCGTCCCACCGCCTGAACGGGCGGCCGGCGGCGCTCGTCCGTTTTCATGCGCTCTTCAATGGGGGAGCCATCCTCGGAGCGACAGCGGCCGGGATCGTGCTCCATGCCGGCGTCTCGTGGCGCGTCATCTGGCCCGGCGTCGCCGTTGTGGCGCTGGTTATCGGCCTCTGGACGCTATCCCGGCAGCCGGGGCGGGTGCCCGAGGACCCCTCGGCGTCGCCACCGGCGGCGGCCCACGTGCACCCGGTCCAACGCATCCGGCGCGACGGGCTCCTGCTCTTGCTGGCTGTCTTCGCGTTGGCCGAGGTCACCGAGGGTGGAGTCGACACCTGGGGGGTGCTCTACCTCCGCAATCACCTGGCCACCGGCGTCCTGCTCGGTGCCGGCGCGTACGTCGTCGGTCAAGTTGTGGCCGCCACGACGCGGGCGGCGGGAAGTACATTGATCGGCCGGCTCTCGGCCCGACATGCCCTCCTCGTGGGCGGTTGCATCGCCGGTGGCGGAATCCTCCTCGAGTCGCTGTCGCCGCTCTCGAGCACGGCCGCCCTCGGGCTGGCCCTGGGTGCCGGCGGGGCCTCGTTGTTCTGGCCCCTGGTGATGAGCAATGTGAGCCGTCTGGCCAGCCAGGTCGTCAGTGCCGTCGGGACGTTCACCGCCGCGGGCTACATCGGCTGGGTGGCGGGGGCGCCCGTGGTCGGCTGGGTCTCGCAGACGTACGGCCCCCAGCACGGATTGCAGGTCCTGGCGGTGGCGGCTCTGGCCGTCGCCGCGGTCTCGTTCGCCGTCGTCGAACGCAGACCGCGACCGGGTCAGGCGGACTAACGTGGTGCGAGAGCCATGATCCTTCAGAGCATCGAGACGCCGTCGGACATCAAGGACCTCAGCCAGGAGCAATTGCGAACCCTGGCCGATGAGATGCGGTCCTTCATCATCGAATCGGTGACCACCACGGGTGGGCACCTGGGTTCGAATCTCGGCGCGGTCGAGCTGACCCTGGCCGTGCACCGTGTCTTCGACTCGCCACGTGACGTCATCTTGTGGGACACCGGCCATCAGGCCTACGTGCACAAACTCCTCACCGGACGCCGGTTCGGTTTCAAGTCCCTGAAGCAGGCGGGTGGCATGTCGGGCTACCCCAACCGGGCGGAGTCCGAGCACGACTGGATCGAGAACAGCCACGCCTCCACCGCCCTCTCCTACGCGCACGGCATGGCGAAGGCGTTCACGTTGCGCGGCGAGGGCAGGGACCGCAAGGTGATCGCGGTCGTCGGTGACGGCGCCCTCACCGGGGGCATGACCTACGAGGCGCTGAACAACCTCGGGCATTCGGGCTGCCGCGTGGTGATCGTCCTCAACGACAACGGTCGCTCCTACGCCCCGACCGTGTCACAACTGTCCCAGAGCCTCACCAGCCTCCGGCTGAACCCGACGTACACCCAGACTCGCGAACGTCTGCGGAATCGCCTCCGGGGGCTTCCCGCCTTAGGCCCGCTGGCGTACTCCGGGGTGCACTCGGTGGCCAGCGCGCTGCGCGAGATGGTGGCCCCGCACACGTTCTTCGAAGCCTTGGGCGTCCGCTACGCCGGGCCGATCGACGGGCACGACATCGAGCTGATGGAGCAGGCCTTCGCGCACGCGGCCGAATGGGACGGACCGATCGTGGTGCACGTGCTCACGCAAAAGGGGCGCGGGTACGGTCCGGCGGAACAGGACGACATCCAGCGCCTCCACGACGTGAAGGCGACCAACCCGGTCATGCTGGAGAACACGGTCGGGAGCTCGGCCGGAACGGCTGTCGGTGGCTCGGCCGGCGCCGATGTCGGCGGGGTGGCCACGCCCGGATCCATGGCCGACGCCGACGTGCGCCATTCCCCGTCCCGCGCCACCACCTACACCGATGCCTTCTCCCGCGCCCTCCTGCGCGCGGCCGAGGACGACGCTCGTGTCGTCGCCCTGACGGCGGCCATGCCGGGGCCGACGGGGCTGCTACCGTTCCAGGCCCGTTTCCCGACGCGCTTCTTCGACGTGGGCATCGCGGAGCAGCACGAGGTCACCGCTGCCGCCGGTATGGCCATGGCGGGCATCCGACCGGTCGTCGCGGTGTACTCGACCTTCTTCAGCCGCGCCTTCGATCAGGCCAACCTGGACGTGGGCCTCCACGGCAGCCCCGTCGTCTTCGTGCTCGATCGGGCCGGCATCACGGGCGATGACGGCCCGAGCCATCACGGGGTCCTCGATATGGCACTGGCTCTCTCCATCCCGGGCATGACCGTGTTCGCACCATCGGCGGCCGAGGAGGTGGGGCCGATGCTGCGCACCGCGCTCGAGCTCCCCGGGCCTTCCACCATTCGCTTCCCCAAGACGGCGCCCCGCCACGTCGAGGAGGGCGAGGTCGGGACGGGGCTGGCCGCGCGCAAGGTGCGCGACGGGGACGGCTCGGTCTGCCTCCTCGGGGTGGGCAAGCTCGTGGCCGCATGCATCGAGGCAGCTGACCAACTGGCAGCGGTTGGCGTGGCCGCCACGGTATGGGATGTGCGGGTGGTCTCGCCCCCCGACGCCGACATGCTGGCCGATGCCGGACGGCACGGCCTGGTGGTCACGGCCGAGGACGGCGTCCGCCACGGCGGTGCCGGCGCCTTCCTCATTGACGCGATGGAGTTCGCGCTCGAATCGCAGGGACGGCAGGGTCCGGTCACGAGGGTCCTCGGGGTCCCGCGGGAGTACATCGCCCAGGGCAAGGCGGACGACATCTTGGAGAGTCTGGGCCTCAACGGCAGCGGCATCGCCGAAAGCGTCCGGCGGGCCCGGCACTCGGTGCCGGCCCGCCAACACCAGAGTTGATTCCTCAGGCCCGGTTGGCTCCGTTGGCCCGCACGAAGTCATTCACGGCGTAGTACGCCTCGATAGACTCCCCGGCGTCGCCCCAGAATCCCTCGAGCACGTCGTAGGCCATCCGCCCCTGCTCGATGTAGTGGTTGTTGACGTCGGTGATCTCCAGCTCCCCCCGACCCGACGGCGTGAGCGTCGGGATGATGCTGAAGACGGCGGCGTCGAAGCAGTAGATGCCGGTGACACCGAAGTTGCTGGCGGGTACCTCGGGCTTCTCCACGATCCGCTCGACCCGGCCGTCGGCCGAGAGCACCGGCACGCCGAGGTGACGCAAATGCTCGGGTTCGCTCACCGCCGTCAAGAGAATGCGGGCGCCCGTCGGGTCGGCCCGGAAGGCATCGACCATGGGCTTGATCGAGCGTTCCATCACGTTGTCGGCCAGCATCACGAGGACGGGGTCGCCGTCGGCGAAGCGCTCCGCCAGGCCGAGCGCCTCCGCGATGCCACCCGCCTGCTCCTGGTANNGGGAGCAGGTGCTTGTTGGTGATGCGGGTGAGCGGATAGAGACGCGAGCCGGTCCCGCCCGCCAGGAGCACACCTTTCATCGCGCCCGCCCGTCGTGGGTGATCGTTTGCATCCTGCGTGCTTAGTCGAAGGTGAGGACGCCCCGCGCCACCTGCCCGGCGCGCATGGCCTCGACGACCTCGCCGAAGCGATGGAGGGGGCGGGTCAGCGAGACCAGTTCGTCCAACATGAGTTGGCCCGAAAAGTACAGATCCACCATCAAGGGTATGTCGTGGTGGGGCCGAGCGGACCCGTACCGGCACCCGAGGAGCCCGCGGTCGACGTAGGCCAACGCATTGACGTCGACCGGCACCTCGGTGCCACGGGGAGGGATACCGATGGCGACCGCCGTGCCGCCCCAGTCGAGGCAGTCGAGTGCGGCCCGGAGCACCTCCGGGTGACCCACACAGTCGAAAGCCCATGTCACGCCGCCGAGAGGGAACAGGGCACCGGCGGCCGAGTCCCGATTGGCCGGCGTCAACGCCCGCACGGCTGCGGCCGCATCGCCCGAGCTCGCATCGACGAAGTGGGTGGCACCGAACTGGCGGGCCAAAGACTCCTTGGCCGCGACCGTGTCCACGGCCACGATGCGCGTGGCCCCCGAGATGCGCAGGCCCTGAATCACGTTGAGACCCACCCCTCCGACGCCGAAGACCGCCGCGGTCTCCCCGGGGCGGACCTTGGCCCGGTTCAGCACCGCGCCGACCCCGGTCAGCACGCCGCAGCCGATGAGGCAGGCCGAGGTCAACGGCACCTCCTCGGGGATGCGGATCGCCTGCACCTCGCTGACCACCGTGGCCTCGACGAAGACCGACGTGGCGGCGAAATTCGAGGCCGGTTCCCCCTTGTAGGTGAAGGGCGTCGAGAGAGCGCCCAACGAGCTCCGGCACCAGCTCGGGTGCCCGGTGCTGCAGGCGCGGCACGCCCCGCAGCTGGCCAGGGTGGCAATCACCACATGGTCGCCCGGTTGCACCGAGGTCACCTCTGACCCCACGGACTCGACGATGCCTGCGCCCTCGTGGCCCATCACCGTCGGCGCAGGAAACGGGATCGTCCCGTCGATCAGCGACAGGTCGGAGTGGCACACGCCCGCCGCCGCGATCCGCACGCGCACCTCTCCCGGACCGGGCTCCCGCACACCCAGCTCGTCGGTGACCTCCACCCCCTCACCGGTATAGACGATGCCTCGCACTCAGCCGCTCCTCTCGTAGGACACCACATGATCATCTCCGGCCCGGTGTCGCGCCCGTAGCTCGCGCTTGAGTACCTTGCCGCCGGCGTTGACCGGAAGCGCCTCCACCACGACCACGCCTCGGGGGGCCTTGTAATTCGCCATCTCGTGGCGCGACCAGGCCAAGAGCTCACGTGCCAAGGCCTCCGCCCCCTCGGCATCGAGCCCCGCCCCATCCGGCCCGGCCGGAACGACATAGGCGCAACCCACCTCACCCAGGCGGTCGTCAGGTACCCCGATGACCGCGACGGCGGCCACCCCTGGGTGACCGCGCAACATCGCCTCGATCTCCGCCGGGTAGGCATTGAAGCCGCCCACGACGAACATGTCCTTCACCCGATCGACGATGGCCACGTTGCCGTCGAGGTCCATGACGCCGATGTCCCCGGTGCGCAGCCATCCCTCTGCGTCGATCACGGCCGACGTCTCCTCCTCGTCCTGCCAGTACCCGGCCATGACCGTGTAGCCGCGCACCTCGACCTCCCCCGGCTCGCCGCGGGGCACCTCATCACCGTCCACCACGACCCGCACCTCGACGCCCGGAATCGCTCGTCCCGACGTCGTGGCGACGATCTCGGGCGGATCCGCGCGGCGGCACATCGTGACCGTCCCACTCGATTCCGTGAGCCCGTAGGCGGTGAGCACGGTGGAGAACCCGAGGTCATTCCGCATGGCGTGCACCAACTCGACCGGGACGACGGCCGCACCTGTGACGCCGAGTCGAAGCGACGAGAGGTCGTAGTCACCCCGGGTCGGCTCGGCCAGGAGGGACTGGTAGAGGGTCGGTGGGCCCGGGAGCACCGAGATCCGTTCTTCCGCGATGTGCTGCAGGACCCGCCGTGCGTCGAAGACGGCTTCCGGCACGATGGTGGCGCCCGTCAGCAGGCAGGCCAGAATGCCCGCCTTGTAGCCGAACGTGTGGAAGAACGGGTTGACGACGAGGTAGCGATCGGTTGCCGCCAGGCCGACGATGGAGGCCCAGGTTCCGAACGTGCGCAACGACTGCCCGTGGGTCGTGGCCGCGCCTTTGGGCTGACCGGTCGTGCCGGAGGTGAAGATCAGGTCGGAGAGATCCTCGGGCCCGAGCGCGCGCGCACGCCCCGCCGTCGCACCGGCGTCGACGCCGGTGCCGGCATCGAGGAAGGGGGCCAGGGCGAGCAACTCCACGGCCGGCGTGGGCTCCATCTGCCCTTCGTCGCGCAACAGCACGATCCGCTCCAGCGCACCAGTCTCGTGGCCACGCAGGAGGGCGGGGTAGTCGACGCCCAGGAAGCCGCGCACCGTCACCAGGGTGGTGGCACCCGAGGCGCGCACGATGTAGGCCGCTTCGCCACCCTTGCAACGCGTGTTCATCGGGACCAGCACCGCCCCGGCGCGCAGCGCGCCCAACGCCGCCAGCACCCATTCGCCGCAGTTGGGAGCCCAGATGCCCACCCGATCGCCCGCACCCACTCCGGCCGCGACGTAGCCGCTGGCATAGAGGTCGACCGCCCCGGGCAATTCGCCGTAGGTGAGGCGAGAGCCCGTGTCGACCACGGCCTCGTGGTCGGGGTGCCGGAGCGACCCACGTGCGACGAGATCGGGAATGGTCCCCCATTGCAGGTCGGCGCGGGGATCCTCGTCGCTCACCCCGGGCTCCTTCGCCGCCACCGAACGCTCACGGGTGCTGGCTCGATACGGAAATGACCTCTCCGCTCATGTAGGAGGAGTAGTCGCTGGCCAAGAACACGATCACGTTGGCCACCTCCCAGGTCTCGGCGCTGCGCCCGAAGAGCTCGCGCCGTCTCAGGACAGCCAGGTCCCCGTCCGTGATGGCGCGATTGAGGAATGGGTGCTCGGCCAGGCTGGGCGACACCGCATTCACCCGCACACCGGCCGGCGCCGCCTCGGCCGCCGCACAGCGGGTGAGCGCCATGACGCCGGCCTTGGCCGCCGCATAGTGTGCCTGCCCCGGCTGGGCCCGCCACCCCAACACCGACGCGTTGTTGACGATCACCCCGCTGCCCTGGGGCAACAACCTGGACAGCGCGGCCCGGGTACAGCGGAACGTCCCCGTCAAGGTGACATCGAGCACCCTCGACCACTGCGCGTCGGTCATGTCGACCAACGGCACCGTTCCGCCCAAGCCCGCGTTGTGCACCGCCACATCGAAGCGTCCGAAGTGGGCGGTGGCCGCGTCGTAGAGCGCCTGGACCTGCGCCTCGTCCGTCACGTCACAGGGCGCGGCCACGACCACTCCACCCGTCTCCGCCGCCAATTGCTCCGCCGTCTCGCCCAGTCGCCGCTCGTGCGCATCGGAGACGACGACGGACGCTCCTTCCTCGAGGCACCGCCGGGCCGTCGCCGACCCGATCCCGGTACCGGCCGCCGCCGTCACGATCACCACCTTGCCCGCCAGGAGCCCGTGACCGCTGGGGGGAACCGGCGGAGGTGGTGGCACGAAGGCATCCTGCAGGCTCACTGGTCTCCTTTCGGCCCGGGCGGGAGGCCGAGAACCCGCTCGCCGATGATGTTGCGCTGGATCTGGTTGGAGCCACCGTAAATCGTTTCGGCCCGGGAGAAGAGGAACGAACGCTGGAGGTCACTGAGCTGGTACTCCCCGTCGGCCTCGTCGGCCAGAACCGTGGCGGAGGGCCCCAGCACACTCAGCGCGAGCTCACCCAGGCGACGGTGCCAGCTCCCCCAGTAAAGCTTGGCAATGGACGCCCCGGGGGGCGCCACGGGACCGTCGTAGCCGTCGAGGCTGCGCAGGGTGTTGTACCGCATGATGGTCAACTCGGCGTGCGCCTGCGCCAGGTGCTGACGGCAGACCGGGTCACGGGAGCGCCCGTTCTCCCGGGCCAGCGCCACAATCCAGTTGAGCTCGCGGACGAAACCGAGCTGGTGTCCCAGCAGGGCGACGCCGCGCTCGAAGGCCAGGGTGGCCAGTGCCACCTTCCACCCTTCGCCGGGCGGACCGACCATGTTGGACCGGTGCGTCCGGGCCCCGGTGAAGAAGACCTCGTTGAACTCGCTCGTCCGGGTCAACTGCATGATCGGACGTACCTCGACGCCCGGCTGATCCATGGGGACGAGGAGGTAGGAGAGACCCCGGTGCCGGAAGGAGTCAGGGTCGGTCCGGCACAGCACAAAGCACCAGTCGGACTGATGCGCCAGCGAGGTCCACACCTTCTGCCCGGTGAGCACCCATTCGTCGCCGTCCAACGTGGCCCGTGTCGTCACATTGGCCAGATCGCTCCCCGCATCGGGCTCCGAATAGCCCTGACACCACAATTCGGTCCCGTGGCGGATGGGTGGGAGAAATCGCTCCTTCTGGGCGTCCGTGCCGAAGTGGATCAGTGTGGGCCCGAGCAGTCCTTCACCCATGACGTTCACCCGACCCGGTGCGCCGGCGCGGGCGTATTCCTCATGGAAAATGACCTGCTCGGTGATGGATGCTCCCCGGCCGCCGTACTCGAGGGGCCAACCCAGACAGGTCCACCCGCCCTCAGCCAGCACGCTCTCCCAGCGCAGGCGTGTCTCGAAGCCGAATGTCTCATCACCAGAGCCACCGCGGCCGCCCAAGGCGGCGTACTCGCCCACCAGATTGGTGTCGAGAAACCGGCGGACCTCGGCGCGGAATACGGCATCGTGCGGGCCGTCGCGCAGATCCATGCGTACGGAAGCGTACTGAACCCGGCTGACGGGCATCCGACGAGGTCCCACCGCTCCCATGTGCGCACGCTTGGCGTATCGCCGAAATACGCGGGGGGCCTTTGTCGTTGCAGATGGAAAGGAGATTTTCGACATGTTCACACGCAAACGGGGAACGCGGGACACGGTGGAGTACGAGGTCACGAAGAGCGATGAAGAGTGGAAGGCAGTGCTCTCGCCGGCGCAGTATGCGGTCCTCCGCCGTGCCGGCACCGAGCCCGCCTGGTCGGGTGCGCTGCTGCACGTCGAGGGCGACGGCGTCTTCCGCTGTGCCGGGTGCAGCGCCGAGCTCTTCGACACCAACTCCAAATTCGAGTCCGGAACCGGGTGGCCCAGTTTCGATCGGGCCACGTCCGCCGGCACCATCGTCGAGCACGGCGACCGCACTTTTGGAATGCTCCGCACCGAAATATTGTGCGCCCGCTGCGGAGGCCACCTCGGGCACGTGTTCCCCGACGGCCCCACCGAGACCGGGTTGCGCTACTGCATCAACTCGTTGTCCCTGACCTTCGAGCAGGATCCCGGCTCTACCCCGTCGTAGAGATCGGCAACGGTTCGGCCAGCCGCCCTTCGACGACGTCGAACACGGCAGCCAGATGGGCCGCGTCGTCCCGCCTTCCGAGATGAGCAAGGACGGACTCGCCCAAGGCGAGCGCGCTGCAAATCTCGAAGACCTCGTCCTTCAAGAAATGGACCCGCGCCGCAAAGTGCGCCGGCGTCGCAGGTGAAGGAGGGCGCACCAGGCCGCGACCACTCCCGGGACGGCGGCCGCCAGGCCCACCATGCGCAAGGGAGACCGCACCAGGCCGCTCGAGACGAGGAGCATCAACCTGCCCGTGGTCGTGGCCACGGGCAGGCTGAAGATTGTGATCAACCAGGTCTGCACTCACGCCTCAGCCGGGACGGTTCCCAACGGCGCACCGTCGGACTCGACCACGCCGTCGACGACCGACAGATCAACCGGTGAGCGCCGCTCGGTGCGTTGCACGTCGGCCGTGGCGAAGCGCAGGCTGGGCCCGATCTCATCGGCTGTGATCTCGATCTTCGAACGGTGCTCGCCTTCTTCGGTCTCCCAGCTGCGCTGCTCGAGACGACCGGTCACGACCACGCGCATGCCCTTGGACAGGCTCAGCGCCACATTTTCGGCGAGATCCCGCCAGCACACCACATCGAAGAAGGAGGTCGCCTCTTGCCACTCCTGGGTTGCCCGGTCCTGCCAGCGCCGGTTCACGGCCACGCCCAACTGTGTCGTCGCCTGGCCCTCCCTCGTGTAACGAATCTCGGGTTCCCGGGTCAGATTGCCGGTGATCGTGGTGTTGTTGGCCATGGGGTGCTCCTCGCTCTCGTCCGTCCTTCCCGCGGTGGCGGGAGGGTGACGACGAGCATGAGGAGGACACATTGCCCGAAACCTTGCAGCAGACCTTGCACGCCGAGTTTTCTCGACGAGATATCTCGACGCGGGCGCGGAGAGGTCAGACGTCCAAGAAGCGCCGGATGGCGATGGCCGAACCGAGAGATCCGATCAACACCCCGACGAACACCACCACGATGTCGGTCGAGAACACTTCCCCGCCCGTCATGTGCATGGCGCTGAACACGTTGCCCGTGTTGTTGCCCCCACCCGCATGATTGATGGCGAGATACAAGATGTACACCAATCCGGCGGAGATGGCCGACCCGAGGAGTCCCTGGATCAGACCCTCGGACATATACGGCACGCGGATGAACCAGTTCGTGGCTCCCACCAGTTTCATGACCGAGACTTCGCGCCGGCGGGCGAAGATGGCCATGCGGATCGAGTTCAGGATCAGGACGGCGGCCGAGACGATGAGCACGACGGCCACGCCCAGGAGCACCCACTTGAGAACGTTGATCACCTTCTCCTCGGTTTGTATCTGCTGGATCGGCGCCGTCACCTTCAAGACGCCGGGTGTCCCCTTGAGGGCGCTGATGATCTGGTTGGCATCGGCCAGCACCACGGGTGTGCACCAGAACGAGGTCGGCATCTGTGCCTGCGTGGTGGCCTGGAGCACATCGGAGGGGAGGAGCTTGCGAGCCTCGCTGAAGTTGCGCGCCTTGTTCCAGAAGACGCAGGGCTGGCGGACATAGTTGAGCTGGGTCAACTGCGTGCCGACCGCGCTGATCTCCTGGTGGTTGGCCGCCGGCTGCATCCACACGGTCACCTGGGTGCCCCGTTCCCACTGCCCCGAGGCGTTCGCCGCACCCTGCCGCAGGAGCAGCGCCGCACCCACCAAGGTGAGCGACACGGCCACCGTGAGCACGGCGGCGATGGTCATCAGGCGGTTGCGCCACAGGTTCGAGGCCGTCTCGCGTGCGACATAGTCGACCGAGACCGGCATCAGCCGACGCCCTCCATCGGCATGCTGGTGGTCCCGTCGATGCCGTACACGCCGCGTGCCTGATCGCGCACCAGGATCCCGTTGCTCAGCTCAATGACGCGCCGTCGCATTTTGTCGACCAGCACTTCATCGTGTGTGGCGATCACGACCGTGGTGCCCGTGCGGTTGATGCGGTCGAGGAGCTGCATGATGCCCTGGCTCGTCTGCGGGTCGAGGTTTCCCGTGGGCTCGTCGGCCAGCAGGATCAGCGGCCGGTTGACGAAGGCTCGGGCGACGGCCACGCGCTGCTGCTCTCCACCGGAGAGCTCGCCCGGCAGGTTGTCGGTCTTCTTGGCCAGTCCGACCAACTCGAGGACCTGGGGCACCTGGTTGGCCACCACGTGGCGGGGGCGGCCGATCACCTCGAGGGCGAAGGCCACATTCTCGAACACCGTCTTGTTCGGGAGGAGACGGAAGTCCTGGAAGACACAACCGATGTTGCGGCGAAGGTACGGCACCCTCCATTTGGGCAGATCGACGATGTTGCGACCCGCCTCCCAGATCTGGCCGGTGTCCGGGAGCTCCTCGCGCAGCAGGAGGCGGATGAACGTGGTCTTGCCCGAGCCCGAGGACCCGACAAGGAAGACGAATTCGCCCTTGTCGATCTCAACCGATATGTCGCGCAGGGCGACTGTCGATCCCTTGTAGGTCTTGGTGACGTTGTCGAATCGGATCATGGTATGAGTGAGCTGAGAACCTGAGTGCGCAGAGATCCTGCACAGGGCATCAATTCAATCACGTGATACTACCGGTACCACATTGCAGTTTGGGGTCATAGTTCTCCGCCGCTGGTCAGGCGGGTCAGCTCGCGGCACTTCCACGCTGGCGGCGAAGTTCGGCCTCCATGAAGGCGTCGAGGTCGCCGTCGAGAACGGCGGCAACATTGCCCGTCTCATAGCCCGTGCGCAAATCCTTGACCTGTTGGTAGGGCGCCAGGACGTATGAACGAATCTGATTGCCCCACGCATTGTCGCCCCGATCCCCGCTCAGCGCGTTCATCTCGGCTTTGCGCTCATGGCGGGCCCGGTCCGCCAACTTCGCCCCGAGAATCTGCATGGCCTTCGCCTTGTTCTGATGCTGGCTGCGCTCGTTCTGGCACGAGACCACCAATCCGGTGGGGAGGTGGGTGAGGCGGACGGCCGAGTCGGTCTTGTTGACGTGCTGGCCGCCGGCCCCCGACGAGCGGTACGTGTCGATGCGCAGATCCTTCTCGTCGATCTCCACCTCGCTCGAAACGTCTTCGAGAAACGGGGTGACGTCCAGGGATGCGAAACTCGTCTGCCGGCGCTTCTGCGAATCGAACGGCGACATCCGCACCAGACGGTGCACGCCGCGCTCGGTGGCCAACAACCCGTAGGCGAAACGTCCGCGCACGATGAACGTCGCCGAGAGGAGCCCCGCCTCCTGACCTTCGGTCTCTTCGTCCAACTCGACCGAGAAGCCGCGCCGCTCGGCCCAGCGCTGGTACATGCGCAGCATCATCTCGGTCCAATCCTGCGCATCGGTGCCCCCGGCTCCCGCGTGCAACTCGACCACCGCATCCCGCTCGTCGTACTCACCCGAGAAGAGCGACTGCAGCTCGAGCGCGCTCAGTCGCCTGCGGAGTGCGTCGACGGTTTCCACCAACTCTTTCTCGAGCGCCGTATCCGATGCTCCCTCCGCGTGCGACTCGTCGATCAGCTCCAACAGCGCGCGGGCGTCGTCGAGCTCGGCCCGCAGCCCGCCCAACTGCTCGAGGTCCGCCGCGACCTGACCCAACTCGGTGGTGATGGCGCGTGCGTTGTCGGCGTCGTCCCACAGGCCGGGGCGCGCTGCCTCGAGCTCCAGCTCTGCCCGCCGGGCCAGCAGCCGATCCAGGCCCAGGTAGCGCTCGGCCTCGGCCAGCCGGCTCTCGGAATCCTCTAACTCGGCCTCGAAGTCCCGGGGTGCCTCGGCCGAACCGGCCTCAGGCGGCGCCATGACAGAACTTGAATTTCTTCCCGCTCCCGCACCAGCAGGGATCGTTACGGCCCACCTTCTCGTGTTGCTCTTTGACGATGGGCACCAGGGCCTCGGGGTCGGGAGCATTCGGCCGTTTGATCAGCGCCTTCGCGCCGTTGGGTGAGCCGTTTGCTGCTGCCGCGGGTGGGAGCGCCTGCTCCACTGGCGCGACCTGGGCCCCCATTTCCGCCGCCATCATGCCGACGAGCGCGCTGGTGTCGGCCACGGGGTCTTCCGCGGCCACGTAGACGGCGCGCTCGAGGTTGGGCTCGGTCGCCGTCTCATCGATCGTCTCGACGTGCATGATGTAGAGGAGATAGTCGTTGTCGATCACCTCTACCAGCTTGCCGAACATGTTGAAGCCCTCGGACTGCCAGGCGTTCAACGGATCGGCCTGGACCGTCCACCGCAGATGGATGCCGTCCTTGAGGTTGTCCATCTCCGCCAGGTGGTCCCGCCAGCGGGCGTCGATGATCTGCAGCATGACCTCGCGCTCTATCTGGCGCATGGTCTCGACCCCGCCGACCATGGACGCAGAGTGCCGCTCGTAGTACTCGAGCGCTTCCTCGACGATGCTCTCGACCAGATCATCGGTGGTGGCGGCCTGTGAGAGGTCCTCCACCGTGAACTTGGTGGGGTAGTACTGCGTCACGCCGTCGATCAACCCCTTGAGGTCCCACTCCTCTTGGAACTCGCTGGGGCAGAACTCTGCGACCTGCCTCTCCGCCGCGCCGGCCAGGAGGTCTTCGGTGTGCTCCTCGAGGTCGTCGCCATCGATGATCTGCAGCCGCCGCCCGTAGATCACCTTGCGCTGCTGGTCCATCACCTCGTCGTACTTGAGGTTGTCCTTGCGCATCTCCGCATTGCGGGCTTCGACCGTGTTCTGGGCCCGCTCGATAGCCTTGGCCACGGTCTTGCTCTCGATCGGGACGTCCTCCGGCAAGGTCCGGCCCATGACCCAACTCATGGCCCCCGTGGCAAAGAGGCGGAGGAGCTCGTCATCGAGGCTCAGGTAGAAGCGGCTCTCGCCGGGATCGCCTTGCCGGCCCGACCGGCCCCGGAGCTGGTTGTCGATGCGGCGGCTCTCGTGGCGCTCGCTTCCGAGGACATACAGGCCCCCCAGCTTGCGCACCTCTTCGCCTTCGGCCCGGCAACGAGCCTCGAGCGACGCGTGCCGGCGCTTCAGCTCGACCGCCCCCTCCTCGGTGGTGATGTCAATGCCCTCCGCCAGCAGTTCGTGCTGCGCCAAGAGCTCGGCGTTACCCCCCAGGATGATGTCGACCCCTCGACCGGCCATGTTGGTGGCCACGGTGACGCCGCGCTTGCGACCGGCCTGCGCCACCACTTCGGCCTCCCTGAAGTGCTGCTTGGCGTTGAGGACGTTGTGCGGGACACCCTCCTTCTCGAGGAGCCTGGAGAGCAGCTCGGATTTGGCGACTGACGCCGTGCCGACGAGAACGGGCTGCCCGCTCGCGTGGCGCTCCACGAGGTCCTCGACCACGGCGTTGAACTTTGCCTCCTCGGTCTTGAACACCAGGTCGGGCTCATCGACCCGGATCATGTCCTTGTTGGTCGGGATCGGAACGACCGAGAGGCCGTAGGTGCCGGCAAACTCTCCCGCCTCGGTCTCGGCCGTACCGGTCATGCCGGACAACTTGTCGTACATGCGGAAGTAGTTCTGCAGCGTCACCGTGGCCCACGTGTGGTTCTCCTCTTTGATGGCCACCCGCTCCTTGGCCTCGACGGCCTGGTGGAGACCGTCCGACCACCGCCGACCGTCCAGTGTGCGCCCGGTGAACTCGTCGATGATCTTGACCTCGCCCCCGGCGACCAGGTAGTCCTTGTCGCGCTTGTAGAGCTCCTTGGCTGTGAGCGCCTTCGTCAGCTGATGCACGTAGTTGGTCGAGACGGCGTCATAGATGTTCTCCACGCCGACGGCCTTCTCCACCTTCTCGATGCCCGGCTCGAGAGGGACGACCGTCTTCTTCTCCTCGTCCACCTCGTAGTCGACATCACGACTCAGGGTGCGGGCGATGGAGGCGAACTGGTAGTACAGCTGAGCCGCCTCGTCAGCCGGTCCCGAGATGATGAGCGGGGTCCGCGCCTCGTCGATCAGGAT
>PMLV01000097.1 GCA_003160635.1 Acidimicrobiaceae bacterium | reverse complement strand
TTGATTTAATCGGCGGCACGTCTGCGGCCACTGTCAAACGTGGTCATATTCATCATCCCGTGCATTTCTATCGCCTCTACAGCAATTGTGAAGGACTGTGGAAAACATGGCCTTCGTCGAATGCGAATAAATCATCATGCCCCTAGCGAGGCGTCGTTGGGCCACTGGTGCGTGTGTCGCGGGAGCCGTCTCCCTCGCCCTCGCCGCTTGCGGCAACTCCAGGCTGCCCATGAGCCTCGACGGCGGCACCCATGACGGAAATGCCGCGCCCCGGCGACAACTCCCCCGGTTTCTTCGTGGCGCCGGGTCGGTGCTTCCGAATGATCTACTCGCCTCAGCTCCAATCGACGCATTGTTACGAGCCGACAGCATGGCGAGGGCGGTGGACGGACGCCAAGGGGAGGGTGCATCGGGTGTGGACGTGCGACGGCCACACGGACGGGCTAATGGGGGTGCGGCGCGTCCCTTAACGTGCGCCTGGGTTGGATGCCGTCCAATGGTCGACCGCGGCCGTGCATCCGTCCAAGAACTCGAAGTGCACCATATTGTGAAGGTACTTCACGTCAACGCTGTTGCTCACCGTGAAGAACAGGTCTTGGCAGACGTTGAGTTGCTTCCCGATCGCGCCACCTGTTGCATAACCAGCTTGAAGCGGATGCACCATGACATGGTTGGTTAGATCGGCAAGTGCGTACTGGTAGCCGACTTCCCAGCTCGCTGATTGAGATGAAACGCCCCCGTCATTCGACGCGTGGTGGTTCCCGATGGCGTACCCGGCGATGCCGACGCCCGGGGCCACGACGAGAACACCTATCACAAACATAACTTTTCGCCACATGGCTACATGAACCTTCTGCGCGCCTTGAATGCCGCGATGTCAGCCTTCGTCAGCAAGAACCATTCGCCATTAGCACGCCGGTCGGCGAATCGCTCATGCCAATAGCGTTCGATCCCCACGGGATCATCGGTAGCAAACGAGTGAACCAGTTGCGACTTCTCGGGCAGTTGCAGATTGATGTCATAGGTGCGCCGCCCCACGTCCGTCGTTCGGCCTAACTTGTGGTGCCTTCCGTTCTTCACCAGATACACGAACCCGACTGGAGAGGAAGACCCGTCACCGTCCTCATCGTTTTGGGGCCGTTGTGCGATCAGTGGTGCGCACACCGCGGCAACGTCCTCATAACTTTCGGTTCTCCCGCAGAACTCCGCTAGTAGCGCGATCCGGCTCGACTTGTTGCCGAACCGCTGAAACGTGTTCGGCGCTGGAAATCCGACCCTTTGGTTGAACTTCATCTTTAGCTCGGGGGCGGTCGGGAAATGGCCAAGCTCGCGAACCAAACTGGCGAGGTGTGCCAAAAGTTCATCCGTGTCAATCGCCGTGTTCATCTCGTTCGGGGTGTAGCCCGCTTCCGCTATCGCGTCGTTCCATCGTGCCCAATATCGTCCGCTCCATTCGGACTGGCAGATGCCGGTCGGTCGCCTCCTCAAATCGGTCGCGACCCAAAGGTGACCCACCATTCAGCGCGGCTTGTCGCTGTATCTCTTCAAGAATCTGCTCCTTCGTGGCCCGATGCCCGCTCATCCGAGGGACGTTACCTGGTCGCGTCCAGGGTCGGCGGTACTCTTGTCGCTGTGCTGGCCTCGTTCCATCTGCAACTGGGCAACCTCCCCGACTGGGTCGGCGCCATCGGGACCATCGCTGTGTTCACGGTAACCGCGTTCGTTGTCATTCGGGATCAGGGCGCCCGGCGAGAGGAGAAGTCCACCGCGGCCTATGACGCAGCCCGCGCTGTGACGGTGGCCGTTGGTCCTGTAGGACGGCAGGGGCCAAGGGGGTCGAACCCTTATGGTGCAAGAGAAGTGGTAACCGTGCCGCTGGTCACCGTCACAAATGGCGGCAGTCGGACCATTTACAACGTCGTCGCAAATCTATACACCGCATCGGAACTTTCGCTCGGATCGCAAACCTGGGCGGAACTTCCACCGGAATCGTTCGTCACCCACGAAGGAGAGCCACACGACGATATGTGGTCAAAGACAGGACCGGCGATGCTCGACGTGCTCGCGACCGTGACGTTCGCTGATGCCGGAAAGACGGAGTGGTACCGAGATACTCGCGGTAACATTCGGCGCGTAGAGCAAGAGGCGAACCGACAGGTCAGCCGCTAACGCAGCTCGCTCGCTAGACGACCTGCCTTCTCATCGCCTCGCCGTCGACCGCGACGGAACGTCAATATCTGCGGAGCCATGCTGCGGTACCTCCGATAGCGTCTTCATCTTGTGAGTGACAATGAGGTGAACCTCGTCATCTCTCCACACTTCGACGATGCCGTACTCAGCACCGGCTTCTGGCTATCACGACACCCAGGGTCAACGGTTGCCACAGTGTGCTCGGGACTACCCGGCGAAGGTGTTCCCGCCAGTGGTTGGGACAGGCGTGCAGGCTTCACTCTCGGGAATGAAGCCACCCTTGCGAGAATCGTGGAGGACGCTAATGCACTGACGTTGCTTCACGCTCATCAGCACCTACTCGGATTCCTCGACGGCCCATATCGGAAGAACCATGACATCCTCGCCGCCGTTACGAACTCGATCAGTTGTCCCTTAGATGACCCTTGTCCCATTCGCTGCTTGCTACAGACCGGGCGTGGAACGCTTCTACCGAGTCGGAGTCGCGCACTAGCGTTGACGCCATGGCAGAGGACGAAATCACCGAATATGTGCGGCGTCCACCACATCCGGCAGAGGCATTGGTGGCCAGACTCCTCTCTCCGCAGCGTGGCGAAGCGTGGGTCCAGTTTCGCAAAGAGATGTACGAGCGCGGCATCAATCGAGCGGCCGAGGTTCTAGATACGGCGTCAGAGGAGTCGGGCCTAGATTCGCCGGACTTGTTGGAGCGAGTGCGCTCCGATGAACGAAAGGCCGAACTGTTGGATATGACAATGGCGACGGCGATGAGGACGACTTCACAGGAGAAACTCCGCGGACTGGGAAGAGTTTTGGCTGCCGGAATAATGACCGACAACGAAACGACGGTCGATGCTTCTTGCGTTCTGAGCAGAATCATCGGCGAGATGGACCCGCCGCACATTCGGGCATTGGCTCTCATCGTCGAACGCGGCCGATTCAATCCCGGAAATGTCTCCGGGGCGGGAGTCACGCTTGGTCAGTGGCTTCAGGACGCCTTCCCCGGACTGGGTGGCGTGTCGAATCAAGTAGCAGCCTTCCTTGTCGGCAATGGATTGGTAACAGACCCGTTCTATGTGAATGGCGTCCTCTCGGTAACCGAGTTGGGACGAATGGTTCTCGACCTCGTCCGTCGGGCTGAGGACGCGGAATCGTGAGAGTTCCGCCTACACTGACCTCGTAACCCATCCAGAGGAGTCGAGGGTCCTGGCCCATTGACGCTCCGCCAACCGACCTACGGGCAAGGTGGCAATGCCAGGTTCGATGAGGAGGTCACCATGCCGAAATCTGACAGCAACAGCATCCATGCCGCTGACCGGTCCAAACTGATTCAGTCCACCCGTGACTGGTCACCACTGCCGGATGTCTCGCTGGCTGTCTCCATTGCCACTGAGTTCCAAACCGAGTTGTATGTCGAACGCCTGGGCGACGAGTACCCGCTGGAGTCTGGTCCACCGCGGCGGGCCGTATCCTCTTCTTCGGATTACCGCTCGCTTCCTCCAAGTCGACTACCGGAGCATCTTCATTGGCTTCAGGGCAGTCGGTGACGGCTATTCCGCGCTCGATGGCCGCGACTCTGAAACCGTGACCCCTGACGCGTGGACCGTGCTGACATTCGATGGACCGACTACAGCCGAGGAGGTCGAGACCCGGATCCGGTCGATACCTGGAATGACGCCGGGATACGACCCCAGCTATCGAGTGACCAACGCTGACCTTCTTGACACGGGAGCAACCGAGCAAGACGACTTCGACCCCGAGCTTGACGAGTGGGAAGGTGTCACCAGCGAGTACGACCCGCGAATCGACGGGCCGCGTTAGGTCGGGCCGATCTCTCTACGACAGCCCTTCCTTTTTTCTCACCCAGACGCCTTCCACCTGTACTGGTGGATCAGACCGGGCTGGTAGGCCACGTAAGAGGGTGCCGTGCCGCTGGCAATCTCAAAGCTAACGTAGCCAGTCGCACAGGCGTTGGGGCCTAGTGCATTGACTTTTCCGATGTCGGGTGTCTCGATGGGAAAGAAGGACGTCTCGGCAGTCTCCCCGTCGGCGAACCCAAGTGTGAAGTCCAGGTCATCGGGGCCGCTCTGCGATCCGCTCCTCCCTGCACAAACCTCAATCTTCGCTACCGAGTATTCCTTTCCGGGGTCCGCGGTTGGCACTTCGGGGTTGCTTGCGACAACCGGAAATGTGAGGGACTGCACCGTGACTGCGGTGATCCCCGTATTCCCCGGATCCCCTACCGTCACCTTCGTACCCATCGAGACATTCGTCGGCGACTCGCTGGACTGAATCTGTTGCTTCAAGTGGTTTACACCGTGGTTGACTGCGGCGACGGACACGAAGAACAGGACAGCGCCGAGCAGACCGATTATGCCGATCACGAGACCCGCTATCGCCAAGCCTTCTCCAGTCTGCCTACCACGTGAATCCTTGATGTTCTTGCGGGCGACGATGGCGAAGATGACGGCCAGAAGGGAGCCAATCCCGGTGGCCCAGACCAGACCAAGAATAAGCGAGGCGATCGCCATCCCGCTGGTCTTTGCCGTAACCATCTCCGCTGCGTACGCCCCTGACTGAGAGGGATACCACCGACCGTCAGGTCCTTGCCAGAAGCCGGGGGGAACCAATGTGGGCGGAGGAACGGGAGACAGATAGTGGGGGTGCTGCTCCGGTGGGTACCACCTACCGTCAGTCGCCTGCCACCATCCGGGACCCTGCGAGGTGTCGCTCATAACCTTCTCTGGCGTCGATCAAGGCGAGACCGCCCCGCCATGGCGCGGAAAGTGTGTCACGAACCGGTGAGGCGCTTCATTGAGTTTTCACTCTATGGAGGCGCTCAGTCACGCAAACGCCACGGTCCCATCACGGGGCGTTCATGTCGTTCATGGAAACTGCAGCCGGGGACGGGTGGCACGGCTCCGTAGAGCTGGTGGGTCATCGCGACCTCAATCTGCCGCGAAGGAGGTCACGTAAAACGCAATGAGACTGATGGCCGCCTCAACCAACGTGCGTGGGAGAATGGCGGGAGTTCATGATTGGTCGAAATAGCTATTCAAGAGTTAGCATTTGTCGTCTTCGACGCGCCCGAGATGTCCGTCACCATGTCGGGAAAGTCGTCGCCGGTGTGGGCTTGGTCGCCGTCAGCATCGCAGGGTTCTCGTCAGTGAGTTCTGCCACGGCACTCCTTAATAGTCACCAGACTTCGGCCGATTCGGCGTACTCGTCACTGACTTCAGCTACTGCGCCAACTCCGAATCCCGGCACACCTGCCGAACATCCTTCAGTCAGCCGGTCCAACGCCATTGGCCAATCGCCGCATGATGCAGCCGTATATTCAGCTTCCGCACCGTGCACGGCGTCGACTAACAATGGATTCTGTATCTCATCGGTGAGCGTCGATTACTCGGCAACGACGATCACACTGGCCGTAACAGTCGGACAGGCAACCGACCCGACCACCGACCCCAACTGGAACCCGGCAGACATCAACAACGGTGACACGGGCCTTGGGTGGAACATATTCGCCAATGGAAGCGCTTCACCCGCTTGGGAGGCGCTTGCTTTCGACGTCAGTAATCCGTCAGGCCCGCCAACCTTTACTGGCGGCGTTGGCCCTTACAACGATCCCACTCCGACCTGTATCGGCTCCCCCTCCATCACGACATCGTTCAGCGTTAGCACCAACACATACGGGATTAGCTTTCCGGCCAGTTGCATTGGAAGCCCAACATCTGTTGGAGTGGAAGCTACCTGGCTGTATAGCAATAGCGTTCTGCAATACTCGGCGACCGAACCACCAAGTGGAGTCTCTTGTTGCAGCGTGACCTCTGGGACCCCTAACCCCACTCCCCCATCGACGCCAACTCCGACCCCGACCCCGAGCGGCCAACACGGTTACTGGCTTGTCGGATCCGACGGTGGGATATTCACGTTCGGCTCGGCACAGTTCTACGGTTCGACAGGAGCGATGAGACTTCAGCGTCCCGTTGTCGGGATCACCCCAACTACCAATGACGGGGGATACTGGCTCGTCGCCTCGGACGGCGGGATCTTCTCATTCGGCAATGCGGGGTTCTACGGCTCAATCCCTGGACTTGGGATAGGTCCAGCAGGATCATCGAGTGCGAAGAGGTTGAATGCCCCCATCGTTGGCATGGTTCCCTCCGCTGATGGCAATGGATACTTCATGGTGGCCGCCGACGGCGGGGTGTTCACCTTCGGAGATGCCAAGTTTGCCGGTTCATGTCCCGGCATCGGAGGGTGTGGTGGCACAGCCGTGGCGGTCATGCCCGATCAGACCGGAAACGGGTACTGGCTCGTCACCTCGACCGGCTCTGTCTTCGCATTCGGAGATGCGAGGACCCATGGGGCACCTGGCCCGCAAGCTGCGCCGGTCACGTCAGCGGTACGAACGACCGACGGGGGAGGGTACTGGATTCTGTTCTCCAATGGGGCGGTTGACGATTTCGGTGACGCTGCGATAGTTGGCGGGCCAGTCGGCGACGTGGGTGGCTCAAATCCGGCAACGGCGATCTTTACGACTTCGGACGGCAAAGGGTATTGGGTTGCCACGGCCAACGGGTCTGTGTTCACATACGGAGACGCCCCCAACGATGGGAGCATGGCTGGGCAGCAGCTAAATGGCTCGATTATCGCGGCGACCGGCTGGTAATAGAAGGGTCGCTGCTCGCAGCGGGGGTGGTACGTCAATGACCTCGGCTACGAGAGTCGGAAGATGAACTACTGCGAAGGTCCATCGGTTGGCCTTCCTGAGTCGCCACTTCCCATAGCCCTTCCCGGGGTAGTGCTTTTCGCGGGTGGGATTGCGACGTTGTGGAGGATGCGCTATCGACCGGCTTTCGCCCGGAAGGCCCGTCGGACGACGTCAATGAAATGGCGAGGTCGGTTTGGCTACATACCGTCGCCGCCTGACGCTCGTCTTGGATGATGCAGCGAGGGCCTGAGTCGAGCAAAATAGACCCATGAACGAATCGTCCGGCGCTTCTCAGGATTCTCCTACGGACCCTTCCATTGAGGGTTGGCACACGGACCCGTTCGCTCGCCATCAAGCACGATGGATGTCGCAAGGGACCCCAACTCGATTGGTTCGCCACGAAGGCGTCGAGGGCAGCGACCCCTGTAACCGATGAGCCGTTCAAGGTAGCCCCGGTTAGAATCGCGGGTGATCCTGCTCATGATGGGTCCGACATGCTCCGCGCCGATGACGCTGAACGCGGGGCACCCTATGACCCAAAGAAAGCGATTCGCGCAGGATCGGAAGTGATTGTCCAGAGTTTCGGCCTGTGAAGAGGCGACAGCCGCTACTCCGATAAGACCGATGACTGCGCCGGACGCCGGAACACAATAACCGCGGACCCCTCGCTGTCCACCCTTGTCGACACGAGCTGCCAGCCCTCGCGTTGACGCTGGGCCACAAGGTCTTTGGTCGAGCTGCTGGCGTCTGGATCATGGGAAGCGTTCGGGACCAGCACCAGCTCGTAGCGTTCGCTCACGTAGCAGGACCGTAGCCGCGGGACGGTCGGGACGCCAACGCTGCCGTCATTAGCACTGGCTTCATCCGCGTGGCGTTCAGGATGTCGACCTCGGCGGGAACGAAGCGTGAACTGTTCGTGAGTCGTGTAAAGGTCGTCACTCAGAGTTCATTCGCGAGTCACGAAGCCGTCACCCACTCACTGTCAAACTACTGCCACTCCGGCGGGCGAAATGAGCGCAAGAGATATGGTGGAAAGACTCACAGGCTGGCAGCCGGACCCCCATGGCATCCATGAGTTCCGCTACTTTTCAATGGACGGGAAACCGACCCGCCTAGTCCGCGATGGTGAGATGACGTCTCATGACCCACCACCCCAGGACGCGCCAGACACCCTTGTGGGAATAGGCACCCACCCAACGAACGACCTTCCGAATACGTCGACCTGGTCGAACAGCCAGCCGCTCACCGAGGAACCGGTTCGACCGACGATGGAGCCAACCACAATCCATCCCGCGGCGAACCAGCCTCATGGATGGCAGCTCGACCCATACGGCCTACATCAGGATCGCTATTTCACTCGCGGTGAGCCGACGAAGCTGGTCCGAGATCGCGGAGTTGAGTCTTATGACGAACCACCACCAGGAATCGCTGCGTTCGGTCCGAAGCCGTCCGGCGAACGCCACCCCGGCATTGCAGGAGGTGATGAAACCAGGCCGAGTAACACCGCTGTTTTCCCGTCCATATCGCCGTATCAGTTCGGGCCTGTGCCAACAGCGTCCGTCCCGACTACCGGGCGTGAGCCACATCGCCGAGCGTGGCCGTGGGTTGTCGCCTGTGCTCCCTTCTGGGTTCGGTCATAGGACTGGTGGCGAGCGGGGGAACTCCTTCGTCGCCTCCAAAAGCGGTAAATACCGCAGCCGCGCAGCCATTCTCAGGAGCGGCGATTGGGAACTCAACCACGACGACCGCTACCAGCCCCCTTTCTCCAACAGCAACCGTGACAACCAGCTTGGCCACTTCCCCGACGTCAAGTTCTCCCGAAACCGTTATCGTACGCATCCCTACGGCTGAAACGGTGACGACACGACCGTTGATTTCGACGATGCCAACAACGCAAAACGTCGCACCGCCGACGACCGGCACGGAGCCACCGGCTCCAACGACTACCACCGCACCTCTGCCACTCCCCACAACGCCCAGTTACTTCGCCCCCAGCTACGCCGACCACAGTGGCCCCAGTCAACCAAAGCGTCGTCTATTACCTGGAGGTGGAGGCCGTTTGTTACTACGGCCCTGGCACATGTAGCACGGCAGCTACGGCAGGCGTCAGTTGGGTGACTTCTGATGAAACGGTCGAAGAGGTGTCCGGCCAGTCCAACGGTTGGACATCCACAGTGGCGCTCCCGCCTGGTGCATTTTTCGGGTTCAGCGCAGACCTTGAAGACGGTGATAGCGCGACGAACTACATACTCCAATGCGTGGTAAACATCAACGGGGTTGTGGTGGCATCACAGCTTGCCCGTGGTTCCTACGCCAGCGCATCCTGCGACGGCACCGTACCGGGTTGAACCCTCGCTGGGGAAGTTCTAGCCGAACAACGCCAGCCCGCACTCTCCCCCTCCGAGGGGGACCATTTTGGACCGATCCGGGGATAACCCAGCCAGCCTGAATATGTAGGCTGCAACAACTCTCGCTCCGTGACCGAAACGTGACGGGCGGTGACCAATGCCGGGTCGTATGCCAACGTCAAGATGAACTTGTCGACTGAAACTATTGCGATCTGTTGTCCATAGTTCAGAATCCACTGCAATGCTCGGGCGGCGGACTCTCATTGCGGCAGGGCTTTTGCTGACGGCTGTGTGCGTATCGGCCACTGGAGGTAACGCCTACGGGTTCGGAACTGGCGGCTATGGCAACACCACGCTCACCAGTGGCGCTTACGACACCTGTGCCGTGCTGTCTAATGGGACCTCAGACTGTTGGGGCTGGGACAATGAGGGGCAACTCGGATCGGTGCCCTTTAACTATCACAATTACGCGCCAGCGGAACCCAGTCTCCCAGTCGCAGTGCCAGGCGTCACAGACGTGACCGACCTTGCTGCGGGTGCAGACCACACCTGCGCATCGGTTGCCGTTGGAGGGGTCGAGTGTTGGGGAGCCAATGACGTAGGACAGATTGGAAACGGTTCAGACGACAATGGTGCTCAATCTCCCCCCGTTATTGCCCCCACCTACGTTCCGGGTGTCGGTGGTGCCATTGCCGCAGGTGATTCTTGGACCTGTGCGTTGGGTTCCGATCACACCGTCCAATGCTGGGGAAGCGACCAGTGGGGTCAACTCGGGAACGGTATCGAGACGACCAGTGAAGACTCACCGGTCCCAGTTCAAGGTCTCGCTGGGGCCGTGCAACTTACGGCTGGCTCCGAACACACTTGCGCTTTGTTGGAATCAGAAACCGTGGAATGTTGGGGAGACAACCAGAACGATCAACTCGGTACGGGAGCCGTTGTCGCCCGCCACGCTCGATGAGCA
>PMLV01000280.1 GCA_003160635.1 Acidimicrobiaceae bacterium | reverse complement strand
AGGGATTTAATCAACAGCGCCCTAGATGGGACTCCATCCGTTGGAACGTGTCGATGCAGTACAGCGAGCCGCTCGTCAAGCCGATGGGTGAGCGCCGCTCGGCCTGGTGGGTCATCTCCCAGTTCATGAAGCGAGCCGGTATTCCCGTGCCGTCATACGTTCCCGACGACGACCGCGTCGAAGGTGCCGACGAGTTCATGCTCTCGCAGCTGTTCACCGACAGGGCGCGCTGCAGCTTCGAGGAGCTGAAGGAGAAGGGCTATGTCGAGTTCCCCCTCGAGCATCCCGCCGACTGGGTCGAGCGGCACTTCGAGCGCGTCGGCGGTTGGATGCTGTCACCGCCCGAGCTCATCGAGCAGTGGAACAGGTTCCGCGCGACCGATAATGCGGACCTCGGCCAACCGAGACCGCTCGTCTACACCTCGCGGCGGCAGTTCAAACAGTTCAACGGCAATATGGACATCTTGGGCGAGCCCGCCAACATCATCCTCAACCCGGAGACGGCCGAAGAGCACGGCATCGTCAACGGTCAGAACGTGAGGGTGCGCACCAAGGCGGGTCAGATCACCATCATCGCCAAGGTCGAGCCGTCGATGCTCAAGGGTGTCTGCTCGATCTCCCACGGCCACGCTGAAGGTAATGTCAACGAGCTGACCAGCAGGTTCGACATGGATCCACTCGGCGGAATGGCCCATTACTCGGCCGTCACGATCGAGATCGAACCGGCGACCATTACGGAAGATGCCGATGCGTCCGCGATGGCGCTGTCGTAATCGAAGGTGATGTAGCAGTTAGGGCGAAGCGTCCGGACGCGCCAGCGACATTGTTGCTCAGCGCCCGCATCGGCGCAGGCGCTGCGTTCCGATTGACGCCCCATGCATCATGTGCTAAGTAATCGCTTAGCGGGGGTCGTGGGGCCTGCACCAAGCTCCGTGCGCGAGGACGGAGGGATAGGAGCTGCGATGAGCAACTACGATTCAATCGACTTTTTGACTGAAGAGTCCCTTCTTGAGGATCCGTACCCATACTTCGATCACTTGCGTTCGAAGTGCCCGGTCCAGCCGACTGCTCATCGCGGAGTGGTGGCCGTTACCGGCTATGACGAGGTATCAGAGATCTTCCGCGACAATGAGACATTTTCTAACTGCCTCACAGTGGTGGGACCATTCGCATCGTTCCCGGTTCCGCTCGAAGGCGAGGACGTGAGCGAGATTATCGACGGCTACCGCGACCAACTTCCGATGCACGAGCACATGGTGACCATGGATCCCCCGATGCACACCCGGGAGCGAGCTCTCCTCATGCGGTTGATCACCCCTAAGCGGCTCAAGGAGAACGAGGCGTTCATGTGGCGCTTCGCCGACCAGCAACTGGACCCGATCATCAGCGCCGGCCGATGCGAGTTTATTAGCGAGTACGCCCAACCTTTCGCCATGCTGGCCATCGCTGATCTTCTTGGGGTCCCCGAGGCCGACCATGACCACTTCCGCCAGGGTTTCGGAATGATGAGCAGCAATCCCGGCGACATCCGAGGCAACCACGATAACTACCAGCTGAATTCCATGGAATGGCTCGATGACTCGTTCGCATCCTATATCGAGGAGCGAAGGCAGGAGCCGAGGCATGACGTGCTAACTGACTTGGCGTTGGCTAAATATCCCGATGGCTCCACCCCTCAGGTGACCGCTGTCGTGCGGACGGCAACCTTTCTCTTTTCGGCCGGACAGGAAACAACTGCCCGCCTGCTCGCCCAGGCGCTGAGGTACCTCGCAGAGGACCCCGCTCTCCAAGACGAACTCCGGGCCAACCGTGAGCGCATCCCGAACTTCATCGAGGAGGCGCTGCGCATCGAGGGCCCAGTGAAGACTGACTTCCGTCTTACCAGGCGAGCCACCACGGTGGCGGGGGTCGACATCGCTGCCGGAAAACACGTCATGATGCTCCTCGGCGCCGCCAACCACGATCCGCGGCGATTCGAGTCTCCCTCCGAGTTCCGTGCCGATCGGCCCAACGCCAAAGAGCACCTTTCTTTTGGCCGCGGCATTCACTCTTGTCCGGGAGGACCCTTGGCGCGAGCCGAGGGCCGCATCAGCATTGAGCGGATTCTCGATAGGACGCGGAACATCCGGCTGTCGGAGGAGCACCACGGCCCACCGTCCGTTCGGCATTTCGACTACGAGCCGACGTGGGTGCTTCGCGCCATGAAGGACCTGTACATCGAATTCGACCCGGTGACGGATTGAGCTTGAGGGGATTGGTCTAGCTGCGGTGTCAGGGGAGTGATGCGGATCGTCGTCGATTTCGAGACGTGCGAGAGTAATGCGCTGTGTATGGCAGCCGCACCGGAAGTGTTCGAGGTACGCGATGACGATAAGTTATACGTCCTGGTTGAGAATCCGGACGAGGAGCTGAGGGCCAAGGTCGAAGCCGCAGTCCGGGCGTGCCCGAAACAGGCCATAAAGATCGAAGATTGATCTCACTGCTCTATACGTCCGCATTTTATCGTGCGGCGGCTCGCTGGGATTCCAGGTGGAGACTCATCTCATACATGGCGTCTAGTCCATGAAGCCGGCATCGTTCGAATACCACGCCCCGCATAGCCTTGAGGAAGCGACCGACCTGCTTGCCCAGCTGGGTGAGGACGCCAAGGTGCTCGCCGGGGGACAGAGCCACCCCGGGATTCAGGTCAGCGGCCACGAACACCGCCTGAACACCGGCAAGAGCAGCAGCCCCAGACGTGTCTACGTTCAATATTCGGGCCCGCGGAAAAGGGCTCCGCACAAAGCAAGCATGCAGCATGCCAGGAAGTTGTATGTCGTCGACAAAGCTGCCCCGACCCGTCAGGAGCCGCGGATCCTCCACTCGATGCACCCGACTCCCCGCGTAACGGGCCGCGCCACCAAGACTGTGTGAGTCGGTCATGGTTCGATCCAAACAGATCCAAGTAGCCAAGGGCTCGACGACGGACGCGAAGCGCCCATCACCCGATCCCGTCTAACGAGCATTGCGCGCAGTCCGCACTGCACCGAGCGGCGACGCCAAGCGCCCCAGATGCAACATCGTTACGCCGAGGACGAGAGACTAGCTTTTTCAACTGTGGTAGCGGCTCGTAGATTCGGCTCCGAGACATCCCTGACACGCGGCCGCTTGCTTGATGCAGCGGCGGTGTTGATGTTGAGAGAGGGCTATCCCGCGGTGACCTCGCGCCGAGTAGCAGCTGAGGCGGGTTTGAATCCAGCATTGGTCCACTACTACTTCCGTAGGATGGATGATCTGTTCTTGGCCCTCCATCGTCGGAGAGCCGAGCAGGGACTTCAGCTGCATGCCGAGGTACTCGCATCCGATCAGCCACTATGGACCCTGTGGGAATACCACCGCGACGCACAGGGCACGGGACTAACGATGGAGTTCGTCGCCTTAGCAAACCACCGCAAGGCCATCCGAGCCGAGATCAAGGACACCGTCGAGCGCTTTCGAGCCGAAGAAATCAAGATGCTCAAGAAGATCTTCAAGCGGTATGGAGTTTCACCCGCGGAGTGCCCCCCTATGGTGGCGGCCATGCTGTTGTCAAGTGTTGCCCGTTTCCTCGCTATCGAGGAAACGCTCGATATGTTCACAGGGCATGCACAAACAGTCGCCTTCGTCGAGCGCTTCATCCGTCAACTCGAGGGTGAACGTCGCGCAGCGTCCTGAGTGAGCCGTCTATCTCTTGTTGAGTGATCCGGCGTCGACGGGAATAACCGTGCCGGTCACGTAGCGGGCGTCGTCGGAGACCAGCCACGCGATGGCGTTCGAAATGTCGATCGGCTCGACCATCTCGACGGGCAAGGCATTCGACATTGCGTTCGCCAACGAGGGGTTCACCTCGAACAGGTCGGCGATCGACAGGTTCTGGGCCATCGGCGTCCGACATGCCGTCGGCGCGACACAGGTGACCCTGATGTTGTGCGGCCCCAGGTAGTTGGCCCAGCATCGCATCAAGCCGACCATGCCAGTCTTTGCCACTGTGTAACCCAGGAGACCTGTCTCGTTCGTTCCTACGCCCAGGAGACCGGCGGTCGAGCTGGTGAGCACGATCGCGCCGCCTCGGTCTGCCTCGATCATCGAAGGAATGGCGATCCGGCCGGTGTTCCACACGCCGGTGAGATTGACCGCGATGACGTCGTGCCAGTCCTGGTCGGACGAGTTGGGGCCGCCCACCCCGATCCCCGCATTGGCCAACACGATCTGCGCCGGTCCGAGTTCGGCCGTGCCCTCCTCGAACGCTTGGCGCAGCGCCGCCACGTCTCGAACGTCGGCCTGCCTGGCGACGATGCGCCGTCCCTCGGCTTCGACCTCCTTAACGGTTTGTTCCAGGTCGGCAGGGGTCGACATCTCATAGGACACGGACGCGATCTGGGCGCAGATGTCCACCGCAATGATGTCGGCACCTTCTTGCGCCAGGCGGACCGCATGGCTGCGGCCCTGACCACGCGCCGCTCCGGTGATAAATGCAACCTGTCCATCCAGCTTTCCCATTTGTTCTCCGATCATTGAGTACTGCCAACATTTCGGTTCGGCCGGTAGTTCGGTCCGCTCACAGCCTGCGGTCGGCTTCGACGGTTTGACGACTGCTTTCAGGATCCCCCGTACGCGGTGCACCGACAAAGGTGTTCTGACAATCCTGCGCGGATCTCCTCGTCGATCGGGTATCCACGCCAAGGCGTTGCTCTCGCACAGATTGAAATCGAAAGACCGGCCGCATCATGTCGTGCCTCCTGCGTGGATCATCCGAGCCCTCGCCCAGCAGTGACGGAACAGAAAGGAGAAGATGGAGAGATAGCTAGGCAGCGTCGAACTCGATTTGCAGATCCTCCATGGCGCGAAGCATCCAGGTCGGTTCATAGTTGAAGTGCCGAGCCGACGGTGGGCCGTGGTAGTCCTCGGAGAGCCGGATGTTCCGCGTCCGAGCGAGAATCCGCTCGATGCTGATGCGGCCCTCCGCACGCGCCAGGGGTCCTCCCGGACAGGAGTGGATACCGCGGCCGAAGGCGAGGTGCTCTTTGGCGTTAGGCCGGTTGGCCCGGAACTCGTCGGGGCACTCGAACCGCCGGGGGTCGTGGTTGGCGGCGCCGAGGAGGAGCATGACCGGTGTCCCGCCTTTGATGTCGACCCCAGCAACCGTCGCGGCTCGTCTGGCCAGACGGAAATCGGTCTTTGTCGGGGACTCGATGCGTAGCGTCTCCTCGATGAAGTTCGGGACACGCTCAGGGTTGGCCCGGAGTTCGTCTTGGAGAGCGGGGTCCTGCGCGAGGTACCTCAGCGCTTGGGCGAGCATGCGCGCCGTTGTCTCCTGGCCAGCCGCGAAGAGAAAGGTTGCCGTGCGAACGACGGCCATGATGTCAGGCGTCGACCCGTCGGGATATTTGGCCAACGCCAAGCCGGTCATCACGTCGTCGCGCGGCTCGCGCCGACGGTCCTCGATGTAGCCTACGAACGAGTCGTCGAGCCATTCCATAGAGTTGAGCTGATAGTCGCTTCCCTCGTCTCGCAGGTCGCCAGTGCTTCCGCCCATCAGCCCGAAACCCTCGCGAAGCCGGTCGTGGTCGGCTTCGGGGACCCCGAGAAGGTCGGCGATGACCAGCGTCGCGAGAGGCTGGGCGTACTCGCTGATGAACTCGCAGCGGCCGAGGCCGACGATTTGGTCAAGTTGCTGGTCGGCGAGGTCCCGTATGAACGACTCGTTCTCCTTGAGCCGCTTGGGGGTGATCAACCTCATGAGCAGCGCCCGCTCCCGGGTGTGGGCTGGGGGGTCCATGGTCACCATGTGCTCGTTCTGCGGGAGCTCATGGCGGTGGCCCTCGATGATCTCGCTCACGTCGTCACCTTCGAGGGGAAGGAACTTCGCGAATGGTCCGACCACGGTGAGGCAGGCAGAAAACGTCTCAGGGTCGCGGAAGATCTCCGATGCCTCGTCATAGCCGGTCACGGCCACCACCCCGCGGTGAGCAGTCGCCTGGATCGGGCACTTCGAACGTAGGTGATCGAAGTACGGGTACGGATCTTTCGCAAGGGACTCGTCGGTGAACCAGTCGATTGAGTCGTAGTCACTCATAGCAGCCCCGATCCCCAATTGATTCTCGACCGTCTACTTACGAGCGCCGAGCACCCCTGCTATGCACTGGCTTAGCACATGGCTCAAAACCGGGTCAAGCGGTACGCATGTGCGACTCGGGTTGACCGTATTGCAAACTTTCCCTCTGCGAGGACGAAGGCTCTCCTAATCTGAGGTGAAGGGCACCAAAATGTCAATCGCTCGCATCGATCGTGGATCGAATCCTCAAGGTAGCGTCGATTGTTCAATCGTAGCCACCGGTTGCCCTTT
>PMLV01000335.1 GCA_003160635.1 Acidimicrobiaceae bacterium | reverse complement strand
TGAACTCGCCTGGTCGCTTCTCGGGTCGCGCCGCCAATAGAACGCGGTGCTGGTCGCGGAGCTGGCCCAAGAGTTCGTCGGCGCTCGCTGGCGCGAGTGCACGGGAGGCTGGGTCGGAGACGATTCGGTAGGTGGCAGCAACGTCGTGGGCGTCGGCCGGTCGTGCAGACGGGATGACACCGTCGATGGCAATCTCGCGGGCTTCGTCCACGCCAAACTCGGTTCCTTCGATGAAGTTTGAGAAGTACGCCTCGAAGAAGGGCTCCCACGTCCATCGCTCGGGCAGACCGAGGGCAGGACGGGGCTCAGGCGCCGTGTCGCCGAGCAGTTCGGCGAGGGAGCGGAACATCGACAGACGGTGCTCGTCGTACGGCTCGCCGGACAATCGCGCGGCCAGGCGTTCGGACGCGGGCTTCGATCCGCTGAAAGATTCCAAGACAGCGGCGAGGCGGCTCCGTACTACCTCGACCGGACCTGCCGGGAGCTGGCCAGCGATGGCGTCGAGCTGACTCAGGACGTTCTGGATCGCTCCGGCACCACCTTGACGGGCCAGCTTGTCGATCTCGTCCTCGACCGCTTCGGTGCCCGCTTGGCGTCTCGGGCGCCCGCGAGGCGGTCGTCCGGCGATGCTGACGTTCTCGACGAGTCGACGCGCCGGACCGGAGATATGAAGTCCGTTGGGCATGGACGTGTCGCCCGGCAGTGGACCAGGGCCGACACGGGGTGAGACGGTAACCCCGGGCAGCTCCAGGTAGGAGCGGCGGGCGGGGTCTGGATGGGCGATGAAGATCCACCCCTCGGAGGGCATACCGCCGGTCAAGGCGGTGCGATCGCTCAGGACTGCGCCGGGCCAGAACACGCTGATGATGGCGGTGCGGTGATGGGCGACGGCGTGCTCCGGCGTGAGCGTGGCACCGACGATGTAGACGTTTGGCGCCACCCGGAAGGCGGTGCCGGCCTTGGCCTGGCGGGACAGGCCGGCCTTGGTCTGCGGCGTGGCGACGGCCAGCCGGCCGGCGCGGTGGGAGAGGGCCGGAGCAACAGGTGCACCGTTATCGGGCTGATCTGAGGTCGATTCAGCAACTGGAGAAGGGTTATTGGTCACTAAAAGCAACTGTAGGGCATAAATGGCGCCGTTTGCTGGACGGAGTAGCAACCAGCGACCGGAAATCGGCCTCGGACCGGTCCCAGGAGCGCCATCCTCGTCGACCCTGCCGCTGGTACCGGTCAGGTTGTTACAACGCTGTGACACAGCCCTGAGCGAGGCCGATACCGACTGAGCGCTTAGACACTGTCTGGGCCAGGTTGGAGCGCCGGCCCCTCCTCACGAAGGCGGGCCACAACGGGGGCGCTTCGGTCGTCGGCCTCGACTTCGACGCCACGGTGGCTTGGCCTCTCTACGACTCGACGGGCGTAGCCAAGGCGGCCCTCGAGTCCCTCACCCGCTACCTGGCCAAGGAACTCGGTCCCGACGGCATCCGGGTCAATCTGGTGGCCGCCGGCCCAGTCCGCACCATGGCCGCCAAGTCGATCCCCGGCTTCGCCGCCTTCGAGGACACCTGGGCCACCCGCGTCTTCCTCGGCTGGGATGTTCACAACTCTGACGTCGTGGCACGGGCTTGCATCGCGCTCTTGAGCGATCTGTTTCCCATGACCACCGGCGAGATCCTCCATGTCGACGGAGGTGTCCACGCCGTTCAACGACGTCGCAACGGCATTGGGGGCGTCGCCACACCCTCTTTGCCCTCGGTGCACTCGTCGCGTTGTTCCTGGTGGTCACGGCCATTCTCTTCGTGTGGCCGAGCACCAACGCACCACGTCGCTCCGACGCCATCGTCGTCCTCGGTGGCTCGGTACCGCGGCTACCGAAGGGTCTCGCACTGGCGCGCGAGGGGTCCGCGCCGTGACGGTGATCTGCTTCCATCCGCATCCCGCCACGACACAAGGGGAAGCGCGAGCCGTTACCAAGCTGGCCCGTACTCACAATTGGCGCCAAATCATTGTGGTTCCGGGGATACCGCAGACCACCCGGGCCCGCACGCGGTTCGACCGCTGCTACCACGGCACCTTGTTCTTCGACCCGGCCAGCCCAGGCGGTCCCTGCGCGTGGATCCACAGCGTCTTCTACGAGTGGGGTGCACTGGCCAAGGCGGCTGACTCTGCAACGTGGGTGCTGGCGCGACAACCTCGTGACGAATGTGAGCATTTGCCCCGCAGATGCCGACCAGGGTCCGGTTGGTTCCTCGCTGGCATATGAACGCTCCGTGAATCGAACCACGTTACATACAGAAGTGACTTTCGCCCCTTACAATTCAGACCTGGACCTGGGACGATTCAGAGTGCGATTAATGGCGGGACCACATGAGTCTCGGGCGGACCCCGGTCCGGGAAGCCGGGCCACCATTGAGCGACAGTTGGTTCGGCTCGCCGAGCCCACACGAAGACGAGATCAGGTGCACACGATCGATATGAATGACGGCTACCTAGTGGACGCTCCCGACCTGCGCGACTTCGATGTGGACGACGAAGTTGGCGCGGCCCCGATCGCGGGTGACCAGTGGCCCGCTATCTGGCTGCTCGCTTTTGACCTGGTGACCGCGGCCATTGCCCTCCCCCTTGCGTTGCTCCTGCTCGCAATGATCTCCCCGGCGGAGAGCAACTCGCTGAGCAAGTTCTGGGCTAACGCCGTGAGCGATGCTTCATTTCCCGTGGCGATTGTCATCGCTCTGGCCCTGGCCGGCTTCTACCGGTCGAGTCGCTGGGCGCGGTACCAAAGCAGCTTCTCCGAGTTGAAGGAACTGGCCGTCGCCCTCTGTGCCGGATGCGTCCTGTCCATCGCCTTCAGTTTGACTCTGCACCTCATCTTCGACGTCACTGAGAGCAATTCCACACAGCTTCTGCTGGCCGCAATCGTCGCCATCGCCCTCATCACGGTCGCGCATGCGACTCTCAGTGCGTTCCGGCGTGGTGTGCACACTCGGGTGCTCATCGTAGGCTCCGGCTCCCTCGTCGATCGCATCGCCACCTATTCCAGCCTCACCAAGGGAGTCGAGGTGGTCGGGCGAGTAGTCGACGCCTCCACCGCAGAGGAGGGCTCGCTCGGCACTGTGAACGACCTCCCCCAGCTCTGCGAGAAATTCCATGCCAACCGCATCATCGTCGCCTTCCCAACTGTCCTGTCGCACAATTCAGTGACCGTCTTCCGTTCGCTACCCGCCTCGGTCCACATCGCCATCGTCCCCCGTTACTTCGAGCTGGTTTCCTGGCGGTCCCGCATCACCGACGTCTATGGTCTCCCTCTCGTTGAGGTGGCGCCGGCGCATCTCAGCGGATGGGACCACTTCCTCAAGCGCGGGTTCGACATCATCGCGGGTTCGCTGCTCCTCCTCGTCCTCTCCCCCGTGGCACTCCTCCTCTCGGTACTGATCAAGCTCAGCTCACCCGGACCGGTGCTCTTCCCACAGGAACGAGTGGGACAGGGTCGCCAGCTGTTCACGATCTACAAGTTCCGGACCATGGCAGTCGACGAGTCGACACAGTCCGACGAGTCCGAAATCAGCGCGCAGCACGCATCGATCCCACTCCATGAACTACGAAACAAGGGCGTGGAAGCCGAACGAATTACCCGAATCGGCGGCTTCATGCGTCGGACGGGCCTCGATGAGATACCGCAATTCCTCAACGTCCTCCGCGGCGACATGTCACTTGTTGGACCACGACCGTTCACCGAAAGCGAGTCCGAGACTTTTGCGGGGTGGCAAGCCCGGCGGTTCGAGCTCCGGCCGGGCATTACCGGCCTGTGGCAGGTCTCCGGGCGAAACGACCTCAGCACGGACGATCTCCGTCAGCTCGATTATCTCTACGTGGCCAGCTGGTCCCTGTGGTGGGACGTCAAGATCGTCTGGGATACACCCCGGGCAATGGTGCGGGGGATTGGTGCGTACTGATCGTCGCGCTTCGGTGGGAACACCCTCAGTCGCCATCGTGCACGACTACCTCACCCAGCGGGGCGGCGCAGAGCGCGTCGTCCTGCTCTTGGCGGAGACGTTTCCCGACGCCCCCCTCCACACCTCGCTGTACCATCCCGAAGGCACATATCCGGAATTCGCCGGTCTCGACATCCAGACAATGCCACTCAACAGGTTCGGAATCCTCCGCCGTCAGCATCGCCTGGCTTTTCCAGTTCTCGCGCCGTCATTCTCGGCGTTACGGGTCGATGCGGACGTGCTCCTCTGTAGTTCAAGTGGTTGGGCTCACGGCACGAGAACAGGAGGCCGAAAAGTCGTCTACTGTCACGCTCCGGCACGGTGGCTTTACCAGGCCGAGCGATACCTGGGTACGCCTCAACGAAGCCTTGGCCGTCCGTGTGGAGGGAACTCGCCGAGAATACGAGCCGATTTCCTGACGAGAAGTGCCCGAGCTATGGCACTCCGCCTGCTTGCCCCACCTCTGCGTCGCTGGGATCTGCATGCAGCCACGTCAGCGGACCGCTACCTTACGAATTCGACCATCATGGCAGATGCGATCCAAGCCGCCTACGGACGAGAAGCTGAGGTGTTGCCGCCGCCCCCGGCGCTCACACCCGATGGTCCCGAGCGGGAGGTTTTCGGCCTGGAACCAGGATACTTCCTCTGCATTGCCAGGCTTCTGCCGTACAAGAACGTGCAGGTTGTCGCCGAGGCGATTCGGCTCGTACCCGGCGCCCGACTGGTGATCGTGGGCGACGGCCCTGCTCGGTCGGACATTGAGAGCATCGCGGGCCCTAACGTTCAATTCGTGAGCCAGGTCGACGATGCCACGCTCCGTTGGCTCTACCGAAACTCAGTGGCGCTTGTCTCCGCTTCCTTCGAAGACTATGGCCTCACCCCACTCGAGGCAGCTTGCTTTGGTCGTCCATCGGTCGTCCTGCGAGCCGGTGGGTTTCTCGACACGGTTGTTGAGAACCGCACCGGTATCTTCTTCGATTCACTGGCTCCCGAGGACGTCGCAATCGCTATGAAAGCAGCAACCGAGCAATCGTGGGATCAGTTGTCCCTGCAAGTCCATGCAGAACAGTTCTCCGCTGCTTCGTTCCAGCGAAGAATTCGACAGGTGGTCGCCGAGGAGGACGCTCGCACTTGAACACCCCCTGTCTTCCTATTTGCACTTGAGCACGTCGGAATAGACTCGAGTAACCATTGTACCGACGACATCGGGACTGAACGCCCTTGCTCTTTCTCTCGCGGCGGCACCCAATCGAAAGCGAAGCTCCGGATCGGCGGCAAGGCGCGAGAGGGCCGCCGCTAATAGCGTCGAATCGCCCGGGGGCACCAGAATACCGTCGATACCGTCCGTGATGATCTCGAGCGGGCCCCCCGCTGCCGAAGCGATCACCGCCCGACTCGCAGCCATGCCCTCGACCACGACTTGACCAAAAGGCTCCGGCCTGACCGACGCATGCACCACGACGTCCACACCACGGATGAGCGTCGGGACATCCTCAACAAAGCCGGCAAACTCGATGCAGTGAGCGATCCCGAGCTCCTGTGCCTGATCGCGCAGCGCTTCTGCGTAGTCGTCCTCGCCGAACATGGCGGTCCCCGCGATCACGGCCTCAGCATCCCCGTCGAGAGAGGCCCGTGCGAAGGCTTCAAGAAAAACATGCTGACCCTTCCACGGAGCGAGTCGGCCGACCATGGCTACTCGAAAGGGTCTCGCATGGGTGGCCGGATCGGCAGGCTCATATCGGAGGTCCGACTCTGCAATTGGGCTGGGCACGACGTGGTACTTCGTCCTTGGTCCGAGGGTCTCGCCGGTTGCTCGAGAGTTCACGATGATCTCATTAGGTAGGATCTTGGAGAGCAACCGCACCGCCATCACCGTTTGCCTTGGCAGGTAGTCCGGAGCGATTCGATCGTGAATGTGCCATATCACAGGCACTCCCGCGAGCCGTCCTGCGAATCCGCCGTAGATCGCCGCTTTCAGGGAGTTCGTGTGGATGATATCGGGGCTGATCTCGCGCAACCTCCGACGCAGCGTCGACACGTCACGACCAGCAGCTAATAATCTGCGCCAACCGATGCTCGTGACCTTGACCTCGTCCCGCCGAGTGTGCTGCACACCTTGGTCCAGCTCGAGAACTTCGACCGTCGCCCCTGCTGCACGCAATCGACCTGCCAGCGGCCCCTGTTCACCCAGCACCACATGGACATCGACCGACTTGAGCGCCGGCAACAACCTGACGAGCGAGAGCTCACCCCCCGAGAGCTCAGCACAATGGTCGACAAATACCACAGAGGTTCGTCGAGACTTCGGGTCGCGCGCTCGTCGCAGTGCTCCAGCGAACGCCACCGCCCGTTCAGTCCAGCTAGGAACCACGCTGTTCACGACGGTGTAGTCCCTCGCCAATGTGTTGGCAACCCCGGCGACGAAGCTCTCCCTCTCAGCCACTACTACCGGGGACGGGAGCGCTCGGAATCCCGCGACCGGCGTCGCAACCGTCGGTCGACCGACAGCGAGGCACTCGTACGCCTTGATCGGGTCGAGGCTCTCAGTGAAGGGCGACACGATATGGGGGACGATCACGATGTCTGCGTGCTGGAGATATGCCGGCACGACCGCGTGCGGCCGCGGTCCCAGCAGTGTCACGTTCCGATGAGTAGCGAGTCGCTCAATCGACACCGCGTTGAGAGAGCTCGGTCCGACGAGGACGATCGCAAGGTTCGGAATCGCCCCGGCCAGGTCGGCGATCAGGTCGATGTCCAGCCGATCCTCGTGGAGGGTGCCCACGTAGACCGCGATCGGAGCCTTCGGAAGGTCCGTAGGCCGGTCTTGGGGTCGCGAGAAGTGCTCGACGTCCACGGCATTCGGTACCAGCTCCAGATCTAAACGCTGTTGGCGACGGCTCGCAACGAGGTCCGCCGAACACACGACCACAGCCCCGGCACGGCTGAAGAGCCGTGCCTCGTTCTCCCTAAGGCGTCGTCGAGCCCGTTCCGTCTGCGAAGAACGGAGCCAGTCGTCGGTGATGTCGTAGAGAGTGGACCAGCCCGTCTCCTGCGCTAGACAGGCATAGGACGCGTCGTTGACCCACAGCGTAGGGTCGTCAAAGCCCAACCGGCTAACGGTGAGTCGAACCTGTCGACGAAGCGACCAATCAGCGAATCCACCGAGCACTCGAGGGAGCGTCTTCACGGGCTCAAGAACGATGAGACGTCCGTCTGGTCGCGCTGACCGGAGTCCCCGCTTTCGGTCGCCTCCGCCACCGGCGGTGAGCCTGTGGAGACGGTCGAACGCTGGTTCGACGAACAGGACCCGCAAATGGGGATCGGCGTCGAGTAGCTCCCGTACGAGAAACTGATTTCGGCGCCACACGTCATCCCAGGCTTCGAGGGAGCACACCACGATCGAATGCCCACGTGCTGCACTCGCCGGACTGTTCATCCCGACGGAGAACGGAGCCTTGGCGAACTGACGGAGAACTCGACGCAAGCGGGCCTGGTGCAACTGCCTCCGCTCTCTCGAGCCGGGAGCCATCGTTCGCACTGCTGAACCGAGCAAGTTGGCCAGCCGGAAGCTGAGTAGGGCCGGCATTCCGGCATGGTCGGCCACGAACCGTTCACCCCCCCTGCAAAAATGTTCGAAGATAAAGAGGTCTGTCGGCTCGGAGCTCGCACCACCGACATGGACTGCCGTTGCATCGTCGACAGTCGCAATTTTCCACCCCCCATCACGGATACGCCGACAAAGGTCGGCCTCTTCGCCATAGAGCCAGTACCGGGTATCGAATCCCCCGGCCTCCGTAAAGACCGAACGACGGACGATGAAACAGGCCCCGATCACGAACCCCTGGTCATCACCCGAGCGCGAGCCGAGTCGATGGAGGCCGAGGGCCTCTCGCCACGCACCACCCGCACTCGGGAACGGCCAACGCTCCCTCTGTTGTGACCCGTCCGGATGCCGAATGATCGGTGAGGCAACGCCGATCCCAGGATCCTCTTCCATCCGGCGGAGCAGTTTTTCGAGGTTCTCTCCGTCGACGAGGGCATCTGGGTTAAGAAAGAGGACGAAGTCGGCACCTCCAAGCAAAGCCCCCTGGTTACAGGCCGCAGCGAAGCCGGCGTTCACGTCGTTCGCCACAACCGTGACGCCTGCTCTTCTCGCCAGCTCGGCACTATTGTCGGATGACGCGTTATCGACAACGACGACATCAACCCAATCCGGCAAGGAGCCGAGCACGCCCGGGAGGTACTCCGCCGAGTTATATGTCACGATAACCACATCGAGCGCCACCACCGTCTGCTCATCATCAACGAACCGCAAGAAAATGTCCACTCTTCACACGGTGGCTTCCTCGCCACGGTCCCGACATTTCGGATCTGCACCAAGCTTGGTTCCGCATCGGCTCATCTCTTCGTGCAGATCGGTGGTGGACTCAACTGGTACCCTCGGAAGCATGGTGACAAGCCCGCGGCACGTGGCGGTTCGTCCCCAGTCTTCGCTACGAGTCTTGCGCATTTTTCACAGCGCCGTAGTCGAAGCTTGGCGCGCTCGCGACCGTGAGTTGATCAACCTGGGAATCGACGAGACCCTCGTGACGGCCCGCGAGTGGAATGAGGGTGGAGCCATAGTCTCGTTCGACGCCGGAACGGACCAGTTCGCTCACGCTGTCCGCACCTACGGAACCAGACCGAACCTCTTCCTCTACGACCCCTGGCAGTTGTGGACATTCTTCGGCCGACACAGTTTCGACCTACTCGACTTCCATGAGGAGCCTTGCAGCCTCG
The DNA here is from genome assembly GCA_003160635.1 of Acidimicrobiaceae bacterium. Classification (GTDB taxonomy): domain Bacteria; phylum Actinomycetota; class Acidimicrobiia; order Acidimicrobiales; family RAAP-2; genus Bog-473. The sequence continues at coordinate 2,364 of PMLV01000335.1, read as the reverse complement.
CCATGGGCGAGCTTCTCGTCCTGCGAATGCTCCGCGCCCGGCGTGTCCCCTTCGTCGTCTATTCAGCCCAGAACATAGAAAAGCGGTACCCGCCCCCGTTCCGTTGGTTCGAGAGGTGGTGCCTCCGAGAGGCCGCCGGCGCGTATCCGTGCAACGAAGCAGCAGGAGCAATTCTCCGGAAGAAAGGCCTGCGTGGGTTGATCGTCACTCTCCCCCTCGGCTTGGATCCAGCCGACTTTGCACCTGCGCAGCGCGATGAACCAACTCTCGGCCGGCTACACATTGGCTACGTAGGCCGGCTTGAAACCCATAAAGGCGTCGATGTCCTACTTGACGCAATTGCATTAGCTGGGAATGTCACCGCAGAGATCGCCGGAGACGGACCCGCTGACGGACGACTCAAGCAACGGGCGCACTCGCTCGGACTTGACGATCGCGTGGCCTTTGTCGGCTATATGCCGCAGTCCGATCTACCGGAGTTCTACCGGCGACTCGACGCTGTCGTGGTGCCTTCGATACCTGTGCCCGGATGGGATGAACAATTCTGTAGGGTCGCCGTCGAGGCAATGTCATCCGGAGTACCCGTAATAGCCAGCGCTACCGGAGCGCTGCCTGAGGTCGTCGGGCCCGGTGGACTGCTCGTGCCACCTGGCGATCCGCAGGCGCTTGCTCAAGCCCTTCAGACGTTGTCTTCGCAGAATGAGATTTGGGCGAGTCTACGGAGCGCTGCCTTGCAATCGGTCGCCAGGTTCTTCTGGAGCACGGTAGCCAAACAACAGGGGATTCTTTACCAAGCAGTGTCCAGTGACTGGAAACTAGACCTATAGCCAAATCCGACATCACTAACACATCGGGTGGGAATTTAGTCATGCACCCACAAAAACATCCCCTGTCATAGACTCTTATGACCAGTGACCGCGGCGCTAGGACGATGGACAATCTTCCTAGCGTCACTCTGCCGAGCGAGCGCAAACGTCATTCCCATAATAATCCAAGGGACCGAACCAGTAGCTGTAACCCAAAAGATATCAAACTGGCCCTCAACGACATGCGCCACCATGACGGCCAGCGCAAGCGATCCGAGAGCACTCGGAAGCCGCCATAGCATCCACAATGTTCCCACGACTAGGACTAGGAAACCCGCAAGTCCAACCATGCCGCCTGTCGCCAACATCCCGATCTCAGCATTCGGTGGCTGAAAGGACCCGGGGAAGTGCCCATTGTACCAATATCTCTCGCCCACACCGAAGAGGGGGGAGGTATGCCAAATCTTGAGCGTTTGAGCGTAAGATGCTGATCGCACCGCTAAACTGTTGAGATGACTATGACTTGCAATTTCATCGGAAAGACCCGTATAGACAACAGCTGCAATCAGTGCTAATGCCAGGAGCATTAGCACTGATTTGCGACTCTTTGCCCCCCGATCAAGCAATCGACGATCTCGAAGGGTCACAACAAATACGGCCACTACGAGCCCGATCATTGCTTGTCGTGACCCTGTGGCGATAACTCCGGCAATACATACGTATCTTAAGACGCCCATCCATCGGTCCGTGAACCCTATCCAGGTCGGCGCAAGATGTACCGCCAAGATCGCTATGACGATTAGGTCACCAAGAGTATTCTTCTGAAGGCCATATGGCAGACCAGCGATAGGGTGAAGACTGTGTGCAATCCATAGTACCATCGCCCAGACTGAAAGGACGGATGAAATAAGCAGATAGCCCCTAAAGCCTATTCGAACTCGGCTTCTTTCAACCATCACCCATCCTACGAGCGCCGCTCCTACAACCATCAGGATCTGGTGAAACCACTCGACCGCGTCAAAGCGGTTTGGACTGTTGACGACCGACAACAGTGTGGTCGCTTGATAAATGGCCACCAGCACCATCCAACGCTTGAGGTTCACCGCACCTCGCAAGTGCATCAACGGAAGTGCACACAAAGTTGCAATGAAAAGAATTGCATCGCTGACGCTTAAGTTATTGCCTCCCCCACTTCCCCCGATATGCAAGACGAGAAAGGACGCAGGTAGCGCAATCGCGACGGAAATGGAGGGCGCGCATGCGTAAATTCCAATCCCGAAGACAACGCTGGCGAGCACGAGAATGCCAGCGAGGAGCATGATTTGCAGATATTAGGCGACGGCACCTCGATTCTCCACCCAGTCATGCTCTGCAGCTAAGGCACCCAAAGCCGGGCCGCAACAGACCCCTTCACCCGCCTTGCGACATACGGCCCTACGTCCCTCCGGAAACGGAGACAAGTATCGGCGTCCCCGGCACCATCTGTCCATCCTCCGTTGGCCGACTCGAACCAGTTGTCCGGGCGGCCGTGGTCTAGGAGCGCGCTGAAGTAATCGCA
>PMLV01000116.1 GCA_003160635.1 Acidimicrobiaceae bacterium | reverse complement strand
GGATTCTTTCTAGGCGCAGGGACCTCTCGGCGAGGAGCGCACGCCACGGGTAATCGGCCTCCGACCGGCCCACAAGACGATCGGCTTAGGGGACGGGTACGACTTTTGAAACCGGCCGCACGGCGCAGGCACACATTGGGTGATGTGGGAATCCTCAGCTGAACAAGGACTCGGTGGTTCTCAGGCTTTGGGAGATGATCCCAGCTGCGGTGGCCAGCGGGAGATCTCGGCGCTCGTTGGTCGCCCGATCTCTGACTTCGACGAGCCCGTCAGCGAGGCCCCGCCCGGCCGTGACAATGGTTGGGATACCGATCATCTCGGCGTCTCGGAACTTGATTCCCGTTGAGACGCCTCGTCGGTCGTCATAGAGGACCGTGACCCCGCCCGATTGCAGTTCGCTGGCCAGCAATTCTCCCGCTTCGAAGGGCACGTTTCCCTTGCCGGTCGCTACCAGGTGCACGTCTGCGGGCGCCACCGAGCGTGGCCAGCACAGGCCGAGGTCGTCGAGGGTCTGTTCGGCCAAGGCGGCTACAGCGCGCGATATCCCAATTCCGTAAGAGCCCATGGTGACTACTTTGGGTTTGCCATCGGGTCCGAGGACTTCGAGACCGAACACCTCGGCGTATTTACGTCCTAACTGGAACACGTGCCCCAGTTCGATCCCTCGGGCGACGCGCAAGGGCGCGCCACAGCGGACACAGAGATCCCCGTCGACAATCTCAACCGCCCCGATCTCGTCGTCGGGCACGAAATCGCGACCTCGCACAACGTCGATGGCGTGCCGACCCGATTGATTAGCCCCGGTGACCCAGACTGAGCCTTCAGCGATCAACGGATCGACAAGATAAGGGATGTTGAGCGACGCCAATAGCTGCGGACCGATGTATCCGGCGATCAATCCTGGATGCCGCTCCAGGTCCTCTGGCCCAGCCACTTCGACCTCGGTCGGTTCGAGTTGCGCTGCCAGGCGTTTCAGGTCGACATTGCGGTCGCCTGGGACTCCGATGACCGCTAACTCCCACACCGTCGCCCCAGGAGCTCGAGTCTTGACCACCAGATTCTTCAGGGTGTCGGCTGCAGTGAAGGTTCGCCCATTCAGTTTGGGGTGCGTGTTCAGCGCGTCGACCAGGGCCGTAATGGTCGCCGTGTCCGGCGTATCGAGGATCGTCATTGCGAGGTGGCCGTCCGATTGTGACGGAGGCGACGCTATAGCCACTGCCTCGGTGTTGGCGGCGTAGTCGCACCCCGAGCATTCAACGAAGGTATCTTCACCGACCTGGGCTGGCGCCAAGAACTCTTCGGATGCCGAGCCCCCCATGGCGCCCGACACAGCCCCCACGATCCGATAGGTCAGTCCGAGTCGGGTAAAGATCCGCTCATAGGCGTCGCGGTGCGCCTGGTAGGAACGGGCCAATCCTGCGTCGTCGAGGTCGAAGGAGTAGGAGTCCTTCATGACGAACTCACGACCCCTCATCACTCCGGCTCGGGGGCGGGCCTCATCTCGATACTTGGTTTGGATCTGGAACAGGGACAACGGAAGATCCTTATAGGAGGAGCACTCGGCCTTCACGGTGAGGGTGAACATCTCCTCGTGGGTGGGCGCCAAGAGGTAGTCCGTTTGCCGACGATCCTTCAGACGGAACAGGGCGTCGCCGTAGTCCGCCCAACGACCGCTGCGGTCGAAGACATCACGTGGGATCAGCGCCGGGAACAAAACCTCTTGCGCTCCGATGGCGACCATCTCCTCGCGCACTATCTCTTCTACGTTGCGCAACACCGCCAGGCCAAGAGGTAGCCATGAGTACACCCCAGGAGCAACCCGGCGCACGTAGCCTGCTCGAACCAGCAACCGATGACTCGGAACCTCGGCGTCGGCCGGGTCGTCTCGCAACGTGCGCCCGAAGAGTTCCGACATTTTTATCAGCACCTCGGAATCGTACCGGAGGTCATCAAATCGACCAGGCTTGGCCGATCACACCGCTCCTAGAACCATCACGCCCATGCCTCGAGCTGTCCCAAGAGCGGATCGGCTTGCGAGAACCACTCGCGCTTGCGGTGAAGCCTTCGCCCCGGGCCCCTCGAATGCTGGCGCCTGTCGAACTTCCGCGTGCTGCAAGAATGAGGAAGTGGTCGACACGCGCTCGGTAGTGGCTTGCACCGAATGCCAGGTGCACGGGAACCTGGACCTTGAAGTGACCAAGTGCACTGACCCCGACCACACGCACCAGCGATTTGAAGTGCATCTGCACCGTTCGGTGGTCGTATTGCCCGACGGCACCAAGGTCACCGCCGTATCTTTCGATGCCGCGGACCCCTACGTCCGTGAACAACCACCGGACTACGGGCTTTATCTTGATCACAAGTGGCAGCCGCCGTGGAGCCACGATCACCTCGACTGGCCGGACTTCGGTGTCCCCGATGATGCGACCCACGTCGTCACTGCCCTGAAGTCGGTGCTCGAGCGGGCTCGTGCCGGGGAACGGGTGGAGGTCGGTTGCATGGGGGGACACGGGCGAACCGGAACGGCCTTGGCCTGCCTTGCAATCCTGACCGGCCATCCTCACGGCGAGGCGGTCGCTTGGGTCCGCGCCAACTACTGTGCCGACGCTGTCGAGACCGCAGAACAAGAATTGTTCGTTGTCGAATTTGTCAGCTGACAATCTGACGCATATCTCCCACATGACCCATCGAGATTCTGAGTGAGTAATCGGTGCAAGCACCAGGCACGGCGACCCGTCAGGGATCCCCATGCGCCTCGGCGTATGAAAGTGTCAGGGATTCACTTCGCCTCGGATGAGGGCCAAAATCGATTCGACGTTCTCGTCCACTGATCGAATGGCGTCGGCCAGGAACGCGGCCTGTGGATGTGGACGAAATGGCGCTCGTAGAGCATCGACCATGTCCCAGGTCTGACCAGCGTCGCAGTGCCAGATCGGCCCACGAGCCTCGAATCGTTTGCGATGAACCTCCGCGTCGGAGCAGACCGTGTCGACGAGCCAAAATGATGCACCTGCCTCGTCCGTCACCTTCCTCCAACTCTCCCGCACACGCCAGTCGGCTCCGCAGTCGAGCACCACGGAATGGCCCATGCTCAGCTGTTCGCGAAGGAGGGCAGTCTGAAGATCGTAAGCGAGGTCGCCAACGCCCTTGAGTCCCATCTCCCTCGGATGGATCAACCGGCACGCCACCGGCAAGGAGGACGTCCATAAGCGGTCCCCGGGATAAGACGACTGCACCGATGGCATACCCGAGCGCTCTGGCCAAGGTCGACTTGCCGGTTCCTTGCAGGCCGCTCACCGATATGGCGTCCACGAGCGCACCATACCCGTCGCTCATCGAAAGAACTATCCAACGGCGGGACCCCCAACCGCAGCCCTGCATCCGATTCCGAGGAGTCTGACGTTGAAGACGGTTTGTCGGCTGTTCGGAAGCCGATCCCTGGCTGGTCACCATCCCTCGATGGTCGCAATAGTCTCTTGTGTGATGCGCCTGACGCCACCTGATCCTGCGTTGGCAGATGAAGTCGTCGAACTTCGTCCGTTCACGCTCGACGACATTCCAGCGGTCTGCGCCGCCTGCCAGGATCCGGAGATCCCGCGGTGGACGGCCATGCCCTCGCCATACACCGAAAACCATGCGCTGACGTGGATCAACTCCCACGCAGAGCTTTGGGAAGGTGGCCTGGGTGCCCCGTTCGCAATCACGTTGGGT
>PMLV01000063.1 GCA_003160635.1 Acidimicrobiaceae bacterium | reverse complement strand
CCGGGGCAATGACAGTCTCTGGTGCGCCGACGTTGGAGAATGCAATATCTATCGTGCCCGTGTCGTCGGTGTAGGTGCAATGCATGGGGACCGTCGCTGGCGTGGTCTCCGAGGTGCAGACACCGGTCCGGTAGGTGTCGGTCATCGTCATTCTTTGCACGACGCCCTTGCTGTCGACCCAGACATCGAAGGCCGTGTCGGTGCCACCCGCCGTCCCGTCAACGCCCAGGTTCCCGAGCACGGCGGGATTCCTGGCTTGGAGGTGAGTTAGTTCTTCGCCTCCGACATTGACTTGTCCGAGCGAAACCAGGTCGGCCGACGGGCTGATGTGACTCACGAAACTCCGAGGATTGGGGAAGGTAAGGAACGTGCTGGCATTGGGCCCGGTCTCGACGTACCACTGGCCGTCGAGTTGGCGGTAGGCGCTTCCGTCGACGAACCGTAAATCGCTGGTGGAGGTAGAGGGGTTGCTCGGCGGTCCGTTGGACTGCGATGGAGGATAGGACGTGAACGTCACCGCCTCGTCGAGGTTCTCTCCAGAGAATGTGACGTCGACTGAGAACTGGTTGACGGGGGATCCTCCGGCGGATTGCGTGATGTTCATTTGGGCAGCTCCTGAATTGAGGGCAGCCACTGTGGCATCTACCATCAAGCGAACCGAGTTCGGGCTCAGCACCTGGGCCCTGGGTCCGGACCCGCCCAATCCCGATGAAGATCCCCACGGGTTGATCACCGCTAAGGCCACGCCACCTGCGACGACAAACACCGCTGCCGCACTCAGCCACCGATACGGCTGCGACCACCCGCTGAGCAACTTCAGTCGTCGATGGCCACTCTCCCATGGTGTCGTCGGACTGCCCACCGAGGCGATGTACTCCAAAAGGATCTGCTCGGCCCGTTCGAACACCTCAGGCGCCGGGTCGTCAACCGTGCTGGCCTGTCGTAACGAGTCAAATGCATCCATGATCACGTCTCCTTGCAATAGTGGGAGGTTTCGGCGGCCGCGAGCGGCGTGGCGTCACCGAGCAGCGATCTGCGCGCCCGATGGAGATGACTGCGGACCGTACTGGCCGGGATGCCAAGTACGAGGGCAATCTCGGTGGGAGTAAGTTCTTCCCACGCCACGAGGAGCAGCACTTCTCTTTGCTCGCGAGACAGCGCATTGAGGGCGGCGCTCAAGTTCCCGACGATGACAGAAGCGGCCAGCCGATCATCAACCTCAGGCCAGGGATCCGACACTTCGCCCTCACCCGACACCTCTCGGTGGAGACGGGCCCAATGTTTCTGCAGACCGTTTCGGGCGATCCCAAAGAGCCAAGGGCGGGCCGAATCCCATCGGGCGTCGAACGACGCCCGACTGCGGAAGGCCGCCATCCAGACGTCAGCGAGCAGATCTTCGGCGGCAGGTGAACCAGCGCGGCGAGCGAGATAGGCATAGACCGGCCCTTGATGGCGCCTTACCAGCTGAGCGAAGGCCTCGCTATCGCCGGCAATTGCCCAGCCGATGAGTTGTGCATCGGTATCCATTTCGCTCCACGTCGACATCTCACTCTGTACTAGGCGCGAAACCACGAGAGCGTTGCACTCTTCTTTCACATCCCAGACTCCTCAAGAATCGGATGCAAATGCGAGCCGACTTGACCTTCGGGTTCCTGTCAGCAAAACGCTCTTGACGGGGAAGTCTTGGCGCGCCCTTTTCGCTGTGGCCGACTTGTGGCGGGACCTCGGTCTCCGTCCTACTGCCAGAGTCTCTAGCTCTGGCGAACAGGACTCCGATGATTCCCACTAGCCGAACGGCCAGCGGCATGCGGACGCCCGTTTCCAGACCCCAGGACTACCGCCGCAAGCCGATCGTTAGGGGACATAGGACGAACATCTGCTCCATGGCAGATTCTTGGAGTGAACCGGATGGCGAACGACCCCTCCCCATCACTGCGAGGGCAGTTCGACTTGGGTCTTCGGCAGGCGGCGTAGGAGATCTGGTACCCGGGGGTCGGATACACACATTCCGTCATCATGGGAGGATGGGGAGGACGAGGCTTAGCGGCCACTCACTTGAACCGACACCGCCGAGCCGGTGACGTCATCAGCGGCGTTCTTGTCAAACGTCAACGGTGTTGCTTGCGCCTGACCTGCTTTCAATGCGAAGGCCTGAATCACCGGTCCTTCTCGGTAGCTCCCGCCGAACAGATCACTTCCCGTCGGTGACCAAGTAGCCCAACCTGCAGGCTCCCCGATTTGGACGACGGTATTTGCGATGAGCTGGACCGAACCGGTGCTCGGGTCGACGAGTACCAGTTGGGCGTCGGGCCAATCATGAGATCGAAATGCCGTCACAAAAGCGGCAAGCTGTCGACCATCGGGGGAGAATGCTCCCCCACCCACGAAGTTGCCCCCGAACTCCATGACCTCTGGTCCAAACTCCGTGACCGCTGACGAGAACACCCCACTCTGTGGGCTGGAAATGAGGCGGGTGTTCATCGTTGCAGTATCAGTAATCGCCAACCGGTTGAAATCGACCCCGGCACCGCTGCCATCGATCCAGGCGAGCAAACTGTGGTTCGCCCCCGGCCGTGTGTACGAGCCGATGACAAAGGCGTCGCGTCCAAGGACGCGGACGGTGCCGGCGGTCGGATCCCAGATGGCCAGGACGTAGGTGCCCGAAGTCTGAGGATACGGACGCGCAGACTCAACGGCGATTCCACCCGCGACTGCAGCGAGTGGGTGCTGGGAGGCGTAGGTATTGAGCGTGTAGCCGGATGGGACTGTCCACACTGGCGAGAGTCGAGCGCCGGTCGGGGAGAGTTCGACGAGGTGGAAGGGATCGAGGGCGACAAGAAGGTCACGCCCGTCAGTGGTGGTAGTGAGATTTATGCCAGCACCGAGCAAATGCACGCGGCCAGAATCTGTGTCGAGTGCGGCGATGCGGTTCCCGCCGTTCTGGGCGGAGACACTGCTACCTCGTCGCTCGAAGAAATACACACGAGTGCCGATATGGACGAGGCGCGTGGCGGCGGCATCGGGCTGGGCAACAACGCGGTCGGTACCCTGGCCCGGCGTTCCCAGGTGGAGTCCCCCAGAGGCGAACCAAACCAACTCAGTAGTGCCCGGCGTGACCAAGTGGTTCGGACCGACGGTTGGCGGGGTTGCTTTCGAGATTGAAGGTGAGATTGGGGCGTTGCCTCTGCCGCCGCCGTTGGCCACGAAACCTGCCGTCGTACCAACGAGCACGAAGACGGCGACCGCTATTGCTGCGACGAGCCACCTCCGTCGACGGCGCTGGCGAGCCTCACGGAATAGAAGCTGCGCCGCATTGGCCTGGAGGTCCTCCGGCGGCGAGGCAACAATCGTCACGTTGGGCCTAGCAATCCGGCTTCCATGGATCTACTATGCCTAGTACCATGTTTGATGTCAAGGTCGACCGAACAGAGACAACGCCTCTTCATGATCAGGTGGCGGCCGAAATCCGCAGAGCCATTGCCGAGGGAGAAGCTGGACCCGGAGAGCGCCTTCCCTTAGCCAAAGACATGGCAGCCGTTCTCGGCGTGAATAAGAACACCGTGTTGCGGGCTTTGCATATCCTCCGTGAGGAAGGTCTCCTCGACTTCCGACGTGGCCGCGGCATAACGGTGGCAGGTACTCCTCAACACGGTGTCGTCGTGAAGCGTGTCCGCGAACTGATCGAGTTCTGTCGCCTCCAGGGCTACAGACGTGACGAGATAATCCAAATGATTGAGAGTCTCCCGTGAGTCCTTCACGGATGACAAGCAGATAAATATGACTGTCCTCGACAAGTCAGCCGCTGGGGTGGGTTATGCACGCAGGACTCGAAACCTGGACCGTCACCGAAGTGCCGGGCGCAGTAACTGGAGCAAGCACGAGAGCTCCTGGCCATATCGCGAAGCCACAGAATCGCCCTCAAAGCCTGGCGGATGCGCGCCCCGATCAGACGGAGGCCTGTCAAATCGGCGATCTGTGTGGTTCGAGCGATCCATCGGGACTTCGTCTGGCCGTCCCGCACGAGGATGCTCCCCCTACGGGCATCCCGCCGACCGTCCGAGTAACGAGCTGAGCAGTATCGGATGCCGTTCCTCCCGCGGAGCGCTGCTATCGCACTGTGTACGGTCCGGTCGAGTTCGCGTGGTAGCCCTTGGCGCCCACTGCTCTCGCGAGTGGGCTGCGCGGGCTCCGCACGTTCTCTGGGTCTACGGGGCATCGCCTGGTCCCGAGGGAATCGGCTGTTTCCGCGTCGAGACGCCGAGCAGCTCGCGGCGATGATCCCCAGGGCGACGCTGCACTGGATCGACGATGCTCTGATTTTCCGCTCGCTGGACCAGCCCGGCGAGGTGGCCGCGTGATCGGCCATGTGACCACTTGAGTCATCGACCAGACATCGCGGTAAGAAGGGCCGACATCCGACCTCGATTCAGCGTCCTTTAATCAACGGATGGAAGTCAAGGTGACCCAAGCGGTGCCAACTGCGTCTCGGTGGGCTCACTACAACAGAACCAGGGCTCAGTGAGCCGAGCTCGCTCCCCCGCCGCTCCTTTCGAGATGGCTCCGCGGGGCGGGGGAGCCCGAAAGGTTGCCGCCGTGGCACGAATCAGGACGTCAATTTCCCCGAACGTCTGGGCGGCGGGCTGCTCAACGCGGTCTTCGACCAGCGTTGCCAACTCCTGCTGCAGTTGGTCGACCGCGGGATCAGGGTGCGACCACGTCCAACCCAGGCGGGTCAGATCGTAAGGACCAAGGTGTGGTGTCATGGCGGCCCGCCCGAGCAGCAAGGAACCCTCCGGCACCAACAAGCGCACGGTGTACTGCACCGGGTCCACGTTGGGTGTGAGGTCGTGGGCCACCACGAAGTCAACGAGGTCGACCAGGTGGTCGATCGTGGTCCAAGGGGTGAAGGGCAGCCATGAGGGGCGAACCTCGATGCCGTGGTCGCGCAGGAGCACCACGGCCTTGGATGCGTCGGCCACGCTATGACCTTTGTCGAGGTGCTCGAGAATTGTGTCGCTCACCGATTCAAACGCCGAAACAACGAACGCACACCCGGCTTCCGCCAGTTCGGGCCACAGCTCTGGGTAGCGCAGGATGTGCTCTACCTTGGTCGTGCAGTCGAACGTCAGATGTGGGTGGCGCTGGTGGATGGCCGCAACGACGCGGCGAGAGTGCAGCGGGGTGTTGAGGAAGTCGGGGTCGGCGAACGTGATGTGGCGGGCGCCGGCGGCGACCAACTGATCGACATCGGCCACGACTGCGGCCTCGTCCACGGCCCGCACTCGCCCGTCGTAGACGACCGGCACGGGACAGTGCCGGCATCGGTGCGAGCAGCCCCGGCTGGCCTCGACCGATCCAACCAGTCGCTCCTCGCCGTCGACCGCCAATCGGGCGTAGCGATCGAGGGGCGGCAACAGGTGGCGGGCTGGTACTCGCGCCCTGACCCGGGTCAGCTGGATTGCCGGACTGGGGTCTTGACCGCCGGCCCACGCCACCAGGCCCGGTTCGTACTCACCCGCGATGACCGCATCGGCGGCCGACCTGACGGTGAGACTCCGGCTCACCTGTGCGTAGAGTCCATAGAAGCACAACGGAAGTCCGGGCCGTCGGGTCCGGATCGTCTCGGCGACGCGCAACGCCAGGCGCATCGCGGTGTGCATCGGAACGGAGAACGCGATCCGGTCCGCCCATTCAACGGCAGCCGCGTCGAGCGGGTCGACGGCGAGGTCGAGACATCGGACATCGTGGCCAACAGCCAGCAGCGCCGTGGCGGGCATGGCCAACTGCAGCGGCTGGTGTCCCAACTCATAGGTAGAGATCAGAAGAACCCGCGTAATATCGAGCCTACCGGGGAGCTGACAGCGCCGCGATTCAGCGCAGACGCACGTCGAGAGCGGCCTCTGCTCGGCGGAGGGCATCTTCGACCATCTTCGCCGTCGGTCCCCGGGCAAAGATGAACCCCAAGTAGCGATCACCTTCGGGGAGGGGGCTTACCGGCCGTCCCGACGCGATGGCGATCTCGATACCGACGACTCCTTCGATGGCGAGGGCCCGCTCCTGGCCGGATACGCCCTCGAGCATCCCGGCCGATCGGATCGGGAGCATCATCACGCCCGACGCATTGGGCTCCCGAGCGAGACCGTCGAGCTCCATAGCGAGGGCGTGACGGATAATGATTTCTTCGAGGCTGATCCCCGCTCCAAAGCGCAAGGTCCGGGCACACAAGCCACCGATGGAGCGAGCGGCAAGCTCGAGAATGGTGACGATACCTGTGGCGCTGAGGCGCAGCTCGATGTGCACTGGGCCTTCTACGAGCCCCAGTGCCGCGGCTGCTCGGGCCGCGGTGGCCTCGATGGCGGCGAGGATCGAGGGCGGTTGCCGGGACGGCGTGACGTAGATGGTCTCCTCGAAGAAGGGACCGTCCATGGGGTCGGGCTTGTCGAACACGGCCAGCACCCTCAGCTGGCCTCCCAAGAGCAGGCCTTCAACCGCTACCTCGGCGCCGGATACGAAGCTCTCCACGAGAAGGGGTTCTGGACTATCCCCCAATATGGCCCGGATACGTACCCCGGCCGCGTCGGCCTGGGTCGCGTCGTCGACGCGAATGACGCCCTGGCTGGCCGACCGTGAGATGGGCTTGACTACGCACGGGTACCCAACTTCAGTCGCTGCCGAGGCAACGTCGGCGTCACGAGCAACGATTCGGTAGGCGGGCTGGGGGACCGACGCAGTGGCCAGGCAATCGCGCATGCGCGCCTTGTCCTTTGTGATAGCGACCGCCTCGGGCGGGTTGTGACGTAGTCCCAGTCGCGCCGCCGACGCCGCCGCGACCGCCACTCCCTGGTCATCGACGGCCAGCACGGCATCGAGCGGTGTCCGCCGATGGAGGGACACGATGGCCTCCACGGCGGCGGCGCCGGCATCGAGTGGCACGACCACGGCCCGGTCGCCCATGAACCCGGCTAAGGCCTGACGGTGCTCGGACCCCACCACGACGTCGACACCCAGACGAGCTGCCGCGGCTAGGAAGTCCGCTGCTCGATAGGTCCCAGTTGGCAACAGCAGGAGGATGCGGGGCACGGCCCTAGGATGGTACCGAGCAACGAAGGCTGAGGCGAAGGCATTATGACCGAGATCGGGACCAACGGCGTGCCCGTCCTGGCAGTGACTGACGCCGCTCTGGCCATGGTGCTCGAGGTGCGCGCCAGCGAGGACGGCGAGGACTCACTCGCCCTCTGGCTCGAGATCAGCGGTTCGAGCGGGGACGCCTACACCTACGACATGTATTTCCAGACGGCCGCCGACGCCCAGCCAGAGGATTGGTCCGCTGCGCCAAACGGACTGGCGCTCGTGGTCCCCAGCGACAGCATCGAAAAGATGCGCGGGGCCGTCCTCGACGTCGGTGAGGGCGGGTTGGTCATCGAGAACCCCAACCATCCTCGGGCGCCGGCCGCCGCCAGCCCGGCGATGGCGGGACCACCAGCCGACCTCAGCGGCGATGTGGCCCAGCGCATCCTCTTGGTCCTCGAACAACAGATCAACCCGAGCATTGCGGCTCACGGCGGCCGCGCCGACCTCGTGGCCGTCGAGGACGACGCCGCCTACCTCCGTTTGAGCGGAGGCTGCGCGGGGTGTGGGATGGCCACGGTGACCTTGAGTCAGGGGATCGAAGTGGCCATACGCGAATCGGTTCCTGAGATCATTCGCGTGATCGATGTCACCGATCACGCGGCGGGAACCAACCCGTACTACGAGGCAGCCAAGAAGTAGGTTCTACCCTCCGACGAAACGGCGAGCATCCTCCGCCGCGTACGACGCGACAATGGCATCGGTTGTTGCGGTTGCTTGGATCCGACCGATCAAGGCCTCGAGGTGGCTGGCCGGAATGGCGCACGTCATCTCTGCGCTCGGCATCGCGGTACGAGTGCGGCTCAGCATGCAGCCCACGCTGACCGCCACCTCCCCCTGTTGTTTGGCGACCGCCACAATGTGGCACTGGGGTTTGCCCTCGATACGCAGGCCCGGGAGGGCGTCGGCGAGCACCATGAGCTGTTTGCCATTGATGCGGATCAGCACCACGTCCGGATCGACCGGCGTTTCCGCCAGCGGACCATAGACCACGAAATCAGGCCGTTCTGCCACGACGGGGATACCGGGAATCATGTCCATCGTCACCCACCCCGACTCCAGCAGGGCGGCCACATCTGCGCGGCCGGAAACCTCGTCCAAGGTGGCGAACCCGTGGGTCAGACTGCCCACGCTGCAGTTGCCGTGGTCCGCGGCAACCGTGGTGAAAGTCCGGTCGACAGCCTTGGTCCAAAACACGCACCCTGCTGGAACCCGACCGGTGCGGCCGTCCGGGGTGGGTGCGGGCATGGGGGCATCGAACGGCACGATACCGGCAGGGACCGATGCGGAGAACGTGATGGCGATCGGTGGCGTCCTGAGGTCCAGTGCGGCGGTGAGAGCGGCGGAGGCGTCGGACCAGCGCGCGCGAAGGGACATATGTGCAGTCTTGCCGGGCCAGCTTCATGGGGCAATCCCTGAGGTGCCCGAAAGCTCGGTTCAGTACGCTCCCTCTCTGCCAGTCGAGGGCAACCTGGCCTCTTCGAGGGTGGACCACAGCCGTGGCACGCTTCACGAACCGCACGCGCGAATCTGGTCGAGGGGTCATCGCGAGTTCAGCAGCTTGAGGAACCGCTCAGCGGTATCTCTTGCCCGCACGCTCCTACCTTCAAGGACCGTGACAGCATTCCACTACGACGCGCCTCGGTGGGGCCAGAGGATCGACCACTACCGGGGGTCATATCTCGACCGGTACCTCGGCCAACGACGGGGGCCACACCAGTCGCTTGCCCTGTTGGTGCCACTGCACCACGAGCACCGCGTGTTCGGCCTGCCGCCCGTCGGGACCGAGCCCAAAGCGGCCGAAAAATGTGGTGCAGCGCAGCCTGCGGGCGGCCGCATGGAGGGCGGCGTCCTCGACTATTCCCGCCTCTTGGACACAACGGAGGGCGATGAGTCCCGCCGCATAGGCCTGGGCAGTGGGGTAATCGATGTGCCCGAGGTTAGGCCCGACTTCGAGCAACGGCGATATCCGGGCGCGTAACGAACGCACAACGTCGGAGGGGCGGATCCCCACGTCAGGATGAAAGCGAGCCCCCTCTTCCCACTGCGACGGGGCCAGCACCCCCTCAGCCTGGACCTCGGCCGCGAAGGCGCCCAGCCCCGCGGCGACCGCTGCCAGGACCGGGGGCCGCCGGCGGAGCCGGCGGATGAGCGCCACGTCGTCGGCGAACGAGCCCGCCGCCAAGAGAATGTCCACGTCGGGCTGGTCAGAAATCTCGTCGTGGGGCGCCACCGCCACCACCTCCATGCCAAGGCGGCCCGCGGCGCTCACCGCACCATTGGCTACCGAGCTCCCGAAGGCGCCCCTGCCCGCAGCGACGACTACACGGGCGCCAGGCATCTGAGCCACAACGGCGTCGAGCACGGGAGCAAAATAACGGCTCGCCGGAGCGGGGACCGAGACCACTCCGGGAAGCCGTTGCGCCTCGTCGGCGCTGCCACCATGGTTCCACAGCACCTGGCTTCGCTCCCCTGTCCAGCGGGCCGCCTCGACTACGAGATCGCTGCCGTAGGGTCCGATGACAAGGTCGGCACGCGCCAGCACGTCGAGAGCATGGCGTACGCCTGCCCGCGTGCCACCGTCGTCGAAAATCACGACCTCGGGCATGAGCGTCCGCCCGCCCACCTGCACTCCCCCGCGGTGCGACACAT
Source organism: Acidimicrobiaceae bacterium (assembly GCA_003160635.1). Lineage (GTDB taxonomy): Bacteria > Actinomycetota > Acidimicrobiia > Acidimicrobiales > RAAP-2 > Bog-473. The sequence goes on along the minus strand of PMLV01000063.1, from coordinate 6,318 downwards.
CCTCGACAGCCTGTTGGAGCCCGGCCGCCGCCAGCCGCCCCAGGTGGCTGTACCGGCCGGTGAGCGACATTGGCGCCGCCAGGACCAAGGAACCGTCCGACACTACGACCGGCCGGCCAAGTCCTTCAGCGGGACCGACTTCCCGCCCAGGGTGGTCAGCCGGAACATTGGCGAGACGTCAGCCATCGCTGCTCCTTACCCCGGCCGGCCGTATCATAGGCGCCCACATCGGCGGAGTCCCCGATCTATATGAAGAGGTCGTCCGGGGACACCCCGCCGATCCCGCTGCGATGCGCCCACCCGGAGGTGGGCGAGCCATGAGTTATGGATCGCGCGATCGGCGCGAATTCGAGGCCGACGTCGCCACACCGGGGTATTCCGCGGTGGAACGCTCAGGCGTCATCGCCGTTGCCACGGCGGCCGTGCTTCCAGTAGCCGCGCACCGAGGCTTGGGAGCGGGGCAGCCCCCGGTCCTCAAAGAGGTGGCGACGGATGCGTTGCACCGCCGCGGCCTCTCCGGCCACCCACACCCGGATGCCGGGGTCGAGGTCGGCGCCGCGGACGGCGGCGAATAGCGTGTCGCCGGAAGACGCGTGGGGCGGTAGGTCATACCACTCGGCGGTTACGCGCGGATGATCGGGCAGCGCGAACCGGGCGTCAGGGTGGGCGACCTCGATGTGCACCTGCACCGGCCTCTGAGCGGGCAGGGCCTTGAGAATTTGACTGATGGCAGGGATGGCGGTCTCGTCGCCGACCAGGAGGAAGGCGGGCGCATCGCGGTCGATGGCGTAGCCGCGGCCAGGACCCGAGATCGCCGCCGGGTCGCCGGGCTCGGCCGTCTGCGCCCACTCGGACGCGACCCCACCGCCGTGGATGACGATGTCAAGCTCGAGCTCGAAGGTCTCGGGGTTGACGCGGCGCGGTGTGAAGGTCCGGATCGTGGGTCGTCGCCCGTCCGGCAGGAGGAACTCGTTGCCGTTCCAGCTCGGGACGATGAGCTCTTGGGTTCCGGGATATGGCAGCAGCAGCCGCACGCTCGCCGCCGGATGCTCGACGGTAAGACTCTCGAGATCGGGGCCGCCGAACGTGATCCGGACCAAGCGGGGGCTCACATAGCCGACTCGGCGAACACACATCTGGCGAAACCGCGGTGGTTCACGCCGGGCGCGCTCCGTTTGAGGACCTACCTATCGCGTCCGGTGACGCGGTACACCTGCACGGCGAGGTACCCGGCTATGACCACGGCGACGACAGGCATGACCAAGTGCCGGAGTAAGCCCAAAGAAACCCAGGCCGTCAAATAGATCACTCCAGCAGCGACGATGAATGTAGCGATTGTCGGCGCCACCCGTCGCCTGACAGATCCTCGGCGGGCTGATTCGATTTTCGACATGGCGACCACCTCCGAGGTTCAGCGTACGCCTCCAATATCCGTGGTTGGCTTCATTGCCCCACTTGGTTGAAAGAAGGCAAATCCGGTACAGCGACATTCTTTGTCCAACGAGCCTCCTCTCGCACTGCCTCTCGGCCACGACGGATCACGCCGTATCCGACACCCCGACGTGCGGTTTTTCGATCTCACCTCGGCCGGCCGCTGGGTTTGGGACTTCTAGCGTGTGCAGCGCCAGGTGCACGGCAGCAGCCACTACGAAGCCGACATAGAAGGTGAGGTCCGCCCCGTCCAACGCCTTGGCCACCGGACCAACGAGCAGTCCGGTGTTCATGAAGGGCACCATGGCGCCGAACCCAACGACCAGGCTCACGAGCGCTGGCCACCCGGTATTGAGGTTCTTCAGATCCATGAGAGCCGAGAGACCTCCATAGGTGGTGAAGCCTTTGCGGTCGTGCCAGTCGATGAGGACGATGGCCAGAAACGGGGCGATCCAATATGCGCTGAAGAGCAGCACACTTTGGAACTTGCCTGACGTATTGCCACCGTGGATCCAAAGGATCAGGCAGAAGGCGAGCCCGGTCCCAAGTGCGGCGCTCCAGTTGCGCCTCAGCTTCACTCCGGCAGCTTGAAGAGCGAGGGACCCCGAGTAGTCGTTCATGGCGTTGCTACCAAGAGGTCGAATGAGGAACGCTGTGCGGGTCATTTCGACCCTGCACGATCGACACCGACTGATCACCGTATGCCGATCCTTAACTGGTCACCAAACCTTGCATGCGCCCTGCACTTCGGGGGCACCCTCGTCTGTCCGGAGGTCTGGATCAGGGAGGACGAGTCAAAGGTGCCCGGAGGGGCCCGGTGCTTCTACGGACCACCCAGTTGGCGTAGCACGACGTCGAGTCCCGGCCACGGCACACCGTCGCCCAGGCTCTCCAGGACGCACCTCGCAAAGAGCCAAAGCCGGACCCGTCCAGCGTCCAGACCGGCCAGATCGGCCACCTCGGTCAGAAGGCCGATCGGGTCGGCCTGCAGTGACCGGTTGCAGTTGAGCAGGTGCTGCAGCACGTCGTAGTGCGGGTCGCCGACGTACGGCTTGGGATCGATGAGCAGCCATGGGCGGCGCCCGCCTGACAGCACGTTGCCGGCGTGCAGGTCGGTGAACAGCAGCTCCTCGGTCGCTGCAGTGCGCGACAACTCGCGGAACAGCGCCAGCCCCTCGCGGGCGAGCCCGCCGTCGAGTCTTCGCGGGTCGGCGGCCAGCCGCTCCTCGGCGTGCACTACCCAGTCGTCGGCCATCACCGACAGCGGACGGAACGGGTGGTCCGACGGCAGGTCGACGGCCCAGACTGATCGGAGCAAGCCGGTGACGACAACGTGCTGCTCAGCCTCGGGACGTTCGCGCAGCTCGGTCCCGGGGCGGCACCGCTCAAGCAGCATCGCGGTCGTATCGGTGGCGCCCTCTGGTCCATCTCCGGGTCGGGCCGGCTCCAGGTGCTCGAACGCGTACACCTCGACTGCCCCCTGTCCGCCGAGCGCGGCCAGTGCCTCCGCCTCGTGCAGCGCCTCGGTGTGGTGCCAAGCCACCTTGAGCACCACCTCGCGTCCGTCGCCGTCGGTGCCCGGCGCCACCCACGAGCAGTTACCGCCGGGCTCGAAGGGATCGTCGAGGTCCAGCCCCCAGCGCGTGGTCAACTCCTCGACCCGGTCTGGAAGCGCGACCAGCCATTCCACTCGCGCAGGCCCGCCGGCATCGGTCGAGGCTTGCAGGTAGGTGGGCACCCGCAGCTTGGCGGCCATGCGGCACATCCTAGGTTCGGGTCGACGACCGGCCCCATTGGAGCTACAGAAGAAACCAGCGCCATACGGCGATACGAGCGGCCGTCGGGAAGGTCAGCCGCGTCTCACCGCAAGTCGATCCGCTTTGGGGGCACTCAAAGTGACCTGGCGGGTCCCCATGTTCGCCGCGCTAACCCGCCCGCTTCGGCAACTGGGGGAGTCGACTCATGCCGGCGAGTCGGCGCAACGGCCCCGAGGCAACTACAAGCGCCTACTTGTATGCGATTGCAGCGCTGCCGGGCCCGGCCAACGGCACAACCTCCGTCCGGGTGAAGCCCGCCCTTGTGCACCAGGTGTCGAATTGCGCCCCGGTGTAGTCGAAGCCACCTTCCAGCTCTATCAACATGTTGAGTGACATCAGCAACCCGAAGGTGTTCTGCCGGCGGTCGTCATCGATGATGTTCTCGATTGCGATGAACCGCCCTCCGTCGTTGAGCACGGCAAAGGCGGAGTCGATGAGCACCTGCTTGCGCTCCTCGTCCCAGTCGTGGAGCACATTGCCGAGGACGATGACGTCGGCCCGCGGCCACGCGTCGGTGAAGAAGTCACCGCTGACCACACGCACACGGTCGGCCACTCCTGCGTCCTCTACGTGCTTGGTCGCGAACGGAGCCATTGGGGCCAGGTCGAAGGTGGTAGCGGTGATGTTCGGGTATCGCTGCGCCACGAGAATACTGAGGGCACCATTTGCCCCGCCCACATCACAGAATGTCCCGGCCTGCGACAAGTCGACCTTCTCGAGCAGCGCGTGATGGTTGCCGGTTTGCAGGCCTTGCATGGCGCGGAGGAACTCCGCCAGGCGGATCTCGTCGCCATAGAGCGATGCGAAGAAGTCGCCACCGCTCTTCGTCTCGTTCTGGGGACATCCCGTCCGCAGGCCCTCGGTCAGGTTGCTCCAGAAGCCGTAAAGCCGTGAGTTGGCCATTTCGAGCATGCCGCCAAGGTAGGCGGGGCTCTGCTTGTCGAGGAACGTGGCGGTCTCGGCGGTGTTGCGATAGCGAGCATCAGACCCGACCCCGTCGCGATCGAGAAAGCCGAGCGAGACCAAGGTGTCAAGGAAATCGAGACGGCTGCGTTCGTGCAGATTGAGTTTGGCGGATACCTCCGACGCGGTCAATGAAGCGTCGCCGAGTACGGTGAAGAGCTCGAGTTCGATGGCCGATAGCAATGTCTTGGAGGCAAAGAATCCCATTCCGATCTCCATGATGTGGTCGGGAGTCAACGAGGTGCTCATCAGAAGTCCTTTCATGAACGTTTCAGGTTGCGTGGCGTTCGACGGGGCGCCGGAGGTCCCAGGTCGTCCGGGAGGGCAGCGATCGCGCCGCGGATACGGGCCAGAGTGCCGAGGAAGTCGTCCAGCTCCTTGTTGCCGAATCCGGCTAGCACGGCTGTCGTGGTCTGGACGACCTCAGGGAGCAGCCGATCGAGCACTGCCTGGGCTCGGGGGGTCACTTCCACGAGGACTCGGCGGCGGTCGTCGGGATCGGTGAGACGCTCGATGTACCCATTGCGCTCCAAAGTGTCGAGCACGCTGGTCATGGTGCCAGTGGTGATGTGCATGACGGCGCCGACCTCACCGGTTGCCATGGGAGCGCCGTTCCCCTCGATCACGGCCAGGGCGTTCAGCGCGGCATGCGACAGACCGTGACGACGCGCCACCGAGGCGACCAGCGCCTCGGCCAGGCCACCGACCTCCTCTAGCTCTCGGAAGACTCGGGCCGACAGCCAGGACGTACCAGGGAACTCCTTCTCGAACGCCGCTACTTCGGGTGGGCGCGCCGAAGTAGCGCCCTTGCGGGCGCCACCTCGGCTGCTTGACGGGGACGCGCTCAGCTCAGGCTTCCACGGCGATCTCGACCCGAGGGGCACTCTTGACGCCCGCCTTGCTCATGGCCTCGCGCAGGCCGTCGCTGCCGGCGAATGCCTGAGCCTGCTCAAGGCTTGGGAATCGGTGCAAAATGTACACGTCCTGCTTGTCGGCCGGGTCGACCAGCACCTCAGCGTCGGTGCACCCGTGCTCCTGGCGCAGACTCTCCACGCTGTCGTACGCCGCGCGCCATCCTGCGTAGTCCTCGACCGGATGCCTCACCAACAGTGTTGCTTGCGCCACGTGTCTCCCCTTTCTCTCGTTGGCCTACTCTCTTGAGGCCAAGTAGCTTGATCCCAAGATAACATCCACCACGGAGATGTCAAGGGAAAGATTCGGAATCCACTGCACGCAGGTTCCCCGCTCGATTCTGTAAGTACCGGATCACCCCGTTAGTGCCGATCCCGGCGCCCCCCCGAGTTCCGCCCTCAACCTTCTACGAATCGAGCTCCATCGCTCGCTGACGCAGTGTCCTAATAGCCCAAGCGGACCCCACCGCACGCGTATCTCCGATTTCCACATCAACGCCGGTTAGATGAGACACCTTGAGAGCCAGCTGTTGAACCGTCTCGAAGCCCATGCTCGGAATGGCCGAGCATGGGCCGCGCCTGTGGTCCGAAAGGCGATCGGTCTGTGGGAACCACTCGGCTCATCGCGCCGCCTTCACCCCGGTCCCTCGAATGTTGGCGCCTCTCGAACTTCCGCGTGCTGCAAGAATGACGAAGTGGTCGACACGCGCTCGGTAATGGCTTGCACCGAATGCCAGGTGCACTGGAACCTGGACCTTGAACTGGCCAAGTGCACTGACCCGCACCACACGCACCAGCGATTTGAAGTGCATCTACACCGTTCGGTGGTCGTATTGCCCGACGGCACCGAGGTCACCGCCGTATCTTTCGATGTTACGGACCCCTACGGACGTGAACAACCACCGGACTACGGGCTTTATCTTGATCACAAGTGGCAGCCGCCGTGGAGCCACGATCACCTCGACTGGCCGGACTTCGGTGTCCCCGATGATGCGACCCACGTCGTCACTGCCCTGAAGTCGGTGCTCGAGCGGGCTCGTGCCGGGGAACGGGTGGAGGTCGGTTGCATGGGGGGACACGGGCGCACCGGAACGGCCTTGGCCTGCCTTACGATCCTGACCGGGTATCCTCGAGACGAGGCGGTCGCTTGGGTCCGCGCCAACTACTGTGCCGAGGCTGTCGAGACCGCCGATCAA
>PMLV01000210.1 GCA_003160635.1 Acidimicrobiaceae bacterium | reverse complement strand
GGCATCTTTTCGTTCGGCGACGCCCGTTACTTCGGGTCATGGGCCAACCAGAATCTCCCCGATCCGGTGATAGGCATCCTCCCCACACCCGACGGCGGCGGCTATGCCATCGCCACCTCCGACGGGGTCGTGTTGGCCTTGGGGGACGCGCCGGTCTATGGAAGTCTCACGTTGTCGCCGGATGCCACGCCGGTCTCCGCCATCATCGGCAATGGGTCCGGTACGGGCTACTGGCTGCTCGATCCCGACGCCTGGACCTCTTCGTTCACCACGCCGACACCCGAGGCGAGCTTCCCCGGTTCGTCCGCCATCGTGGCGGCGGCCGCCTCCCAGGTCGCCCCCGACCCGGACACCGGCGCGTACTGCAATCCGTACGGTCCCTGCGAGGAGTGGTGTTCCCTCTTCGCCACCTGGGTCTGGCGCCACGCCGGAGTTCCCATCCCCTCCTACGCCTTTACCGGCGACATGTACTACTGGGCCGGAGCCCATGGTGCCCTCCTCCCACCCACCGCGACACCCGCTCCCGGCGATGCCGTCCTCTACGGCACCGGACCCCAGTCGGTGGCGACATCGGTGCATGTCGGCATCGTGGCGCAGGTCTGGCCCGACGGTGCCATCGACACCGTCGAGGGCAATGCGGGGCCCGGGCGCGACGGGTGGCTCTCCGTCGTCATCAACGGTCCCTACCTGCCGTCTGACTCGCTCTCGTACAACGGGGTGGCGATCTACGCCTTCGCACAGCCCTGAACGTGGCGACCCGGCGCGCCTAGGCTGCGCCCGCACGCCGACCCGACTCGACCCGCCGCTGCCAGGAGGACATTGTGACGCTGTCGTCGTGGGATGACTTCCCCGTGCATCAGGCGCCGGAGTTCATCGCCCATCCGGGCACGAGCGATCGGAATTTCTACGATCGCTACTACTTCAACATGCACCCGAGCACTGACGAGTGGTTCGCCGTCCTCGGATTCGGGCAGTACCCGAACCTCGGCGTGGTGGACGCGTTCATCGACGTGCGCCTCGGCGGCGCCCAGCACATCGTACGGGCGTCGGCTCCACTGACCGATCGCTCCGTCTTGCGCGTCGGCCCCATCCGTATCGAGGTGCTCGAACCACTACGGCGCCTTCGTGTCGTGGTCGAGCCCACCGAGCACAGTGTGGCCATGGACGTGACGTGGGACGGGCATATTCCGGCGCTCGCCGAGCCACGGCAGTTTCTCCGCAGCAAAGGGAAGGTGGTCTTCGACACCCAGCGTCTGGCCCAGACGGGACGCTGGGCGGGCATCCTCTCGGTCGACGGCACCGAGCATGTCGTCTCACCCGACCGGTGTTGGGGCACCCGTGATCGCTCATGGGGCATCCGACCGGTCGGAGAACCCGAAGGTGATGGCATTCGCCAAGGTGAGCTGGTGTTGGCAGGCATGTGGAACTACTTCCCCATGCAATTCGAGGACCACGCCATCATGTACATCTGCCATGAGCGCGACGATGGCGTGCGACCACTCGTGCAAGGTGAGCGGGTCTGGACCGACCCGGCCCGGTCGGTCGAGGACCTCGGGCCCTCCACGCACGAGCATCACCTCGTTCCGGGCACCCGTGTCCTCGACCGGTCGGTCATCCGGTTCCCCGACGCCGACATGGAGGTCACGTGCACCCCACTCCTGGCCAACTACGTGTCGATCGGGACCGGGTACGGGATCGACGTCGACTGGCGTCATGGCATGTACCACGGCCCCGAACCGGTGGTGCAGGGACTGGTTCTCCAGGTCGAGGAGGTCAAGGGGTTGGCGCAGTACGGGATCGTTGATCACGTCGCACGGTTCAGCTACGGCGACGTCATCGGCTACGGGCTCTTGGAGCACGGCTTCTTCGGTCCGTTCCGCCGTTATGGGTTGACCGACGGGGGTGTCGGGGCACCGCCCGACTAGAAATTCTTCGTCCAACCGGAAGAAGGCGGCCCTGCCGAATGCGACAATGGGGCATGCCCGACGCGTTCAGCGTGCTACTGCAACGACTTCAAGCAGGTTTTGACACGATCGTCCCCGGGGCCGACCCCGTGCTCCGTGTCTCAGATCGGGCCGACTTCCAAGCCAACGGGGCGTTGCCGCTGGCCAAGCAGGTCGGGCGCTCTCCCCAGCAGGTGGCCGCCGATGTCGTCGCGGCCGCATCGCTCGACGACATCTGTGCCGTGGTCGAAGTGAGCGGACCAGGCTTCATCAACCTGACCTTGTCGGACGCGTTCGTGGCGGACCAGACGGCGGCAGTCAGTGCGGACGAGCGCTTGGGGGTGGCCATCACCGCCACCCCGCAGACGATGCTGATCGACTATTCGAGTCCCAACGTGGCCAAGGAGATGCACGTGGGGCACCTGCGCAGCACGGTGATCGGCGACGCGCTGGCGCGTGTACTCGGCTTCTTGGGCCATGAGGTCTTGCGGGAGAACCACATCGGCGACTGGGGCACGCCGTTCGGCATGCTCATCGAACACCTGATCGACGTGGGCGGATCGGCCGACGCCGAGTCATTCAGCGTGCGCGACCTGAACGAGTTCTATGCCCAGGCGCGCCTTCATTTCGACCGTGACCCCAAATTCGGCGAGCGCTGCCGGCAGAGGGTGGTGCTCCTCCAGGGGGGAGACACGGAGACGCTGCGTCTCTGGGAGATCTTCGTGGCCGAGAGCTTGCGTCACATCAACGAGGTCTACCGCATGTTGGGGGTGCTCCTCACCGATGACGACGTGGCCGGGGAGAGCCTGTACAACCCGTTGCTCGACGTCGTCGTCGACGAGCTGGGTGCCAAGGGTCTCCTGGTCGAGGATCACGGCGCACTGTGTGTCTTCCCCGAAGGCTTCACCAATCGCCAGGGGGATCCATTGCCGCTGATCGTGCGCAAGTCGGACGGAGGCTACGGCTACCCGGCCACGGATCTGGCGTGCATCCGGGACCGCACGCAACGGCGCGGCGCCACCACGCTGCTCTACGTCGTCGGGGCCGAGCAGGCATTGCACCTGCGGCTGGTGTTCGCCGTGGCCAGGCTCGCCGGCTATCTGCCCGAGACGTCCGACGCCGTCCATGTCGGGTTCGGCCTCATCCTCGGTGCCGCCGGCAAGAAGCTGGCCAGCCGGTCCGGGGATTCCGAGCGCCTGATCGACTTGCTGGCCGAGGGGGTGACCCGGGCCACTGCATCCATGGCGGAGCGGCCGAGCGACCTCAGTGCCGAGGAAAGGGCGACGGTGGCACGTTCGTTGGGGATCGGAGCGGTCAAATACGCCGACCTGTCGACCGAACGCATGCGGGACTATGTCTTCGACTGGGACCGCATGCTGGCGTTCGAGGGCAATACCGGCCCGTACCTGCAGTACGCGCATGCGCGTATCCGCTCGATCTTCCGTAAGGCCGAGGTACCGCCCCCGGAACGGGGAACCCGGCCGGTCGTGGACCAACCCCAAGAACGGGCCCTGGCCCTGCAACTGCTCGGTTTCTCGGCGGCCGTCGAGGCGACGGCGGAGGCCCTCGGCCCGGCCAAGCTCTGCACGTACCTGTTCGATCTGGCCTCCTCCTTCACCACCTTCTACGAAGCCTGCCGGGTCCTGGTCGACGACGAGGCGGTGCGGACGTCACGCCTCGCGCTCTGCGACCTGACCGCTCGTGTGCTGGCCCAGGGGCTATCGCTTCTCGGCATGGAGGCACCGGAACAGATGTGAGCCGTCGCCGCTCGTGGCGCGAGTTGGGACGCCGCGAGGGCACGCCCTATCCTCTGGCCGGCACATCTCGCGCCCTCAGCCCACGGGTGGGGCCTATGAAGGAGTCCAAGAACTGATGGATCTGAATGCGACGTCTGCAATCGTCACCGGCGGGGCCTCCGGGCTCGGTGCGGCGACCTCTCGGCTTCTGGCGGAACGGGGGGTCCGTGTCGTGGTCGCCGACCTCCAAGAGGACAAGGGAACCGAGCTGGCCCGGGAGATCGGCGGCATCTTCGTCCCGACCGATGTCACCAACACCGAGAACGTCATCGCCGCCGTCGAGGCGGCCATCGAGATGGCACCGCTGAAGTCCCTCGTGAACTGCGCCGGCATCGGGTGGGCGGCGCGGACGATCGGCCGAGACGGCGACTACGGCTCGGCTCATGACCTCGATCAGTACCGCCGGGTCATTGAGATCAACCTCATCGGCACGTTCAACTGCATCAGGTTGGCTGCCACCAAAATGAGCCTCAACGAACCCGACGTGGACGGCGCCCGTGGGGCCATCGTGAACACAGCCTCGGCCGCGGCCGAAGACGGGCAGATCGGGCAGGCCGCATACTCCTCGTCCAAGGGAGGCATCGTCGGCATGACACTCCCGGTCGCGCGTGATCTGGCGGTGGTCGGAATAAGGATCAACACCATCCTTCCGGGACTGATCGACACCCCGATCTACGGCTCGTTCGAAGATTCCGAGGCATTCAAGGCGAAATTGGCCAAAGATGTCCTCTTTCCCCACCGTCTCGGCTCTGGCGCCGAATTCGCGTCGCTGGCACTCGAGCTGTTGGGCAACTCGTACATGAACGCCGAATCGGTCCGTATCGATGCGGGCATCCGCATGCCACCGAAGTAGCAGACAGACGACGGCAATCGCAAGAAACCTGGGATGGGGAAGACACAATGATCGATCCTGAGTTGGCCGGCGTCCTGGATCTGCTGCCCGCCGTCGACCTGTCCGATCCGGTCGCCGCCCGGGCTGCGATGGAGACCATGCTCTCGGCCATGCGGGCGGAGATCCCGGGGATCGAGACCTTGTCGATCGAGGATCGGCAGATCCCGGGCTGGGAGGACGACCCCGACGTCAGCGTGAGGATCTACCGCTCGGTGTCTGCCGCGGAGCCCTCGCCGGGGATCTTGTACATCCACGGCGGTGGGTTCGTTCTCGGCAGCGTGGAGGCCGAACACGCCGGAGCTGCGGTCATTGCAATCGAGACGGGTGCGGTGGTGGTTTCCGTCGAGTACCGCCTGGCCCCGGAACATGCCTTCCCCGCCGCGCTGCACGACTGTTACGGCGCGCTGCGTTTCCTGGCCACGCACGCAGGTGAGCTCGGAGCCGACACGGACCGGCTCGCGGTCTTCGGGGCGAGTGCAGGAGGGGGGCTGGCCGCGGCCACTGCGCTCTTTGCCCGTGACCAAGGAGGACCTTCACTCTGCTTCCAGATGCTGCAGATCCCTGAGCTCGACGACCGGTTGGAGACCCCGTCCATGCGGGCCTTCATCGACACGCCGATGTGGAACCGGCCCTTGGCCGAACAGAGCTGGCGGGCGTATCTCGGGGAGTGGCCGGGTGGCGCTGACGTCTCGCCGTATGCCGCGCCTGCCCGCGCCGACGATCTTTCGGGCCTCCCGCCGACCTATATCTCGACAGGCGAAATGGATCCCTTGCGTGACGAGGGGATCCTTTACGGACTCCGGCTGCTCCAGGCCGGGGTGTCCGTCGAGCTCCACCAGTTCCCCGGGACGTTCCACGGCTCGTCGCTCGTCTCCACGGCCGCCGTGTCGATCCGGGCCCGCACTGAGGCCAGCCTCGTTCTGCGACGTGCCCTCGGAGTCGGCTGAGTCCGGAGCCCCCTGGGTCAGGCGCTGGCGGGAGGAATCGGGGCAGCGGCACTCGAGAGCGCCTTCCACAGAGCCCGATAATCGGGGTAGGTCAACGCGTCGGTCACATAGCCGGCTCGCTCCAACTCGGCGTGGTACGCCGGCAGGTTGCGCCAGGGCACACCCATGTCCACGTGGTGGGCCAGATGCCACCCGGTGTGGTACGGCACGAACCAGAAACGCGCCACGAGGGATTGCCGCACGTTGTGGGACGTGGCGCGTCGGTCCTTGCTGCGCTCCATTCCCCCGTGTTCGGCGATGGAACGCAGGCGATTGATGACGCGCCATTGCGTCATCCAGGGCAGCCACCACAGCAAGGGGTAGATCCACCAGTGGCCGGTGGCCAGCCAGGAGACGGTCCACAGGACGGCCTGCACGGCGAAGATGGAGAGGCCGATACGCCGGAGGCGGGGCGTCGTGGTGTTCTTGATGAGTGGGGTGAAGTTCTTCCAGCCCGAGATCCCGATCGCATCTCGCAGGAGGCGCCGACGCAACGCGGCTCGGGTACACGGGTACGGCCGGTAGAAGGCGAGATCGGGTTCGTCCGGACCGAACTCGTCCTGGTGGTGGGCGAAGTGCACGCGCCGGTAGAGCTGTATCGGTATGAAGACCGGGTAGGCGATGACCCAGGTGCCGATCCAGTCGTTCCACCTCTTGTCGGAGAACAGGAGCTTGTGGGCCGCCTCGTGCATGAGGATGGCGAANNGTTGAGCCAGACGGCGCCGCCGACGAGGAGCACGGTGTAGAGCCAGAGCGACACCACGGTCCAGGCGTTCCGCAGATCGTCGATGTGCCGCAAGGCCGGTCGGAGCTCGGGGATGGCCATGCCGTTGGCGAGAAGCCGCTCGCTCGGAAGGACGTCGGGTCGTGCCGCCAGGGCAGGCACCACGGTGGTGGCCATGCCTGTATATTACTGTATTTCATCAAGTGAGACAAGAAAGTAATAGACCGTTCGCCGCCCGGTCGGTGCTGGCCAGCGCTCTCTTGGGCATGGAGCCGCCCGAGTTGCCGGTGGCCCAGCTCGTGCGGTTGAGCTCCCTCTTCGGGATCAGCGCGAACAGGGCCAGGGTGGCCCTCAGCCGCATGGTGGCCGCCGGTGAGGCGACCACCGACGGATCGGGGAGCTACCGGCTCAGCGGGCACCTGCGCGACCGCCAGGCGCGTCAGTCGGCGAGCCGGTCCGGGATCACGACTCCTCATATAGGGCGTTGGTCGCTCGCCGTCGTCACCACTTCGGGCAGCACGGCGGACGTCCGGCTGGCTCGCCGCCACGCCCTGTCATTCGCCCGGCTGGCCGAGTTGCGCGAAGGGGTGTGGATGCGTCCCGACAACCTCCCGCTCCACCTCCCCGACGAGCTCGGCCCGGACGTGGAGGTGATGGCGGCCCATCCTCGGGAACCCCACCGTCTGGTGGACCGATTGTGGGATCTCCCGGCGTGGTCGGACCGGGCCGACCGCTTGCTGGATGCGCTGGCCGGCCTGACACCGGACAGCCCCGATGTGTTGGCGCCGGGGTTCGAGCTCTCGGCGTCTGTCCTGCGCCACCTCCAGGCGGATCCTCTCCTTCCTGAAGAGCTGCTCCCGTCACGGTGGCCGGGCCGGCGCCTTCGCCGGGACTACGACCGGTGGGATGCCCGCTATCGGGCCACCCTGCGGGAGTGGAGTCGGGCCTGAGTCAGGAGTGCGACTGCGAGATCCACGTGGCGTACATCTCGGCATAGTGACCACCGAGGGCTATCAGCTCGTCGTGCGAGCCGATCTCCAACAGCCGGCCGTCGCCGACGACCACGATGCGGTCGGCCCGCATTGCGGTGGACAGGCGGTGGGCAATGAGCACAGCCGTGCGCTGCTGGAGGAGCACGTCGAGCGCGGCCTCGATCATCGTCTCGGATTGCAGATCGAGATTGGAGGTGGCTTCGTCCAGTACCAGGACACGGGGCTGGGCCATGAAGGCCCGGGCCAAGGCGACGAGTTGACGCTCCCCCGAAGAGAGCGACTGGCCACGCTCGTGCACCGCGGTATCGAGCCCATAGGGGAGCCGCGCGATCAGATCGGTCAGCCCCACCTTGTGCACGGCGTCCCAGACCGCATCGTCAGGCGCGTCGGGACGGGCAAACGAAATGTTGTCCCGGATCGAGCCGGCGAAGAGGAAGGGCTCCTGGGGCACGACGCCGAGCTGGCTGCGCAGGGACCCCAAGGTCACCGAGCGCAGATCGTGGCCATCGATGAGCACCCGTCCCGATGTCGGATCGTAGAAGCGCGTCACCAGTTTGGCCATCGTCGACTTGCCGGCACCTGTGGCACCGACGAAGGCGACCGTCTCGCCGGGGGCAATGGTCAGATCGACGTCTTCCAAGACCGGAACGGCGGGGTCGTACCCGAAGGACACATGGTCGAATCGGATCTCTCCGTGGATGGGCGGCAGGTCGACCGCATCGGCCCGCTCGGTCACCGAGGGCTCGTTCTCGAGCAGGCCGCGCAGCTTCAGGACCGAGGCTTGGCCTTGTTGGTACGAGTTGTACTGCTGCACCAGCAGCTGAATCGGTTGGAAGAACCGGTTCACGAAGAGGAAGAACGTCGTCAGCTCACCGATCTCCAACTGGTGGTGCAAGACCATGTACCCGCCGACGGCAAGCACGACAACTTGACCCACCACACCCAAGAGCTGTGAGCCGGGACCGTAGAGGCCATTGATGCGACCGGTGTAGTAGTTCGCGTCGCGGTACTTTCCGACGACATTGCGGTGGTGCACCACGTTGAAGCGCTGCCGGTTGTGGGCCGTGACAATGCGCACGCCCTGCAGACTCTCGGACAGGTCGGCCAGCACGAATGCGATGCCGTCGCGCACCTTGTCGTACCCACGCTCGGAGGCTCGTTTGAACCAGAGCGACATGGCGAACAACAGGGGCATCACCACCACGATGGTGATGAAGGCGAGCTTCACGTTGGTGGTGAACAGGAAGACGGCGATGACGATCATGGTCAAGCCCTGAATGGCGAATTGCGCCAGGCCGTCCTGGAGTAGCTGCTGGAGGTTCTCGATGTCGCTCGTCATACGGCTCATGACGACTCCGGCCTTCTCTTCCGTGAAGAAGTCGAGCGAAAGGCGTTGCAGGTGACGGAAGACCGTGACCCGCAGGTCGTTCATCACCCAGGAGGCCAGCCGGCCCGTCACCCGGACCTGACCCCANNCATTCCGTCGTCGATGGCGATCCCGGTCAGCTTGGGACCGAGCTGCGTCGACACCCCGATGACCGCCACCAGCCCCAGGGCCAGGGCCAGCATGCCGGGATAGACCATGAGGAGGCCCGTCAGGCTCAGCCGACGTTCCTCGTCGGCCGACGGTCGTTGGGAGAACGTGACCGTGGACTCGCCCCGATCGGGTTCTTCCTCCAGCAACAGGTCGACCCCGGCCTGGAGCTCGTGGGGAATGCCGCCGAACGGAAGTCCCGGCTGGGCCGCCCCCGGAGGGCCCCCACCCCCGATGGGCGGGCCGCCGCCGAACATCAGTGACTCCCGCTCACGTCGACGTCACCCTCGACGCCGATGTCTGACACCGCCGCTGCCTCTTCGGCCGTGGCCGCCTGGGCCAGGACTTCCGAATAGAGCGGAGTGGAGGCCAAGAGCTCGGCGTGCGTGCCATCGGCGACGATCTTGCCGCCGTCGAGAAGCACGACCCGATCGGCCAAGCTGATCGTCGAGAGCCGGTGCGCCACGATCAACGTGGTCCGACCTTCCATGAGCACGCGCAGGCCGGAGTGAATCTTCTGCTCCACCTTGACGTCGATGGCGCTGGTGGCGTCGTCGAGGATCAGGATCGGTGGGTTGATGAGCAGGGCCCGCGCGATGGCAATGCGTTGGCGCTGCCCTCCGGACAGGGTGTAGCCCCGTTCTCCGACGACCGTGTCGTACCCGTCGGCGAGGCGCCCGATGAATCCATCGGCACCGGCCGCCCTCGCCGCGGCGACGATCTCGTCATCGGTGGCGTCGGGGCGCCCGTAGGCGATGTTGTCGCGAATGGAGACCGAGAACAGGAAGGGCTCGTCGAGGACGACACCGATGTTGGCGCGCAGGCTGGTCAAGGTGAGGTCGCGGACGTCGTGACCATCGACGAAGACGGCGCCACCGGTCACGTCGTAGAACCGCGCCAGCACCCGGGCCACGGTCGACTTGCCGCTGCCTGTCCGACCCACCAGCGCAACCGTCTCGCCGGAACGCAGATGGAGGTTGAAGTCCGAGAGGACATCGGGATTTCCGCCGTCTTCGACCGAGAGGGCGACCCGGCTCTCCGTGCCGTAGGCGAAGGACACGTGGTCGAAACGGACGTCACCCGAGCTGTGCACGAGGTCGACGGCGTCCGGCCGATCGACGATGGTGGCCTGCTCGTCCAGAATTTCGTAGATGCGTCCAGCCGACGCGGCGGCGCGCTGTCCCATCATGATCAACATGCCGAGCATCATGAACGGCGCCTGCATCATGAGCAGGTAGATGTTGAATTTGAGGATGGCCCCCAACTCGAGATGGCCGTGAATGACCAGGTAGCCGCCGAGCAAGAGGACGAAGACCAGCCCGACCTGGGAGAGGTTCTGGATGAGCGGTGAGAAGCGGGCGCGGAGGTCGGCGTCTCTGATGTACGCCCATTGGACCTTCTCGGCGGCGGTCGCCATCTTTCTGAGTTGGTTCTCTTCCGCCGCGAACGACTTGACCACACGCACGCCGTTGGTGTTCTCGTCGACCACGGTGGCCACATCGGCCAACCGGGATTGGATGACCCAGGAAACCGGGAAGAGCTTCTTCCGCATGCGAATGCCGGTCCAGTAGATGAGCGGCATGGTGGCCATCGCCACGAACGCCAGCGGCACGCTGGTGGCCAGCATGTAGCCGAACGCCACGACCGCAATGGAGCACTGGACGAGGATCAGAGGCGCAAAGGTCAGATACATCTGCACCGAGCGGATGTCGGAGTTGGCGCGCGAGATCAGCTGTCCTGACTGCACGCGGTCGTAGAAGGGGAACGACATCCGGGTGAGGTGTTCGTAGATGCTGTTGCGAAGGTCGTACTCGATGTCGTACGCCACCTTGAACAGTGACGTGCGCGAGAAGTATCCCGCGACGCCACCGATGACGCCGAGGACCAACACCCAGTACACGTAGAAATGCAGGGGAACGGTGTGGTGGGGGCCGAGCGAGTTGTCGATGGCATCGCTGAGAAACTGGGGAATTTGCAACTGCAACACGAGGCCCACGAACGACAGGATGAGGGCGACCAGGAAGTGTCCCTTGTGCGAGGCCACAATGGGGTACGCCCGCTTGATCCACGATTTCGACGTGTCCGGGTCGATGCTGGCCTTCGGCGGCTTGTAGTTGCTGGTGACACCCATCGGCACGTAGACGGCCAGAGGCTGTCGCCGCACCTCGGTTTGGGGCGCCTCGGTCGGCGCCTCGGTCGGCAGGGTCGTCGCGCCGTGCTCGTCGTCAGCTTCTGCGCCGGCGACCTGGTGTTCGGTGGTGCTCATTGGGGCTTCCGCGCCTGGTGGAAATTGGCCAGCGCCTGTCCCCACAGCTCCAGCGAGCGCAGCACCATCACGCCGTCCTCATCGGGGAGGTGGGCGGCGATCGACGCCAGGTAGTCGTCGACCGCGCGGTCGGCTTCGGCCACGATGCGTGCCCCTTCGTCGGTCAAGCGGAGTGCGATACGGCGCCGATCGCCCTCCTCGTGCTTGCGGTCGACCAGTCCCCGCGCCAGCAAGCCGTCGATGATGGCGGTGACCGATGAGGGGCGGACCGCCAGACGACCGGCCAGGCCCGATGCGGCGGCCGAGCCCTCAGCCAGTATTCCGAGCACCCGGTACTGCGGCAGGGTGAGGTCCATCTGCGCCAGTGCGAACTCGACCCTTTTGGACAGCCAGGCGGTGACACGCCCGTAGGTCCCGACGCTGGGGCCGTCACCGGGTGGTCGCGGGGACGTCACGATGGCATGAGAAAAAGTCACTTAGATGATCATACAGTTAGAGACTCTAACTACAACCGGTGCGAACTCCATTCGGGGTCCAGTTGGCGCAGGAAAAGGGCGCAGCGCTGCTCTTCTTCCACTTCTCCGATGGCCGCCGCCGCCTTTTCCAGGGCATGGAGCGACCGTAGGAACCCCCGATTCGAGTCATGGCGCCAGCGGACATAGCCCGATCCCCGCCACCCGGCGGCGCGGAGAGCGTCGAGCCCACGGTGGTATCCGACCCGGGCAAACGCGTACTGATCGATCGGCGCTTCGGCCAACTCGGCCAGCGTGGCCCAGGCCTGAAGGCAACGGGGGTCACGCGCGGCCACGGCCGACACCGCAGCACGGCGCTCGGCCGGAGGGAGGGCGACTGCGGCACGCAGGGACTCGGCCACTTCCGGGCCGATCGGGTCCAGCACCGTTTCGGGGCTCCCACTGGTGAATTGGACGGAATGTTCGGTGGCCATGACGTCATGTTAGGAGTGGGACCGACGCCGCCGGTCGGTCCGTCGTCACGCCCACCGAAACGGCCTGAAGGACTTTCCGGAGGAATGTGGCGGCGGATGGCATCGCAGGTACTGTGCGCACCACCGTGGAAACCGAACCGTTACCTTCCGTTGAACGCCATCCGGGCCTGCAGGGCAGGGCGAATGAGGCACACGCCCTGGCTGACCAATTGCGGCGCCTCATCCGCTTGGCGGTGAGCATCGCGCCGTCCCCACGAGAGACTGAGGAGATGACCGCACAACTGGCCGCGGTGGCCGATCGGATGGAACGTCATGTTCCGGACGTGCCGTTGCCCCGCTACGCACCGGCCGAGGAAGGCCCATCTGGGGGCGCTCTGGTCGACGACTCCATGCCGTTCGACCTCACCGTCGGTCGGTTCAATCCGCTGGCACTACCCGTGCGACTCACGGCAGATCCTCCGAAGGCTCTCGGACATGGCATCTTCAACGTGGCGTATGAGGGAGCGCCGGGATGCGTGCACGGCGGTGCCCTTGCGGCAACGTTCGACATCGTGTTTTCTGCGGCGAACACGATTGCCGGCTCGAGTGGCCCGACCGTACGGCTCGGCTTGCGGTACCGAAGGCCGACGTTGATCAACGAAGAGACACTGTTCGAAGGGTGGGTGACCCGGGCGACGGATCGGCGAGTCTTCAGCGAAGGACGCATCATCCAGGGCGGAATCGTGACCGTGGAAGCCGAAGGAGAGTTCGCTATCTTCGAACGGAGCGACGTCGACCGAATGGCCGCAGGGAGACGCGCTGCGTTCGACGATGCCATGCGACGCGTCAGGGATTGACGCGTGACGGTGCGTCAATCCCTGGAGCCCTCGCGCCTCCCTGGGGACTACCAATTCGTGCACCGAATCCGCACCCGGTTTGCCGAAACCGACGCCATGGGCATCATTCACCATGCGGCGTACCTGCCGTACCTCGAAGAGGCCAGGGTGGCGTACCTCCGTCACCTTGGGCACCCCTACGGCGACGTGCGCGAGAGCGGACAGAACTTCGCCGTGCTCGAAGTGTCCGTGCAGTATCGGCTACCTCTCGGGTTCGATGAAGTGGTCGAGGTACACCTCAAGGCAGGAGCGGTGAGTCGCGCCACGTTTCAGTTGGCGTATCTGCTCACGGTCGACGGTGCGTTGCGTGCGACGGCTGTCACCGTGCACGGGTGTGTCGACGGCAGCGGGAGGGCGATCCGGCTACCGTCGTGGATCGGTGAATCTCTTGGAGGTCAGTCCGCGCCGTAGAAGGGCGCGTTGAACGAGAAGATCCCGCCATCGGAAGCAACCATCCAATAGCCACCCGTGGCGCTGTCAACGGCCAGCCCGACCACCGGCGCATTGAGAGCACTTCCCCCCATCGACCCCTCGAATTGTGCGTCACCGTAGGCGAATGCCCCGCCATCGCTCGCCACGAAGAGGTAACCCTGGTCGTCTGTGGTTGGCGTCATGCCGTTGACCGGCTTGTTGAGGACGACGTTCCCCGTCGAGCCGTAGAAGGGCGCGTCGAACGAGAAAATACCGCCGTCGCTCGCCACCTCCCAGTACCCGCCCGTCTGGAAATCGGGCGCGATGCCCACCACCGGTTTGTTCAGGTGCTGGCCACCCATGGAACCCCTGAAAACGGCATCGCCAAAGGAGAAGACACCCCCGTCCGAGGCAACGAGCCAGTAACCCTTGCCGTCGCTCGTCGGGGCCATGCCCACCACCGGAGCGTTCAGGCGCTGCCCACCCGTGGAGCCATAGAAACCGGCATCGCCGAAGGTGAAGATACCGCCGTCCGCGGCCACCAGCCAGTAACCCTTGCCGTCCGGCGTCGAGACGATGTGGGCGATCGGAGCCTGCAGTGGCTGTCCGGCCATGGATCCGTAATTAACCGCCGAACCATGCGCCGAGACGGCCCCGGCTGCGTTGGCCAGCCAGTAGCCGCCGCCGTCCGGCGTGGCCGCCAGACCGACGATCGGTGCCGCCAGGCCACCGGGCGTGAGGGGAGCCGAAGCCTTCCAGTACCGGATGGCGCCGTCGTAGGAGTAGATCGTGCTCAGGAACGACATGGTGTGGGTTTGCACGGGAACGTTGATCTGCAAGGCATCCCACACCTCCCCATTGCCGGCATAGATCCCTGAATGGGCAAAGCTGTTGATGGTCCCGCCCCAGAACACCACATCTCCGGGCAGCAGTCCAGCGGTGTCCTCCGCGATGGTGGCTTGGGGAGGGATGAACTGCCCGACCCCGCTCAGCTGGCTCCCATCGCTCGGGAGGACGATCCCCGTGACCTGGTACACCGCGAATTGCGACAGGCTCATGCAGTCGAACCCCCGGTTGCTGGGACCGCACCCGGCCTCGTTCACACCGCCGTAAGTGGGTCCATTGATGCCGCCCCCGAGGTCGCAATAGGGGACGTTTGCCTGCGAGGCCGCTTCGCTCACGATCAGGTCACCCTGGGTCGTCGCACCCGCCGCAGGGTGGGCGTCGAAGGAGACGACACCAGCGAACGCGACCACAAACAGCAAGGCGATGATCGCTCTCCCGACGACAGGGATTCTTGTGAGGTGCGAATGCATGGAGAACCTCCTGAGAGCCTACGCGATGAGGTGCTGCCTGCAACGTAGCAGTCGATGCACCACGGCTCTCACGCGCCCGGGGGCGGCTCGGGCCGTCGTGTCACGGACCTCAGCTGACGAGGGTGCCGCGCAGTTCCCATCGATTGCCGGCTGGGTCCTGGCAGAACAAGACGGGACCATTCGGTCCGTCGTAGGTGGTGTACTCGTAGGCCGATTTCTCAAACTTCGACCGAAGGACATTCAATCCGTCGCCGAGGTCGACGGCAACATGGGCCCGGGACGAAGGATGGTGTTCAGGGTCCTCGCTCAGATGGATCTGCGTTCCGTCCTCGCCTTCGAACCATTTCGCCTGGGGTGGCGTGCCCGGTGTCAACTCCATCCGTTCATAATTGAGGAAGTCGACGAGGAACGCCGCTTCGGCGTCGGCTCCGTCGACGGGAATCGACAAATTCACATGATGAAGTCGGAGCATGTGGCGCATCGTACCAACAGGCTGGTCCGATGGCCACAGCGCGTGCGACGTCGGCACGCCGATTTCGACCCGCGACGAGGTTCGTCGTTGCGTTCGGTCGTCCGGGCCAGAATGCTTACGGCCGAGGACGACCTGATCGAACGGCTTTCGGTGACGTCGGCAGCTCGGCATCCACCTGTTCAGCGAGGGCACAGGGGTTGTCGAGGGGATCGATTGCATTGATCCGCGTGGCAAGCACTCTCAGGACCGCGCGGAAACTGTCCCGCGAGGCGTCGTCGAGGGGATCGAGGATGCGGGCTTCGGCGGCTCGCAGTCGAAGGTCGAGCCTGACGAGCAGGTCGGCGCCCTGCTCGGTGGCGACCAGGCGGCGAGCGCGCCGATCGGCAGGAGCGGGCCGGCGCTCGATCAGACCGGCGGCTTCGAGGTCGTCAATGAGGTAGGTCATCACGGTCCGGTCGATGCCCAGGCGCTGGGCCAGGGCGAGTTGGCTACCCACGGTTGCATGGGCGGCGGCGGCCAGCACTTGATAGCCCCGCGGTCCCCCGGGGAGCTCCGCCATGGCTGCCTGCGCAGCCGCGACGTAGGCCCGGAAGACCACGCCTAGTCCCCACCCGAGGTCGTCCGCCAGCGCGTCGTCACACCCGGGCTCCGCGATTGCCGGTTCCGTCTGACGGGCAGCGTCCCTCATGTGCCCATCCTACGCGGTTGCGTCTGTTCACAGATGGTCATTTGCACAGATCATCTGTGTCACATATGATCTCACACCGTACCCAGTATGCCGAGGAGGAGCCCGCGTGACATCGAAAGAGCTGGCGCAACATCCGACGGTCGTGATCGTAGGAGGCGGCTATGGCGGCATCGCCGTCGCCAAGGCGCTGGACGAGACGGTGAACGTGGTACTGGTCGAGCCCAAGGACGCGTTCATGCACAATGTCGCCGCACTCCGCGCCCTTGTCGATCCGACATGGCTTCCCCGCATCTTCCTGCCCTACGACGGCCTTCTCACCAACGGCCGGATCGTGCGGGATCGAGCGGCCAGGGTCGAGCCTGGGCTTGTCGTCACCGCATCGGGCCAGGAGCTCACTGCTGACTACGTGGTATTGGCCAGCGGCTCGAGGTACGCCTTCCCCGCGAAGACTGATCTCGTCGACACCGCACAAGCGCAAGAACAGATCCGCGCTGCCCATGACGCCCTTTCGCAGGCGGATCGGGTTCTCCTCCTCGGTGCCGGACCGGTCGGCATCGAGTTGGCGGGCGAAATACGTGCCGTTTGGCCCGACAAGCACATCACGTTGCTCGACGAACGTGACGATGTGCTCGGCGGCCCTTACTTGCCGGAGTTGCGGACCGAGCTTCGGCGTCAGCTCAAAGAGTTCGATATCGAATTGCTGCTCGGCAGTCCCCTGCACCATGCCCCGGAGACGGCACCGGGAGAACTGGGCGCCGTCGCTGGCATGACGGAGAGCGGGGTGGAGGTGAACGCGGACATCTGGTTCCGCTGTTACGGCGTCATACCCAACAGCGACTACCTCGGTGCGTCGCTGTCGGCCGCGCGTCGTGCCGACGGGTACGTCCAAGTCGGCTCCACGTTGCAGGTCGTCGGCCAGACGACCGTCTTCGCTCTGGGCGATCTGTCGACGGCTGACGCCAAGATGGCGGGATTCGCCGGGCGACAAGCGGCAATTGTCGCGGCCAACATCAACGCACTCTCCTCCGGGCGCACCGAGTTGGTCGACTACACATCAGTGGGCGCGGCGATCGTGGTGCCGATCGGGCCCGAGGGCGGGGCGGGACAGTTTCCAGGCCAGCAAGAGGTGGTGGGCCGCGAGGTGGTCTCCGACGTGAAGGGGAGGCACATGATGGTCGACCGCTATGCCGAGCTCTTCGGGCTGGCGGTCGAGGCGGGCGAATGACTTTCGGTGGCGAACGCCGCCGGGCAGACCGGTAGCAGCGCACGTCCGGTTGCCGCCCCCACCAAGGCGCGCGAAACTCAGGCGTCAGCGACCAAGGGGGAACTCGGTGCCGAAGTACCTCGTCCAAGCGTCATATATCGGAGATGGGATCCAGGGACTCCGCCAGGAGGGTGGCTCAGCCCGTCGAGCCGCCGTCGAAAAGGCGTGTGCCAGCGTCGGAGGAAAGCTCGACGCGTTCTACTACGCGTTCGGTGAGGCCGACGTGGTTACGGTCTTAGACCTGCCGGACAACGCGACTGCGGCCGGGGTCGCTCTCCTCATCGCCGCGAGCGGCAAGGTGGACGTCAAGACCACCGTCCTGTTGACTCCGGAAGAAGTCGACGCTGCCGTCAAGGTGGGTGGCGATTACCGCCCCCCGGGGGCTTGAGCGACTAAGCCCTGAGGGTGCCTTACCTCAGGCGCCCTTGTAGATGTGGCCGTCCTTCATCACGAAGCGCACATCCTTTGTCACCTTGATGTCCGCGGACGGATCGCCCGGCACCGCGATGATGTCCGCCAGATAGCCGGGGTGCAGGCGGCCGAGATCGTTCTCCCTCTCGATGAGCTCGGCACTCGTCACGGTCGCCGCCTGGAGCGCCTGCATCGGGGTCATGCCACGGTCGACCATGGCGATCAGCTCGTCGGCCTGACTCCCGTGGGGGATCGCCGGCGCGTCGGAGCCGCAGGCGATCTTGACGCCGGCCTCGATCGCCTTGCCGAGCATCCGTCGAGCCTGGGGAAAGATCTCGGCGGCCTTCTTCTGCAGAACCGGATGGATCCGGTCGATCGCCATGTGATCGGCGAGCGCACAGGTGCCGACGAGAAACGTTCCCGTCTCGGCCATCAAATCGACGGTCTCGTCGCTGGCCATCGACCCGTGCTCGATGCAGTCGACTCCGGCCCGGATACAGGCGCGGATGCCGGCGTCGCCATGGGCGTGCGCCGCCACGCGCAGGCCGGCCCGATGTGCCTCGTCGACGATGGCATCCAGCTCCTCGTCCGAGTACTGCTGACACCCTGCCCCACTGCTGAATGACATCACGCCGCCCGACGCGGAGATCTTGATCACCTTGACGCCGTACTTGATCTGGTAGCGGACAGCCTTGCGGACCTCGGGCACCCCGTTGGCGATGCCTTGCTCGACGCTCTGGGGCATG
Source organism: Acidimicrobiaceae bacterium (assembly GCA_003160635.1). GTDB lineage: Bacteria > Actinomycetota > Acidimicrobiia > Acidimicrobiales > RAAP-2 > Bog-473. The sequence goes on along the minus strand of PMLV01000210.1, from coordinate 2,318 downwards.
ATGCCCGGCGCCAGCCCCTGGAACATTGTCGGGTCGAGGTGCCCGCCGGTCGGGGTGATGGCGTGGCCGGCCGGGATGATCCGCGGCCCGGGAAACCATCCCTGGTCGACGGCGCGGGCCAGATCGACATCGAGCAGAAAACCGGCGGTGTACACCATGAGACCCAGGTTCCGGACGGTCGTGAAGCCGGCCATCAGGGTCGTGTGGCAGTTCACCGCTCCCCGGAGCGTGCGGTACACGGGTGAGTCCTTCACCCCGTGCATGGGGTCGGGCAGACCGTCCGGCCCACCTGGTCCGCCGATGAGCATGTTGAGCTCCATGTCCATGAGGCCCGGCAGGAGGGTGACGTCGCCGAGGTCGATTTCGGTCGCCGCCCTCGCGAACTCGGTGGGGTTCACCCCCACGATCTGGTTGCCGTCGATCGCGATGACGGCCGGGGATCGCACGACGCCAGCCTCGACGTCGAGCCACCGGTCGGCCCTCAGGATGGTCACGTCACTCATGGGAAATCCTCCTCGCGGATCGATTCGTCGCCGCTCATGGTCGCGCACCGCCTCCACGGCCGACGTGTGTTCCAAAATCCCGGACGGAGCAGAAGGGATGCCGGCTGCGTTTCGGCGGGGAAGTGTTTCTGAAATAACTTAACCTTGCGGTCTAGTTATCTCAGAAAGACCTGTCAGACTTGATCCATGCCCGGTTCCACCGACCCGACTTCCTCCGGCTCTGCGTCCTCTGGCCCGACGGCTCTCCAGACGGGAACGGAAGGCCCCAGATCCGGAGGCCGGCCCACCACAGCGGAAACTTTGCAGCTCAGCGACGATATTCGGCGGGCGGCGCTGGCCCTCTTCCTCGAGCGAGGGTACGAGGGAACATCACTCGACGACATCGCCCGCGCCGCCGGAACGACCAAACCCTCCCTGTACGTCAGATTCCGCGGTAAGGAGTCGCTCTTTTCGGGCGTCATGCACTGGGCCATTGGGCGCGCCGACTGGCCCGAGCCCGAATCCCGGCCGCCAGACCTCGACGATCTCGAGGGAGCACTTCGCTCCATCGCCGATGCGGCGGTGCGTCGGGCCACCAACCCCTCCATGGTCGGGCTGACGCGGATCGTCGTCGCGCAGGCCGCACGATTCCCGGATCTGGCCCAACGGACCCTGGCCGCGAGCTGGAATCGCCAGTCGTTCATCGCCCACCTCCTCCGACGCCATGCTGCCAACGGCGTCATTGTGGCCGACGAGCCCGAGATCCTGACCGAGCACTTCCTCGCCCTTGTCGCCGGTACACCCGCACGCTTGGCCTCTTTCGGAGTGGTCCGGGACGCCGCAACCCAACAGCACCACACAAACCTCGCCATCGAGCTCTTCCTACGAGGCCTACGCCCAGGCTGACGCCACCGCGAAGTGCGTTCGGAACCGACGCCGGGCCCATCGTCACACCAGAACACCAGAACGATGCCCCCAGGACTGCTAAATGTGTTCGCGTGCACCCTGTCAATCGGGCGTCACAAACGAGGTCGTCATCCGATGGTCGACATGAGCTGAGGAGGTCAAGTGCGTATCGAGGACATCGAGTACACGGTTGCGGGGAGCCGGATGGTGGGACACCTGGCAATCGACGACGACACATCTGGTCCCCGCCCCGGCGTGCTGGTGTGCCATGAGGGTCCCGGGCTGGACGATCACGCCAAGGACCGGGCCGAACGGCTGGCCGGCCTGGGTTATGCGGCCTTCGCACTCGACTACCACGGAGAGGGCAAGCCGCTCGAGCGGGATGAAGTGATGAAACGGCTGGGGGTCCTGATGAGTGACCCCGACACGACGCGACAGTTGGGCGGTGCCGGGCTGGAGATATTGCTGGCTCAGGCCGAGGTTGACCCGGCCCGGGTGGCTGCCATCGGCTACTGCTTTGGAGGAACCATGGCCCTCGAACTGGCGCGTGGCGGCGCCGAGCTTGCCGTCGTCGTCGGCTTCCACTCGGGGCTCGGTACACAGCGCCCGGCCCGGGGCGGTGAGGTCAAGGCGAAGATCCTTGTGTGCATCGGTGCCGACGATCCGTTGGTGCCCGCCGAGCAACGGGCGGCGTTCGAAGAGGAGATGCGCGCGGCCGACGTCGACTGGCGCATGAACATCTACGGCGGTGCAGTGCACAGCTTCACCAACCCCAGCGCGGACCTGGCGGGGATTCCCGCGGTGGCCTACAGCCCGGTCACGGACGAGCGGTCGTGGCGGGCCATGATCGACTTTTTCGACGAGCGGTTCGGCCCGGCATAACTCGGCGGGGCTTTGGAGACGGCCCTAGGGCGCTGTTGATTAAATCCC
>PMLV01000308.1 GCA_003160635.1 Acidimicrobiaceae bacterium | reverse complement strand
CCATCGACCCGAGACTGGGCCGAGCGGAGTGTGCCGCGGCAACGTGCCCAGCAGCGACTTGAGCTTCGCACCCCCAGATGGCTTGGTGCTGTCCAACACGTAGATGGCGTCGAGGGTGACCACCACCAAGCGATACTTGATCCAGAACATTGTGAGGCCAGTGAGGTAGGTGATTAGGAAGAAGGCGAAGTTTGGCGCCGTCTGCAGATGAACGCCTGCCGGATCTGGCTGCCTGGAGGAAGGAATCGCGTCGAATGCTCGACCAGGTCCTTACGCAGTGACATGTGAGTCGGACCCCTTGTTTGTGTACGTTCAGCCAAAGGTAGCCGAGCAGGCCGCGAGCACGGGCCTGATCAATGCCCGTGGACCGGCTCGAGGCACCCACGCTCATTACGACACCAGAGAATGGCAGCGAGGTTGCGACCTATTCGGCGCTCGGCGCTGATCAGCCAACCGCGCCCGTAGCCGTCGTTCGGCATCAAGTGCCCCCGAGTTGGCCTGGTATTCGGTATGACGTTCTGCATTCGCGACTGCCCTGAGAGGACACCTATGTGACGCGTTTCAGATCCCCTGGCCACGCTCATGAGCGGGCACTGGGCTTGTAACCGGAAACGGTCCGAGTTCGACGAGCAACAAACCCTCATCGAAATGCGCGAGGGGATGAGCTGGCCGATACCAGACCCCCCCCCAGGAACGCAACCCACATTCATTTCTGATCATTCCATCGGTGCGGGCCTGCCGAGATGAAAGCCTTGTCCGAAGTCGACTCCTTCTTGGCGGAGAAAGTCCCACGTCTCTTGGTCTTCGACACCCTCGGCAACGGTCTGAAGGTTGAAGGCTTTGGCCATGCCGACAATGGCGCGTACAAGAGCCTGATTGGCCTCGCTTGTGAGAAGTTCGCGTACGAAGTCGATGTCGATCTTTAGGTAGCGGATCGAGAGTCTCTTGAGATAGGTGAAGCTGCCGTAGCCGGTGCCAAAGTCGTCTAACGCAACGCCGCACCCAAGGCCAGCCAAGGCCTTGGTGAACTGTTCGCCCGCTTCGACGTCGCGCACGAGGGACGTTTCGGTGATCTCGAAGGTCACATTGGCCGGATCGGCGCCAGTTGCAATGAGTTCGTCCTCGATCAAGGGAAGGATATCGAGGCTGCCAACGGTTGCGGCCGAGAGATTGGCTTCCAGGCACCGCCCGCTAGCGGCGAGACGAATGGCTTGGACCACGACCCAACGGTCGATTTCGGTAATGAGCCCGTATTTCTCGGCGACTGGGAGGAAGGCACCCGGCGGGATGACCTCGCCCGTCCGGCTGATCATGCGGAGCAAGAGTTCTTCGCTCGGTACGCCCTCGTTGGCTGGGATGATGGGCTGCGAGTACAGGACCATGCGGTTTTCATCGAGGGCATCGCGGATGCGTCCCAGCCAGCTGAGCGCCGCTAGATCACGCTGTGCCCGACCGAGCTCAGTATGCTCTTCAGTAATATCTCGGAAAACCACGACAACACCTTCGATGCTGGCGTCATTGCATAATGGAGCCGACGAGTAGGCAGTAGGGAAGATCGACCCGTCCTTGCGGGTAAATGCATCAGAGGTCACTCGGACGGACTGTCCAGTCGAGTTCACCTTGAGCAGCGGGCATTCGGAAGCAGGCACCGGCGTGCCGTCCTCTTTTTGGAAATGGATTGTCTCATGCATCAGCTTGCCCAGGAGTTCCTCAGGGGCCCAGCGGAGCATCTTTGAGGCCGCTGCATTGACGTAAGTCACCCGTCCTTTCACATCGAGGGCGTAAAGGCCCTCGGCCATGTTCTCCATGACGACAGAGCGGAACTCTTCATTGCGCTTGTGTTCGCTCACATCCGTCATGACCACCCCGACGCCCTTAACCTCATTTTCCACAAGGACCGGGTAGTAGCTGGTCAACCAGTGACTCGGCAATCCGTCAGCACCCGGCCGTGCGACCTCGATGTTTGCGATTGCCTTGCCGGAGTTCAGCACTTGCTGGTAATGAGCTTGGACCCGGGGCCATACCGACCCCAACACCTCGGCGAGAGTCCGACCCTGGGCCTCCTCCGGCGTGGTCCCGTTGAGCCCTGCCATCAGATCGTTCACATGCACGATTCGGAAGTCGCGGTCAACGAATCCGATTCCAATGGGGGCCGTCTCTTGCAGCGCGTCCAAGATTGCCAACGACGCGGCCACTCCGCCCATGCTGCCACCGAGTTTGTCCTGAAGGTGCCTGATGTCGTCGATATCGGTCCACGTGCCAGCCCACCGGACAACCTCGTCGTCAAGCCCGGGTACCGGAAGTGCCCGGGCGACCATCCAGCGGTAGTCACCACCAATGGTCCGCACTCGGTATTCCACCTCGAAGGGAGCGTCGTCGCGAAGGGCGGTTTGCCAGGCCACCCGGGCCCGGGAGACGTCATCAGGGTGGACGACGCGCAGCCAACCCCAACCCGATGTCTCTTCGGGTGTCAGGCCGACAAGGTCATAGCCACGACGATTGAAGTACTCGGTAGAGCCCCCAGCGTCGGTCACCCACACGACATGGGGAATCCACTCGGCGATGAGATCCCACGGTGGTGTCACGTCAGAGTGACGCTCGCGCATCTGGCCTCTCTCGCTCGCCGGGACGTCATGAAGCGAAAGATAGCCAGTCGATCGAGCCGTTTGGCCTAGACAACGGTCCTATTCTCTAGACGAATATCTAGGTGAGTCAGTCAGGAGCCCTGAGGAGCTTCGCCAGGAGTTGAGTTTGGGAATGAACACCGAATTTCTTGTAAATGGCGGCGAGGTGGTTCCGCACTGTGCTGGGGCTCAGGTAAAGGTCGGCCGCAATTTCTTCCACTCGTTCGCCGCGTACGAGCCGCGTGAGAATTTCCTACTGTCGCGTTGAGAAATTCCCAGACGGCATGTGCGACCGAAACTGGTCCATACCGTCAAGCACGTCCCCACCGAGAACAGCGAGTTGCCGGTGAAGCTCCGAGGTCAGCTCAAGGCCAAACTCAGACATGGCGGCGATAGCCAGACCAAGACGAGGGGGTGAGTGTTGACACATCGTCACGACCATGCACCAAATATCTCGCCAATTGGCGTCGCCATCACGAACGTGCATCCGCAGCGTTGCTTTGCTTTCATCGGCTGTGACTCGGGCGACAGCCGAAAGGAAATTCTGGACGTCGGCGGCCTGAAACAGGCCCAAGAGGGAGGACCCCTTGAAGTCCTCAGGGCTGCGCCCGAGTATTCGTTCGATGTCGCTACTGACTAGTTCAATCGTCCAGTCATGGTCGGTCACGATGCCCGCGATTGTGATGCTGGCGTCAAAGAGCGGCCAAGGAACAGCCGCGGCACCACGCTCGATGATGGCAAGACCGAGTCTGCCAGCATCTGTGGTCGTGAGTCGCACCCACACATTCGCCTCGAACTCCGTGCCGTCAGCCTTGCGAAAGTGACGGAGCGCCCTATGACCCTGTGTCGCTCCCGATGCGAGGAGTGCCCGCGCTGCTTCCACTTTGGGCTGGTCGACCGGGCTCAGAATCGCAAAGACGGGGACACCGTCCAACGAATTGGGGGCCCAGCCGAGAAGCTCGCAAGCAGCCTCGTTCGCCCCAAGAATGATCAGGTCATCGAGGTCGAAGGCTATGAGTGGGTACCGGCTTTGGCGCAGGGCCTTAGCGACTACAGACGGCGTTGGTCCGCTTGTCATCGCAACCACCTCCCGTCGAGCCTGTCCGCGAATCTCGCGCCCAGTATCCCGAACCATCCGCACTCAGAGATTCTTGGCGGAGATCGATGACGGTGTGCAGCCTACGCGGTTCAGCCGCCCTTTCGCCGTGGTGCCAGAGGAGCGGTCGACTCGATCGGGCGCGGCGAGTGGTTCGTGGCCGCGATGTTTTCTGCGTGTCTGTTCGGGCATCCCTGACCGGCACTTGGTGGACACCCGGCGCGCATCTCTGAACGGCACTTCGGTGACGCTACTGATTGGCGGGCGCGACAACTTCGACGACATCAAACTTCGGCGATGGGCTCGTCGAACAACAGGATCTCCTCCTCGTCTGGAGGTTGAAAAATCGTTGCCCACTTTTCAAAGTGAGCCCGTGTCATGGGCGAGGCTCCCCACTCGCCCGATGCATTGCGACGCTCAGCTCGCTCGATTAACTCCTCCAAGGGCACATCGAGGTAATGCAGCTCGACTCCCACCCCCAACGCTCGCGCTCCGAGTCGTTTCTCATCCCGTTCAACTCGCGCCCAGTGGCCCCACTCCAAAATCACGCTCTGGCCCTGGGCGAGGAGATCCTGGGAAAGAACCCACAGCTGATGTTCGAGATGCACTCGAAATTCTTCATCCCACACATCAACACCCAGTTGAGTCGTCCACTCGTCCTTGTCCAACCTGATGGCGGGGATCTTGGGTGCGAGCTGACGAGCGAGTGTCGTCTTGCCCGAGGCTGGAAGCCCACACATCAGCACGAGCCGCGTCGATGACTTCGCCATGCACGATTTCTAACGCATCAGTCGTCATTCTGACTCTTGCCGGTTGGGAGCCCCTAAACGGCGGTTCGCGGGCGTACAGAACAACGCCGGTGGAGGGACCGGCAAAGCACGCTAAATCGGCGTTAGGTAGCGCCCTGTCGGGTACGCCGGAACCGTCGTTCAGTCGCGACGGGAC
>PMLV01000087.1 GCA_003160635.1 Acidimicrobiaceae bacterium | reverse complement strand
GAGATACCCACGATGTCCGACACGTGGACGTTGTTGCCCGGGAGCGAGCCCGAGTACACGGCGTCACCGAAGGCAAAGACCGCGCCGTCCTTGCCCACCAGGAAGTAGCCACCACTGTCGGCCGTCGGCGCGATGCCCACGATGTCCGACACGTGGACATGGAGCCCCGGCAGCGAGCCGGAGTAGACGGCGTCACCGAAGGCAAAGACCCCGCCGTCCTTGCCCACCAGGAAGTAGCCGCCACCGTCGGCCGTCGGCGCGATGCCCACGATGTCCGACACATGGACCTGGAGCCCCGGCAGCGAGCCCGCGTAGACGGCGTCACCCAAGGCGAAGACGCCGCCGTCGGACCCGACGAGCCAATACCCGCCCCCGGCGCCCGTGGGCGCGATGCCCACGATGTCCGACACATGGACGTTGTCGCCCGGAAGCGAGCCCCAGAAGGTGGCCGAGCCGTAACTGAAGATGCCACCGTCCTTGGCTGCCAGCCAGTAGCCACCACCGTCGGGAGTGGCTGCTTCACCCACAATCGGCTGGCTCAGGGTGATGCCGCCGGCCGAGCCTTCGAAGGGAGCCTGGCCGAAGCTGAACACGCCACCGTTGGAGCTGGCCAGCCAGTACGCGCTGCCCGGAGCCGCCACCGTGAAGACTGGTACCCCGCCCTTGGTCACCGTGACGGTGTTGCCCGACAACGTCGAGCTGGACGCCCCGGCCTGCAGGTAGATGCCGTAGTAGTTGCCGGCGACCGTGTTGCCTTGAATTATCGTGCCGGTCACGGGGCCTGCCGGGGCGTCGACCATGATTCCGGTGGTCTGCGTGGAGCCGGAGTTGTGGCTACCGGGGATGCCACCGCCAGGGCCATCCAGGAGGGAGTTCACGCCGACGGTGTTGCCGATGATGGAGTTACCGTTCACGTCGCCCCCGGGGAACGTCGGGTTCAACTTCACCCCTGGCTCACCATTGTTGTCGAACGTGTTGCCCTGGATGGTGTTGTTGTAGGCGGCGTTGAACACGCCGATGCCGGTCGCCCCGTTGCCACTCGAGGTGTTGCCCTTAATGGTGTTGTTGTAGACGCCGCCCCCTGCCGGGTTTGGCTGGCCCGCATTTGGGCCGCTGGAGAAGATGGCGGCCATGTTGTGGGCAGCCAGGGTTATGCCACAGCCCAGCTGATTGTTCACGGCCATGTTGTTCTGGATGGTGTTCCCAAAGCTCGGGCCCATCTCGTCGCTGACGAGCAGGCCGCCGCCCAGGCCGCTCTCCCAGGTCGAGTTCTCGAGGGTGGAGTTGGTGACGCTCAACAACCAGATCGACTCCCCGTAGTCGCCGGCGCCGATGGCGGCGGTGCAGACCGGAGTCGAGGGCGTGTTGAAACACTGGTCGCTGTTGTTGCTGACGACATTTTCGATCGTCACGCCGGTCACCGCCGCGGGAGCGGTGGCCGAAGATGGGGGAGTCACCAAGATGCCCGCTGCCCCCGAGTTGTTGAACGTGAGACCGTTCACCGTCACGCCGTTCGCGTTCACCATCAGCCCGTTCGCGGCAGCGCCCTGGATGATGGTGTTGGCGGCATTACCGCCCAGAGCGACGTCGGATTCGATGGTCAGGCCGGTTAGTGCCGCGGGCACGGTATTCGACGTACCCGTGGGGTCGGCCGATGCCGCGTAGGTGCCGGGCTGAATCAGGATGGTTTCACCCGCAGCAGCCTGGGACAGCGCGTACCCGAGTGTGGCGCAGGGCGAACTCAGGCAGTTTCCGGTATCGGTCCCGGTGGTGGCGACGGTGAGGGTCACGGTCACCGCACCGGCGGGTTGCGCCAGGAGTGCGCCACCGACCACACCCAGGCCGATGCTGCCGGCCGTGGCTGCCGTCGCCATGAAGAGGCGCCGAAGGCGCCGACTCCCGTTCCCGGAACGGGATCTGCTGCCGCGGCTTCGAAGTGCCCGATTGCTCATGACTAGCCCTCAATCTCTCGGTGGAGTGAACGTATCCCCTCGTTGCGAAACGAGCAAACGGTTCCAACCGCGCCTCATGTGCGGCGCATTGCCTAATTGGCTGCTGTCCAGTGACCGTAGGGCGAACNNTCTCAACAGGAAAGATCCAGGCAGTCGGGAATCCCCTTCCGACAGCGGGGTTGCTAAAGGCAAATATCAATGTTTCGCGGAGGGGCGCGGTTTGACGGAGGGCCGCGGCACGGGTCGTCCTTAGAGATTGTGTCTCGTCGCGCATGAGGCCAGTAAGAGTTGCGCCCCTGTTAGGTCAAGGTTTGCGATAGCGGCTGGACATGCTGTGCGGCGTCAGTTCGCAACTTCATCAATGCGTCGGCGAACAGCTGGCTTGGCATCGGCTTGGCGAAGAGGCAGCCCTGAATGCTGTCGCAGCCGAGATCGTTCAAGGCAGCGAGCGGTGTACCTCTCCAAGAGCTGGTTGACGACGGGCTCGCGCTCATCGTGCAGACTCTGGTGGTGGACGAAGCATCCGTCGACCCCGACCCGTTGACCCAGCTGTCCAGCTGGCTCGAGTCGGCGCGGTCGGCCGGTGAACCCATGCCAGAGGCAATGGCAGTTGCCACGGCCACGATCGACGGGCGCCCATCCTCGAGAATGGTGCTGCTCCGAGGCATCGACCACCGAGGTCTCGTCTTCTACACCGACCGTGAAAGCGACAAGGGCCGGGACCTGAAGACGAATCCGTTCGCTGCTGCCCTCTTCCATTGGTTCCTCCCGCTGCACCGTCAGGTCCGAGTGAGCGGAGCGGTCGAGGAGGTCGATGACGATCAGTCGGACGCCTACTGGCGCTCACGGCCGCTGGGGGCTCGCCTTAGCGCTGTCATCAGCCACCAAAGTGAGGTGGTCGCCGGGCGTGCGGTGCTCGAACAGCGGATGGCCGAGCTGGCCGTAGCGCTCCCCTTGGAAACGGGTCCCCCCCGCCCCGATCGATGGGGCGGCTACCGGATACGACCTGAGGTCGTCGAACTCTGGGAAGAAGGAGCAGACCGCCTCCACGACCGGCTCCGTTACAAGTCTCAGTTCGGACGCTGGACGATTGAGCGGTTGTCACCCTGACACCTTGGTCGTGCCGTTGGNNCAAGATGCGACTCTTTCAGGCCAACCTCCCGGTCGAGGAGGTTGAGTGGGGGAGCCACAGTCTCCGAAATCGGCCGCCATGGGCCGAGCCGCACCACTTAAAACGGGGTACAGAGGGGGTTCTCCGTGACTCAATCGTTGAAGCCGTCAGGATGGGTGCAGTGCCATGCCCACGCCGACGACACGATGTCATCGAGCCCGTAGTGTGGATTCCAGCCGAGCAGCGTGCGCGCGTGGACTCCATTGGAGAACAAGGCCACGGGATCGCCGGGTCTGCGGGGGGCGAGTTCGTAAGGCACCGGACTTCCGATCGCCTTTTCCGCCGACGCCAGAACCTCGAAGACGGATGATCCAATGCCCGTCCCGAGGTTCACCGCTGTCGATTCGCCGCCGTCCTCTAGGAACTCCAACGCTTTGAGGTGGGCTTCGGCCAAATCGATGACGTGTACGTAGTCACGGATCGCGGTGCCGTCGGGGGTGGGATAGTCGGTGCCGAATATTTGCAGCGCACCTCGGACAGCGGCAGTCACGACGGTGATCAGGGCGATTCGGACGCCTCGATGACCGTGGGCCATGCGCGCGCCTGAACCGTCCATGCTGAATCCTCTCTCGGCTTGCGCCGTTTCTCACCGCCTGATGATTCGGGCGGGTCGTTCAGCGCCCGGTTTCTTCGTCCTCATCGATTGGCTCAAGGCGAGCTTCGTCCACTCCGGTCGGGATTTCACCGATCTCGACAACTGGCATCTCTTGTTCCAAGACGTCGGCTTCTGGCTGTTCGGCAGAATGCACGTGGCTGAACCGGAGGTCGGGTTCTGAAGGGGTGGCCCCTTCCTGGCGGTCGGCCTCAGGCACGGCATCGTCGGCGGTTCCTTTTGGTGTCATGAGAAGACCCTACCGAGGCCGATGCCTCTTGTGGTGCCGAGTGCGACGAGGTAACTGATATCGGTGGCCCACACGACCGTAATGGGGTGACGACGTCACAGCCCTTGCGCCCGAGGCCTCCGCTCAGGACGCCGCGACCGGTTGATCGGTTTCAAGGCCGGCAAAGTCCCCGGCTTCGCGCCACTCCTTGAGCATCTTGATCCAGCCGAAGAGGTCGCCGCGACCACCGCCCCAGCTGCCGGCCCGGGGGTTCATCGCCTTCGGGTTCCCCTCATTGTTCAGCCGGGACGGCGTGCAGGCTTCCATCACCAAGCTGACGTCCTGGTACGTGGCGAGGATCCCGTCCACGTACTCCCTCTCGGCCTCTCCGCTCACGTCGGCGACCTGGATGCCCCGCTCGTCGAGGAGCTTGATGGTGGCGGCGATGTGCTCAGCCCCCTCGCAGTTCACGAGGGTGAAGTTGACGGATATGACGCCCTGCTGGCCTGGGGCGGGCACCATGAAGAAGTTCGGGAATCCCCGGGTCATCATGCCGTGGAGGGTGGCCGGACCGGCGGCCCATTTCTCGGCGAGGCGGAGACCGCCCCGCCCGATGATCTCGTGCCCGGCCCTTCGCGGGAAGGGCGTCACCTCGGCCTCGAAGCCGGTGGCATAGATGAGGCAGTCGAGCTCGAACTCCTCACCGTTACAGACCAGGCCACGCTCGGTCACGGTCTCGATGCCGGCCGGGCAGTCCACCAGGGTCACGTTCGGGAGATTGAACGCCGGCAGGTACTCGTCGTGGAAGCAGGGCCGCTTGCAGAGATAGCGGTAGTAGGGCTTGAGGATCTCAGCGGTCCCGGGATCGATGACCGTCTCGTCGATCCGCCGCCGGTGCGCTTCCATGATCTCGAAGTCCTCTTCCTCCGCGTTGAGGACGAAGTCCTCACTGGTCATGCCCGGCTCCCTACGGGGGTTCCAGACCTTGGCCTCGTAGTGCGTCCAGCCGTCGTCGACCAGGTCGACGACGTCCTCACCGTTCAGGACGGAGTGGAAGTTGTACATGCGCGCGCGCTGCCATCCGGGCCGGTTCTCGAATCCGCTGGCAACCTCCTCACTGGTGGGCCGGTTGTTCCGGACGCCGACGGCCGAGGGGGTGCGCTGGAAAACGTAGAGCTTCTTGGCGGACTGGCCCAGGGGTCCGATGCACTGGATGGCACTGGCCCCCGTGCCGATGACACCTACGACCTTGTCAGCGAGCTTGTCCATCCGGCTGTGCATGTCGCCACCGGTGTACTCGTAGTCCCACCGGCCAGTGTGAAAGGACTTGCCCTTGAACAACTCCATGCCCGGGATGTCGGGCAGCTTGACGAGGTTCAATATCCCGACGGCCATGACGACATAGCGGGCGCGGATCTCATCGCCGCGGTCGGTGTGGAGGATCCAACGGGCGCATTCTTCGTCCCACTCGGTTCTTTGGACGCCGGTGTGGAAGAGGGCGTCGTTGACCAGATCGTACTTTTTGGCGATGGCTTCGAGGTTCTCGCGGATTTCGTCACCGAAGGCGTACTTCTTGGTGGGGATGTAGTCGAGATCCTCGAGCATCGGCATGTAGATATACGACTCGACGTCGCACATCACGCCGGGGTAGCGGTTCCAGTACCACGTGCCGCCGAAGCCTCCGGCCTGGTCGATGATCGTGATTCGCTCCATTCCGACCTTGCGCAGGTTGGCTCCGGTGACGATGCCGCCGATGCCGGCCCCGACGACGGCCACATCGGTCTCCTCGAACAACGGCTCACGGTGCTCGAATGGGGTGAACGGGTCCTCCCTGTACTTGGTGAAGAGGTTCTCGCCGGTGAGGTCTCTGATGGCTGCCCGGCCGGGGATGAGTCGCTTGTCGCGCTCTTCGAGGTACTTGGCGTGGACGGCGTCAGGGTCGAAGTGGAGGGGGGCGGCACTCTGCGGGCCGGGTGACCCGGCCGAGACGGTCGTGCCGTCGCGCTTCGTCAGGCCCTGGACTTCGATCATCAGCTCCGCGTCCATCAACGTCCTTCGCTGTCGTGCGGAAGACGCTCGTCGTTGAGGGCAACTCGGCAACCCACAGAGACGTACACGCGGACCGCGGTCACGCCGCCCACGCTGACATGTGAGGTTCGACGTCGACAGGGCCGAAGGTCCCTCGTGACACGTCGGGGATCCGACCTGGGCCAAGGCGGCGTGCGTCCCTCACACCAAGGCGGTAGTCACAACGACGATGACGCATGAGCCGAGCTTCACGGTTGACCGTGTGGGCAACAGAAGCGAGGGGCGAAGGGTTGGAGTAGGGACCTTTGGCCCTGATGCTCTTGCCGTCGACATGTAAAATGAAGTCGTGAGGATCCGAAGGATCCGAAGGAGGTGGCCAGGACCATTGGACCAGAAGGCTTATCTCAGAGGAGACTGCAGGGGATTCCCGGGGCAGTTGACCGGGGGCTCAGATAGCAATTAGGCAAGCGGCTCGAGGTTGGAGCGTTGCAAGGATTGGAACTCGAAAGTTCCGCTGATTGCCACTCCCCGGAGGCGGTTGATCTCTGAGAAACAATTGAAGAAAACGCCCGATCCCCGTCTATTTGTGGGACGGGCGTTTTCGCGTTGGAGGGCTCGGCATGTAATTGCGACAACGCTCCACTTCAGGCGCCACGACCCACCACCCCGTCAATGGTCAATGGAAGGGACCGCAGTCGCCGTCCGGTGGCGTCAAAGACGGCGTTGGCGACGGCCGGTGCGACAGCGATCATGGGGGTCTCCCCGGCTCCGGCGGATGGCAGGTCCGCACGATTGAGCAGAATCACCTCAATAGGCGGAACGTCGGTGATGCGCGGAACGCGGTAGTCGGAGAACGTGCCGTTGGTGATCACTCCGTTGGTGAAGCGGATCTTCTCGAACAGCGCCCCGCCTAAGGCCATGACCGTGGCACCCTCGATCTGGTTGGCCACCGTGTCCGGATTGACTAATGCCCCGCATTCGTAGGCGCTCACGAGACGGATAATGTGCAGTTGGCCGTCTCGATTGACCCGGACCTCGGCCGCTGTCGCCACCCGTCCATCCTTTTCCAGACCGCACGCGATGCCACGTCCTAGCCCGTTGCGCGTGGTCGTCCATCCGAAGCCATCAGCCGCGGCGCGTAGCACGGTGCGGAGCCTTTCATCGGCCAGGATGTCGAGTCGGTATTCGACCGGGTCGCGCCCCACCCGGCGCGCCAGCTCATCGATGTGCGACTCCCGAGCAAAATTGTTGGCGGTTGCGGCCAGGGCCCGATAGGACCCTTGGGAGAGGGGCCCCGCCGCGGGCTTGTGCTCGATTCGCCGGTTCGGGACCCGGTAAGGAGTGCCGATCGCAGCCGGACCTGAGTTGATGTTGGTGAATTTCCACGACGTCAGCTCGCCGGTGACCGTCGCTCCGGCCTCGACGTCGATGACCGCGGCGGGACGGAGGGTGCCGCAGGTGAACTCCTCGTGACGCGTCCATGCCACCCGGACCGGTGCTCCGACCTCGCGGGCCAAGATGGCCGCCTCGCAGGCGACGCCACCTGCATGCTTGCCGCCGAATGCACCACCCGTCGGCGCCACGATCACCCGGACATCTTCTTCGCCCAGATCACAGGCAGCAGCGACCTGAGCACGAACGGCAAAGGGGGTCTGGGTTCCGGTCCAAATGGTGAGGCGACCGTCATCCCAGAGCGCTAGGGCTACTCGTGGTTCGAGCGGGGCATGGGCAATATAGGCAGTGGTGTAGGTAGCACCGAGGCGCACGGTGGCCCGCTCCAAGGCGGCACCAGGATCGCCCACCACCTCGAGCGACGCGGCGCTCCAGCTATCCGTCGCCTGCCCCAGATGTGAGCGCAGGTATGTCTCGAGTTCGTCTTCCGAGGGCGCATCGGGCACGTCCCACTCCACCTCAAGATCGGACAGGGCCTTGCGGGTCCCCACCTGGTCGGCCGCAACCACGCCGACCAACCTGGGAGTACGGATCACAGCCACACCGGGTCGATCATCGAGCGCTCTGGTGTCGAGGCGCTTCAAGGTTGCTCCCACTACGGGTGGGCGTAGCACGGCTCCGTGCCGCATGCCGGGGAGGGAGAGATCCGACACGAAGCCTCGCGCTCCCCTCACGGCATCGACAGCGCCCGGGGGCACGACCGACGTCCCGGCGATGTGCCAATCGGTCGGTGCCGTGACAGCTGGTTCGCCCGTGACGATCTCGATTCTGCGCGACCCGGGCCGGACCGGCAACAACGATCGGGCGTGGGCTGCCACCCGCCGCAGGGCGTTGCCGGCGTCGGGCATCGATCGGCTGCCGAAAGTGCCGATGTCATACGGGCACAGATCGGTATCACCCATCACGAGGAGCACATCTTCCATGGGGATGTGCAGCTCCTCGGCGACCAGCATGCACAGCGCGGTGCGATTGTCCTGGCCCACGTCCACCTTGCCGGTGAACGCGGTCACCTTGCCGCTGTGGGAGACGTGGAGCCAGGCACCCCCGCTGGCTGTGCTCCAGGACTCAGGCGCAGGCGCAGGAGGCGGAAGCACGACCACCATCCCCTCCCCGAGCACTTCGAACCATTCCCGGTCCTCGGGATCGGTCACGTCCCATGGTCGGGTTGGACGCAGGAGCGAGGTGAGATCGGAAGCTCCCCATCGGGCCGTTGTCGCGGTGGTTGCCAGAGTGCGGCCGCTCTGCGCCATCGACTCGGTGGCGCGCCGGACGGCCCGGCGTAGGCGCGGGTAGGTGCCGCAGCGACATGCGATGCCGCACAGCTCCTGGGTCACCGAGGCGTCGTCGGGGTCTGGATCGCGCCCCAGGAGCGCGGCCACTACCAGGACCATCGCGGGAGTGCAATACCCGCATTGGACTGCGCCAACGTCGACGAATGCCTGCTGGACGGGGTGCAGTCGTCCGTCAGTCTCCAGACCCTCGACCGTCATGATGTCGCGTCCTGCCAAAGGGGCGACGGGCTGACGGCAGGCGCGCACCGGCTCACCGTCAACGAGCACGGTGCACGAACCGCATGAGCCCTCCCCGCAGCCTGGCTTGGCACCATTCAGGCCGAGCTCGTCACGCAGCGCCGAGAGCAAGGTCGTCGTCGAACGCACCGAGCGGGCTGTCCCGTTGACGACCAGTCGTACCAGGGGTGGAGCGCCCATCGTTGGCGGGGTGTCGGAGATCGTCATGTCACCATTTTCTCGCGGTCGAAGCGCCTCGCCCCTCAGAGGGGTGTCAACGGGTGGCGTGGCGATCGGAGTAGTTCGATGTGCGAGGGAAGCCCGCTCACCTCGACGACGCCGTGGTCTACCTGGACATCAACTCTGGCCCCTGCCAGGGGAATGCCCTCGACACGCAATGATCCGATCTCCTCGGGGATTATCGGTGCGAGCCATGCCTTGCCTTGCGGAACCCGTGGCTCCAGCCGCAACAGTGTTCGCAGGCACAAGAGCGGTGACGCCGCGGACCACGCCTGCGGCGAGCACGAGGTCGGATATCCGACAGGGACGCCGACAATGTCCCGTCCCAACCCGCTGAAGAGCTCGGGGAGTCGCCCACCCTGTGCCATTGCAGCATCGAAAAGAGAGAGCACGAGTCGCTGGGCTCCCTCTTCGAAGCCGTACCGAGCAAGCCCGGCCGCGACTATTGCACTGTCGTGGGGCCACACCGACCCACAGTGGTAGCTGACAGGGTTGTATCCGCCCATCGATGTCGCCAAAGTCCGAACACCCCAACCACTGAACATCTCGTCGCTCAGGAGGTGACGCGCGACAGCTTGGGCCTTGTCATCATCAACGATGCCCGTCCAGAGACAATGGCCAATGTTCGAGGTCAATGAGTCAATTGGCGCCTTATCTTGATCAAGGCCGATGGCAAACCATTGTCGGTCCTCAAGCCAGAAGTCACGGTTGAACGATGCCTTGAGAGCTGCGGCCTTGGCCTGGTACTTTTCGACGACGTCGTCTTGCCCTGCCTCCGAGGCGAAGCGTGATCGCGCCAGATATGCGGCATAGACGTATGCTTGAACCTCACAGAGCGCTATCGGCGCCTTTGCCACCCGCCCATCCGCGTAACGGACGCCGTCCCAGCTGTCTTTCCAGCCCTGATTGGCCAGCCCGCGGTCGGTGGTGCGGTGGTATTCGACATACCCGTCGCCGTCAACGTCTCCAAAATCCTGGATCCATTCCATCGCCCGGTCCATATTGGGCATCAATTCCTCCACCTGGTCGCCGCCGATGCCCCATCGGCGGAGCTCGCCCAGGAGCATCACGAACAAGGGCGTGGCATCGGCTGTGCCGTAGTAGATGCTGCCTCCACCGAGAGAGAGCGACGGAGCATCACCGAAGCGCATCTCGTGAAGAATGCGACCAGGTTCTTCTTCGTGGGCGGGGTCGATGTCCTTGCCCTGGAAGCGACCCAGGGTCTGGAGGACACCAAGAGCGAGCTCGGGATCGATGATGAGGGCTGACCACGCCGCCAGGAGCGAGTCGCGCCCGAACACCGTCATGAACCACGGCGCACCCGCGGCCACGACCACTCGTTCTGGGAAATCCGGATCGAAGATCCGCAACGCACCAAGATCTTCGGCGCTTTGGGCTATCACGGTGCGCAATCCATCATGGTCGGTGACGATATGGGGAACGCTTTTGCGCCAGTGGGCCAACCGCTCGGTCGGTGCGGCCCGCTCGATGGGCTGTCCGCAACCAAACCGCGGCAGTATCGCTGAAGATTCGATGATCGGAATGACCTCTACGCAACCCGACCACGATCCTCTTGCCGGAACCACCACCTCGACGCGGATATGACTGTCGGACAATGCGAATCCCGACGTGCTCGGCCCTCGCGGTGCCCGACCTTCTGAGCCATCCGGCCCTGTCGGGTCTTGTGGGTTTTCGTGGAACGCCAGCCGCACCCCGCGATTGACCATTCCACGGCGATAGGAGATATCGATGCACATTGGCATCGACGGAACGGGTGAACTCGCCCTCGGGCGGCCCGGCCCGTCCCTCCTTTGACGGCAAAGAGGTCGGCGAAGTCTAGCATCGATGAATCCTTCGAGCTCACACACGTGGTGGCTTCTTCGCCATAGTTGTGGATGACAAGGTCCTCGCGCATGCCTTGGCCGACGTAACGGCTCCGGAAGATCATCAATG
This sequence comes from Acidimicrobiaceae bacterium, assembly GCA_003160635.1. GTDB lineage: Bacteria > Actinomycetota > Acidimicrobiia > Acidimicrobiales > RAAP-2 > Bog-473. The sequence goes on along the minus strand of PMLV01000087.1, from coordinate 16,050 downwards.
TCGAGTCAGCTCTGCCGGGAGATGGCCTGGTCCGGGCCACAAACGTTGCCGAATACGGTTCGGAATTGATCGCTGCGAGAGGACTCGAGTGGTGCACCGTTGATCAAGCAGCTCGAATCTCGAAATCACACGCTTGTCGCGTACGAAGAGTCCCTGGGCCGAACCCGGAACGATGTCACCGGTACGATTCGAGATGGCGAAGGTCGACTCGTCGACGAGCGTGATCACCCCGCCTGCGGTATCCAAGGTCGCGACCTTTCCTGCGTAGGTCCAGGGAGATGTCACTGGTCGGAGCGTATAGGAAGCGCGCCGACGCCTCGTGCGCGCGGCTCCTCCCAACATGATTCAGCGGGTTTTTCCCACTCGAGCGGTGCTCGACCAGGGCCATATGCCCCTAGCGTCGCGCCGTCGGGGCGGAGACCATAGGGGTGTGCCCGGGTCTGACGGTCGTCTCGACCAGAGATTCGAGGCGTTGATCTTCGACTGGGATGGGACGGCGGTGCCAGATCGAAAGGCCGATGCCGAGCCACAGCGCGAGCGTGTGGAATCGTGTTGCCAGGCGGGCTTGAATCTGTTTGTGGTGAGCGGTACCAGCATGGAGAACATCGACGGCCAGCTCAGAGCGCGACCGGAGGGCCCGGGAAGGCTGTTTCTGTGCTGCAATCGAGGCTCCGAAATCTTCGAAGTCTCCGCGGACGGACCGGTGTTACGGCACCGGCGGACAGCCGGGCCGGAGGAGGATCGCTCTCTCGATCGCACGGCCGAGCTGGTGGTCGACCGCCTCGCGAAGGTTGGGCTCGAGACAAAGCTGGTATCTAGCCGGCTCAATCGCCGAAAGATCGACCTTATCCCCGTTGCTGGCTGGGCCGACCCGAAGAAAGCTGACATGGCCAACCTCGCCGACGCCGTCAGATCTCGCCTGGCGGTCGTCGGTATCGCCGATTTGGCCGAAGTCGTCTCTCTCGCCGGCGACGCCGCCCGTGCTGCGGGGCTCGCCGACCCGAGGATCACGAGCGATGTGAAGCACGTGGAGATCGGCCTGACCGATAAGTCCGACTCCGCCCGCTTCGCGGCATTCTGGCTGGCTGAACGGGGGATCACCGGCGCCCTCGTGCTGATCGGGGGTGATGAGTTCGGACGCGTCGGCGGTGTAGCGGGTAGTGACTCGCTGATGATGGTCGGGGCTCTTGCTCGGGCCACCGTCGTCTCCGTGGGAGTAGAGCCAGGAGGTGTCAGCGACCCGGTGGTGCACGTGGGCGGCGGACCGGCGCGCTTCGCAGAGCTTCTCGACGAGCAGCTGGCGCGCCGTGCGGCCCGCCGGATTCCCCAGATCGATCCTGATCCAACATGGGTCGTCCCGCTGCCCACTGAAAGAGCCAAGAAGCGCGTCGCCGAGGCACTCGGCACACTCGGTAACGGGTTCGTGGCCACACGGGGCGCCCGGGAGGAGTCTGGCCCTGGCGCCTCCCCACGGTTGTTCGTGAACGGGGCCTACACCGACGACGGCCAGCTGCTTCCGGGGCCGAATTGGACCGGGTTGGACCTGCATGGGGCGAACAACGCCTCGCAGTCACTCGACCTGCGTACCGGGACGTTGGCTCGTCAAGGCAGTGGGAGGATCAGCTTTCGGTCGTTGCGTTTCACCTCGGCCGCTTCGCCGTATGCCATGGCGATGCGAGCCGAGGGTCCCACAGGGCGCTTCGAGCCCGGGGACCCACTGCGAGGGCCAGGATCCAAGGCTGTGGAGTTCGAAAGCGAGGACCTCGACGGGGTGCGGGTCGGATGGACAAGCGGCGCCGGTAGGGAGATCGCCGTGGCCGCCCGCGACCTCGTTGGATCCGCGGACGGCATTCGGATGGTGGAGCGTCTGGCCAGTTGGTCCACCACCGGCGCGGGGGAAGACTCGCGCCGGGGTGCCTTGCAGCGACTCGTGGAAGCCGACGCCGTTGGATTCGACGGGTTGCTGGCTGCGCACCGTCAGGCGTGGGCCCAGCGTTGGAAGGATGCCGAGGTCATCGTCGAAGGAGATCGGGATGCCCAACTGGCGGCGCGGTTCGCCGTGTTCCATCTTCTGTCAGCGGCCGCCGGGTCCGAGGAATCCGCCGTCGGGGCGCGCGGCCTTACTGGGGACGCCTACGCGGGCCATGTCTTTTGGGATGCGGACGTCTTCGTGCTCCCTGCGCTGACTGCTCTCCGGCCCGCCGCAGCCCGGGCCATGCTCGAGTACCGCATTCGCCGTCTGCCGGCCGCACGGAAGGCAGCCGAGAGCCTAGGGCTCCGAGGTGCTCGCTTCCCCTGGGAGTCCGCTGGCGACGGAAGTGACGTCACCCCCCGCCAGATTCGAGGACGTGGCGGCGCCATCATCCCGATCACCACTGGTCCACACGAAGAACACATCGTGGCCGATGTCGCCTGGGCGGCTTCACACTACGCAGCGTGGACGGGAGATGAGGACTTCCTGGCCGGCGCGGGCCGCGATCTGCTCGTCGATACGGCCCGGTTCTGGGCCAGTCGCATCCGGACCGACGCCGAGGGCCTCGGGCACCTCGAAGGGGTCGAAGGCCCCGACGAATACCACGAAGTGGTTGACGACAACGCCTTCACCAATGTGATGGCCCGATGGAACCTGACGCAGGGCGCCACACTGTTGCTCCGAGCCGATCCGAGCTCCCGCGAAGCACGCGAATGGCTGTCGCTCGCTGCGTGTCTGGTGGACGGGTGGGACGCCGATCTAGGTCTCTATGAGCAGTTCAAGGGTTACTTCGATCTGGAGCCACTCCTCATGTCCCAGGTCGTCCCGCCGCCCTCCGCTGTCGACGTCCTCCTGGGCGCCGAGCGTGTAGCCGGCTCCCAGCTCATCAAGCAAGCCGACGTCCTCATGCTCCATCACCTCGTGCCAGATGAGGTGGCCGCCGGGTCGCTGGACCCGTGCCTCGCCTTCTATGGACCCCGGACCGCACACGGAAGCTCGCTGTCCCCGGCCATCTCGGCCTCCCTGCTGGCCCGTTCGGGGCAGCCTGAGCAGGCCCTTGAGCTGTTCCGGATGGCTGCTCGTCTCGACCTTGACGACCTCACCGGCACAACTGCGGGAGGACTGCACCTCGCCACCATGGGCGGTGTGTGGCAGGCCTTGGCCTTCGGCTTTCTCGGCATTCGCCCCGCACGCGCCAAGGGCGAGGAGGCTGTCCTTGAAGTCGACCCCAGTCTTCCCGACACATGGACCACGCTCGGTCTTTCCTTCCGTTTCAATGGACATCGGGTCAGTGTCCGCGCCGGCCACGACAACGTCGACATCGCCTGCGAGGTACCGCTCTTGGTAGGTGTCGCTGATCAGGCACCCGCGATGTGCGAGCCACCCGGCGCCTCGTTCCCGTTGGTGCCGGGAAACATGAGGAGACGCCGATGAGCATGGTCGTAGCCGCGCTCGATACCAACCCCGTCGCTCGAATTGTGCTCGAGACGGCCGTGCTGTTCGCGCGACTGACGGGGACCGGAGTGGAGGCTCTCCACGTCCGGAGCAGTCCGTCCGACGACGTCCGTATGTTGGAGATTCTGGCCGCCCGGTGTGAAGTTCCGCTCCGGGTGGTCCAAGGTCCTGCCGAGTCGGCCCTGTGCCAAGCGCTCGGTGCTCCCAAAGTGGTCGCCGCCGTCATCGGTGCCCGGGCCACGGCAACCGGCCGACGGCCGGTCGGACGCACTGCCCTCCATGTCCTGGAGCAGATCGACAAGCCGGTTCTCGTCGTGCCGCCCGATGCAGTGGCACCGGTCGCTATCCGGCGCCTCTTGGTACCTCTGGAAGGAGCCGAGGAGTCGTCTCGCAGTGTGCTCGAGCAGCTGGGGCCCCTGTTGGCCGCCGAGGTCGAGATCACCGTTCTCCACGTGTTCACCGAAGGCACGTTGCCCACGATGCTCGATCGCCCTGTCCGCGACCTCGATATCTGGAGCAAGGAGTTCCTCACGCGGCACTACCCGTCGGCCGCGCACATTGAGCTCAGGCTGGGTGCAGTGGCAGCGAGAGTGGCGGAGGTGTCAGGAGAGCACGGTGCCGATCTCGTGGTTCTGGGTTGGTCCCGCAACACCTCCGCCGGTCGGGCCGCGGTTGTGCGAGAGGTACTTGGAGCGTCGGCACTGCCCGTACTGCTGCTTCCAGTGAAGCGATTGGCGACGTAAGGCGCGAGGGACCAACGGCCCTAGCTGGCCTCTGCCCAGCGGACCATGGTGGTGAGGTAGCTCCGAGAAAGGTCGTAGAAAGGGAAATGATGACCCCGCTGGGCAATCACCTTTTGCCAGCTCTTCCTCAGTCCCGGCTCTCGAGACGACTGCGGATCGGCATGGTGGCACCGGCCTGGTTCGCCGTCCCCCCTGTCGGATATGGCGGGATCGAGAGGGTGGTATCGGTTCTCACGGAAGGTCTGGTGGCGGCGGGGCACGATGTGACCCTGTTCGCGGCCGCCGGATCACGGACCGGCGCCCGGTTGGTCGTCCCCCTCCAGTGCCCACCACGACTCGGTGATCTCGCTTCTATGACAGATGACCTTGTTCACTGCACGACCGCGTTCCTGCGTGCCGATGAGTTCGACATCGTCCACGACCACACGGGTATGGGGCCGGCGCTCGGGGCCCTCCTCATTGGTCGCACCCCGGTGGTGCACACCCTGCATGGCCCATGGACGGAGTCTGGCCGGCGCTTGCTGGCTCTGGTTGACGGGCGGGTCCACGTCGTGGCAATCAGTCGAGCGCAGCGAGCCGACAACCCCCAACTGCACTATGCCGGCGTCGTGTACAACGGCATCGACGTCGCAGCACATCCATTTCAGCGGGCTAAAGAGGATTTTCTCCTTTTCGTGGGCCGGATCAGTGCTGAGAAACGCCCTGAGGTGGCCATCGAGGTGGCTCGCCGAGCGAAGCTGCCCCTCGTCATGGTGATCAAGCGAAGCGAACCCGCAGAGCGTGCCTACTTCGATGAAATCGTCGCACCCCACCTGGGCGACGATGTGGTCGTCCTCGATCAGCCTCCCCACGAGGTGAAGGTCGACCTGATGGGCCGGGCCCGTGCCCTCGTCTTTCCCATTGACTGGCCCGAGCCGTTCGGTCTGGTGATGACCGAGGCCATGGCTTGTGGGACTCCGGTGATCACCCGCCCTCTTGGCGCCGCCCCCGAAATTGTGCTCGACGGAGTGACCGGTTTTCTGTGCTCCACGGAGAGCGAGATGGTTGACGCCGTAGTGGCCGCAACCGAGCTCAGGCCGGATGACTGCCGACTCCGCGTCGAGAAGCTCTTCTCGGCCCAGGCCATGGTCGCCGGCTATGAGGCGGTGTACCGTGCCGCGATGGCCGATTCCCAGCGCAGCGAGGGTTCACAACAGCGCATTGCCGAGCTGGTCTGATGTTGGCGTCATATGTCATCAGTAGTTCTCCTGGGTATTCGGACTGGGTTTCTCATTCGAGAAATGTGAAAGGAAGGTGAGTATGGTGACGGGTGACAGCGAGGTCCTCCACGGTTGCGATCTCCTCTGCCCGGTGGCGCATCTCATGCGCGGCGCGCCGCCGTTTGTGGACCCCGAAGACACCTTGCGCGCCGCAGCGCAGGCTATGGCGGGACAGAAGACGGGAGCGGCGATACTTCTCGGCCCTGACGGGCCGACGAGCATCGTGACTGAGCAGGACATCGTGAGAGCGCTAGCTAATTCGGCAGACCCCGATACGTTCTGGGTTGCCGACGTGGCCTCTCGCGATCTGGTCGCGATCGACCCTGAAACGACCGTCGTTGAGGCTGTGGAGCTTATGGCGAAGGCACATATCCGGCATGTTCCGGTGAAATCACACGGCGAGGTGATGGGGATGGTCGTGGCCGAGGACATCCTCGACCTCCTGGGTTCGACGGCATTGCGCACCGGGTCGGCCTGAGCCGCGAATGGGATGGGGGGTTCTGCCATCACCCCCGAGCACCCGACGAGACCTGGGTTGAGCGGGACTTTCGGCCCTGAGACGCTGTGCATGCAGAGCGTAGGAATGTCCCATGGAAAGAAGAAGAACGAAGGCGCGACTGGCGAGGCTCGCAGCCGTCGGTGCTGCCGCGGCAAGCCTGTTGTGCCTCACCTTGACCCAGGTGACAGGCGCCCAGAGCCCACAACCGGCCATCTACACCTGGCAGGCCCCCGGCGACGCCTGGACCGCCGGCCAGCGCGTCATCGCGCTCACCTTCGACGACGGGCCGGGACCGTTCACGCCGCAGGTCCTCTCGGTCCTCGAGCAGTACCATGTGCCCGCCACGTTCTTCGAGGTCGGTGAGAACGTGGCCGAGTACCCCCAGTACACCCAGATGGTGGCGGCGGCCGGGTACCCGGTCGAGGACCACACCTGGAGCCATCCCGACCTCGCGACACTGTCGGCTGCGCAGGTCGGCGCCCAGATCGAGGAGACTCAGAACGAGATCCGTTCGCTCACTGGAGACACTCCAGCCTGCCTCCGTCCTCCTTACGACGACTGGAACTCGACCGTGCTCGAGCCGATCGCCGCGCAGGCCCTCACGCCGATGAGCTACTCGATCGACCCGCGTGACTGGTCGATGCCCGGCGTGACGGCGATCGTGAGCCGGGTGGTCGACGCGGCCTTTCCGGGCGCCGTGGTCGACATGCATGACGGTGGGGGCACCCGCTCGGAGACCGCCGCCGCCCTACCTCTCATCATCGCCGACCTCCGCGCTGAGGGCTACAGCTTTGTCTCCATCTGCGGGTACCTCGCCGCACCCCAGACGAGCGCGGTCTATGCCTTCGGCCAAGCGCCCTCACCTGGCACACCGATCACGTCCAACACGTCCTATGTCGGTGCGGCGGGGTCGGCGAGCGGTTACTGGCTCGTGGCCCGGGACGGCGGGGTGTTCTCGACCGCCGTCCCCTTCTACGGCTCGATGGGCGGGCAGGGCCTGAACCAGCCGATCGTCGCCATGGCGGCAACCCCCGACGGGGGCGGCTACTGGCTGGTCGCGGCCGACGGGGGGATCTTCAGCTTCGGCGACGCCCGGTTCTCCGGCTCCATGGGCGGCACGCCCCTGAACCAGCCCGTGGTCGGCATCGCCGCCGACCCGGTGACCGGCGGCTACTGGGAGGTGGCGGCCGACGGCGGGGTGTTCAGCTTCGGCGCTCCCTTCTACGGCTCAATGGGTGGCCAGGCAACCGACAACCGGTTCTTCGCCATGGTGACAAGTCCGGGCGGGGTTGGCTACCTGCTGACGGGAGAGAACACCCGGCCGGCTCAACGTGACGCCAAGCCGATGACCCTCCGACGACTATTGAGGTGGGCGCGGGGCGGGTGGGTACTCAGTCGCTGTAATCGTGTTCTCGGCCTGGAGCGAAAACCTCCGCCCTGACACGACATCGGGTCGAACGGCGAGGACGGTGTCGCCGGGCGTGTGGACGAGTGGATGTGGGAGTTGGCTCGGGTCCTTCACGGTGGTGGTCTCCACCATTGAGGCCAGTCCACGAACGAGCACGCTCCAGGCGCTGCTGGCGGCCCGGTCGCGCTCGTCGATCTCGAAGGCGACCAGACGACCTATCGCCAAGTCGGCGAGTGTTCCGGCGCCAACCCGAATCAGGATCTGATGATCCTGCACGGCGAAGTTGACCGGCACGACGATTGGGGCACCCGTGCCGCTCACCGCCAATCTACCGATCGCATCCTCTTTGGCGGCGATCGCGAGCAGTTGGTGGCACTCGGCTTCTGTCAGGACTTCGGACCCTCGCTGATCAATCCACATGACCGAATGGCCTCATCTCGAACCGATCATTCCCTGTGCGCCAGCACCTGGACCAGCCCAATTGCGGAGTTTCGGAATGGGTCAGTATGCACGCTCAATGTCCCAGCCGGCCTTCCGCCTCTGCAAGAAGGTCTCTTGCCCGTCGAAGGGAGGGATCGAATACAACCTGACGTCGGACCGGCGGCAACAAGTAAGAAGGCGTCGGACGGGACCTTTGGTTGCGATGAAGATACTTGCCACGGAGCCGCATTGTTCAGACCTCCAAGTGTCGTCCTAGGGCGTGGGTTTTTCAGATTCGTACGTTCGCAGTCTTCCGGATGGTCTCAGGTTGCAGCAGGGCCAAAGGTCCCAAGCTGTCGTACTTTGAGGTCCGAAAGCGAGAGGTTGCCATCTCTGACGAACGGGAACGATTCGCCAGAGATCTGCACGAAACGGTTGCTTAGGGACCAATTCCTCTAGTGGTTCACGTGGCGAAGGGACACCGTAATGATTCATGGCAATGTATTCCGAACTCCTCGACGCTGCACTCCACGAACGCTGTGTGAGTGCCAGCAGAATGACCCTCACTGATTCATTGTCGGTGCTCGTTCACTGCCGAAACCCCCTGGAGTCACCTGGGTCACCGGCGGACGGGACGGCAACCGCACTGGTCAACCAATTCGCCTACGATGTTGCCCTCATCGAGCTGGCTCGCTGCATCGGACTTGACTGTGATCCGAGCACGTTCGACCAACCAGAGCGTCGGCGTACCGAGCTGAGGCGGGAGTTGATCTCGCGTGGTATCCGCTTGGGCAAGGTGGACCATTCCACCTCGGGTGGAGGCTAGAAATTGTGCTCAGGTTCCCGTGTCGTCAATGCGGGCTGCTTGAACCGAGCGCTCGTTGATTCGCGCCGCAAAGGTGGCCGCTTGTGTGCGGCATTCCACGCCGAGCTTGGCCGAGAGGTTCGAGATGTAGTTCTTCACCGTCTTTTCGGCCAGGATCATGGCGTCGGCGATCTGGCGATACGGGATTGACCTTCTTCGACCCGGCGGGCCGCGTCGGACAGCGATGTCGCCAGCACGGACACAATGGACCAGCACGTGAATCCCGGGGTGGAGTCACCCGTTGGGATTCAGCAGGGAGTCGGACAGTGAGTGAATTCGGGTGTGCTGCTCACCGTTTGCTTACCCGGCCGAAACGGCTCGCCCTTCGTTGGCAGTCGCGGATGGTCCAGAGCACTGAAGCAGATCGATCTTCCGTGGGACGTCTGGCCCTACCTGCTGAGGTGGTACTCGGCGGAAGCTGGGACCAACGAAGAAGGGAGGTGTGTGTGCGCAAAGCAGTCGTGGCGTTGGCCCTGCTGGCCGTCGTAGCCGCATCGTGCGCGAACGCGCCGACCACCAGTTCGAAAGGTACCGGCTCGACGTCGACCAGTGTGTCCTCGACCAGTGTGTCCTCGACCACCCGCCCGCCGAGTGCGCTCGACGCCCTGACGAGGTTCTTCACCGCCACAGCCGGTATCGACCAGAACCTGAAGGCCGCAGCCGTCGAGGCCAATGGTGCCATCGGGACGACGCAGATCACGATCACTCAACACATGCTCGACACCATCGCCGCCGCCGATCCCACTCTGGCGGCGGACGATATTCCCGCAGGTCTCCCTTCGGAGGTATTGCTTCGGGTGCTGACAGCCCAAAGCGACCTGGTGTCGCGCTATTACGCCTTCCGTGGTTTCGTCGAAGCTCAGCCCGGAACCATCCCTCGCACCAATCCGACTCCCGGTTCCATGTCCGCCGCTGACTACCTACTCACCTGCCTGGGCAGCGGGGGCGAGGCGGCCAGCTCGTACCCCGCCGACGTGGCCGCGGCCCGGAGCGCGGCATCGAACGCGCCACCGCTAACACCCGTCGGTCCCTCCTCGCAGGCCGCCGCCGATCTCGCCATATGGCTCCATGACATCGTCGAGGCGAATTCGGGGTGTGCATCGTGCGGCGGGGCCCGATTCACCTCCCTGCCGCCGATCACCTGGCACCACGTCGCCCCCCTCACGCCGGGTGGCAATGCGTGGGACGGCGACATGGCCGGCCTACTGTTCACCGCCCAGTACGCACCAGGCCAGGGTTGGACGGTTCAGGTCAATGCCTGTTGAGTCCACTGAAGGACTGACCATTTCGGCAGGGGGATGGCCATCACTCGACAATCACGCGGTGGAGATAGGCAGGCAATTCGGCTGCCGAGGAGAGGAGCAACAGATGCGCAGAGGCTCTCACGAGAAGGGGGACACCAACGTCGGAAGGCGAATGATACGTCTAGGGAGCTTGCTCATTTTGATCCCTATGTCCTTCTTCGTGGTGGCCATCGGCACGCCAACGTCGGCAGCTCCGGGCGCGCCCGGCTACTGGCTGGAGGCCGGCGACGGTGGCATCTTCACCTTCGGGGCGCCCTTCGAGGGCTCTGCGGCATCGGACACCACCCGCTGCCCAGCTAATCCGCCCGCCCGCTCCATGCCCAATGGATCGTGTTGGTCCATGGCTCCCACTGCCGACGGCAGCGGGTACTGGATCCTTAACGCCTACGGCGGCGTCGTCTACCCCTACGGTGATGCCCTCTCCTACGGTGAGCCCGCCGACACCTCCGCCTACGGCGGAGGGGCCGATATGTGGCCGACTGCAATCGGGATCGTCGCCACCCCCGACGGCAAGGGATACTGGGTGCTGGAACAGGGCCTCAGCGGACTTGGTTCTGTCCAGAACTTCGGTGACGCCGCCAACTACGGAGATGAGGCGACTCTCGCTCACGGTACGGCGCACGTCGGGAACCCGGTGGCGTTGGCCGCCACCCACGACGGCAAGGGCTACTGGATCGTCGACTCTGACGGCGGGGTCTTCAGCTTCGGTGACGCCGCCTTCTACGGCTCTATGGGAGGTGAGAATCTGAACGCGCCGGTGGTGGGCATCGCCGTCACGTCCGACGGCAATGGCTACTGGCTGGCTGGTGCCGACGGCGGCGTCTTCAGTTTCGGTAGCGCCGCTTTCGGTGGATCCATGGCCAACACTGCCCTGGTCAAGCCGATCGTTGGCATTGCCGCCAACGTCAGGGGAAGCGGCTACTGGTTGGCCGGCGCCGATGGCGGTGTCTTTTCTTTTGGTGGAGCTCCCTTCCTCGGATCTCTGGGTGGGCAGGACCTGAACCGACCAGTGTTTGCCATCAGCAGCCTTTCCCTACCGGCCGGCTGAAGGGCGGATGGTCCTCCCGGAAACGGGACCTACTCTCAGCTGTTGAAAAGGGCCGTAGGTCCCTGGTGATCCCCTTCGGTTGGATGACTCTTGTGTCCTCGATATTGCCCAGCAGCGAAACTAAATCGCCGTCAATCAGGAAACTGTCGGTGGCAAGCACCACGAGCTCACGATTTCGCTTATGCGACGAACGGTGACTGCGGGAGGTATGCGGCAGAAAGGCAACCACCTCAACCCTTGGATGAGCGAAGTCGACGATGCCGAATCGCGACGAACCCACCAATGACCACGAGCGCCGATACTGGTAGCGCAAGGGTGACGGGAGCTTCAGGAGCGATCGGTGGGAGTTGGCACTCGGATCCAATCTCGGCCAGTGTCTTGATCCCTCCACCGGGGATGTTGTCGTTGACACTTCCATTGGCATGATCACCCACCGTGACGCAAGAGTGCGAACTAACGCACGACACTGCGTCGAGTTGGTTCTCGGTGTCAGGACTCGAGCTGGGGTCGGTAGACCAACGCGTGCCGTCCCATGACTCCATTAATGTCAACGTGGAACTCGAATCGCTTCCGCGGTCGTTGCCGACCGCCACGCAGTCCGTCGACTTCACACACGAGACGCTGGTGAGCTGGTTGAAGCTGGTACCGGGGTTAGGTGTGTCTACGACTGACCACGTCGTACCGTCCCAGGTTTCCACCAGTGTCTGTTCAATCTGGCCGTTTGCGTATTGGCCCACCGCGACACAATCACGTACGTTCACACACGAGATGCCCGAAAGATGATCGGAGGTGTTGCTCGGGTCAGGGCTGGGATCGACCGACCAGGTGGTCCCATCCCACCTCTCGATGAGGGTCAATGTCCCCACGGAGCCAACCGCGACACAGTCCGTCGCACTCACACATGACACGTTCGAAAGCTCATCGTTCGGGCCGGGATTCGGACTCGGAGAGAGGGACCACGCCGATCCGTCCCAGGTTTCAATGAGCGTTTGAAAGGACCCAAATGCACCTTCGTAGCCGACCGCGACACAGTCGGTTGGCCTCACGCATGAGACACCCAACATGTCGTCGGCCCTGAGGGGAGATGCAGGGGTATCCACCGACCAATTCACGCCATTCCAAGTCTCGATCAACGGCGAGATTCCGCCACCATTGTTTTGGTAGTCACCCACCGCAACACAAAATGAAGCACGGGCGCAGGAGATACTGTCCAAGACGTTGCTACTGGTTCCAGGACTTGGGCTTGGAATGACTGACCAGGTCGAACCGTTCCACGTCTGCACGAGGGTGGGACCGGCCGCCGGACTGTCGCCCGAGGTTCCGCCGACAGCAATGCAGTCGGCGGACGTGACACAGGACACACCAGAAAGCCCCGCCCCACTGCTTGCGCTCGGGGTCGAGGTATCGGCCCACTGTGTAGGAGCCGCTGAAGTGGCTCCTACCGGTAAGGCGACAACAAGGATCGCCGTTGCGATGCCTATGGAGCACACGAGCATCGGTGGGCTACGCCAGGGTCTCGACCTCAACCTCCAGATTTCTGGCGCCACGCCTTCGCCTCTCGTTCAGGTCGGGTCGATGTGGCTACATAATGGTCAGTCCAGCGAACCGCGCCCGAACGGTTTGAGGCGACTTCACCCAATGGCCGCTATACAGTCACGGACATCGCTCAACGTTCACGCAGGAAGCGACATCTTCACTTTTCGTTCCCGTTGTGTTGGACAGACCGTTCATCCAGCGCCACTACGTGACTGAGTTAGTGCCGGGGATGCCGCCCGAGTCCAGATGCTGATGGCCACGGCGTGGTATCGGTGCCAATAACGCACCCCGGACAATCGACTGGCGATCCTGTTCTCTTGAAAGTGTCCCAGGGGAATGGAGAGGCAGCCCGTTTGAGGGCGACCATCAAAAGGTCTAAGAATCGGTATGGGTCGGGGTCGACACGGGCATGAGGCCTTGGCTGGAGGGCGCCTTGAACTATTGCGATCTCGACCGCCTGTCGATCACCTTTCAGGGATGTGTGGACGGGAGCGTCATAGGCCTTTTCGGACGGTTCGCTCCAAGATTCCCAGTGTGGCGCGCAGGGCCGACTCGGGCACGATCGGGAAGCGTTCCTTGAGATCGCCGCTCACCTTGGACCAGTCGTAGTAGGACGTCACATTGGTGACCCCGTCCTCGGCAGCATCCAGGCGGTAACCGTAGAAGTGCGGAATCGGAATATCGGGCCCGAGATCCCACGCGATCTCTTTGTCGCGCTCGAAGACGGTGATGTGCACGGTCACGTCGTACTTGCCAAGCGGGACGTCATTGAGCGACTCGCGGTCCATGTGGATGACGAACGTGTCGCCCACTTTCTTCGCCGGGTCGCCGGTAAAGTCCTGCAGCATCCCAGAGGCGTCGATGGCCACATGGCCCGCTGGGCTGCGCAAGACATCGAAGATTGCGGCGGGCGGCGCCGGGATAGGCCGGGTCACCTCGATGCGGTCGGACAGGAAGACGCTATCGGGCATGTGGGGCTCCTCATGGACGTGAGTGGTCTCGTCGGCCACCCTCGAGTTGTTCGGTCCAACCAGCATCGCGCGCCGACGCCTCGGCCCGCTGCCGTAACCGGGGAAAAACCCCTTCGCCATTCATCAATGGGCATCAGCCCTCGAACGGGAGATGCTCAAGGCTGCCGATCACGCCGCTGAATAGGTGCTCAGGAACGCGCCCCCCTGCGCCTGTTGGGTGCGTGAACGACCGGACAAGGGAACCATGACCCTGCCCCATAGTGCACGACTACGTGGCGGCGCCCCATTTGAGGAGGACCTCGTAGTGGTGGAGCCCAGCATCGGTGCTCACAAGGCGGAATCCGGCCCGGATGAGGGTCAGTTGCGAAGCGATGTTGTCCAGAGTCGTCTCGGCGATCACCTTGAAGAGTCCGTGGTCGGCGGCAACGGTCAGCAGGGCGATGACTGCCTCCGCGGCGTAGCCGTGGCCGCGGGCCGAGGGAACCAAGCCGTAGCCGATCTCGACGCAGCCGCCATCGGGCTGGCCCTTGAAGCCGATCCCCCCGACTGCCCGCCCGTTGGATAGGCGGGTGATCCGGTAGTAGCCGAACGGCCGCTGCTCTCCGAGCGTGGCGGTCGCGCGAAGGAAGCTTCCCACTGCGCCGATGTCGCCCTCGAAGGGGAAATCGTGCGCCCATGTATCGGCCGGTCCCGCAATTCGAGCGACGATACGTTCGGCCTCTGGAACATCGATCGCGGGCAGCAGGAGGCGCGAAGTTCGAACGTCGGTCATGGCGGCAGCCAATCAGCACCCATCGCCGAGCAACCCGGCTGCGGTCATGATCGGGGGGCAAAGGATGGCATGAAGAGAACGCCCGACAAGGCCATCACCTTTGGGGGTCGCTGGCGCATCCTTCCAAACTATAGGGAGATGGAAGTGCAACAGAAGGAGTCTGACCACCCTGATTGCCGCCTCTTCACAATCCGAAACTCTGGTCAAACACATCCGATCCTGCGCGGATCGCCTTCTTTGGGTCATACGGTGCCTCGCGTTCAGCATCGTCGGCGCGGAGCATGTCGGACCCATCATGAGGGCCATCACTCTCGATCCTGACCGGAGTCACCTTGAACGGCTCATCGGTCACGGGGTCACTTCCCTCGATGCCGGCGTCACGGACCAAGCGCGTTGGGGTGCCCTGCGACATCCACCTTGCCTCATGGCGAGCATAGGGGTCTGTGTACCAGCCCTCCATGGATTGGTCGGTCTCCATTGTTAGGCCTCTCTCATGTGACCCATATCAAATGCCTGGGATATCGGCGATTCCGAAAGTGACTCCTTTTCATTGAGTTCCACGCAGGCATCGGACCACGGATAGCCGCACGTGAGGCATTCTCGGTGAATGTGCTCACCTGGATCGCACCCCTGATGTCCGGTGCCGGGGTTGTGGTACTTGACGCTTGCTTTAGTAGACCCACATTTCGGACATGGGTTTGATTCGTCGTATGGCCTCATGAGTCCCTTTCCAATAGTCAGCTTCTGAGGAATGCGTAGCTCCTTTTCATCGCCTGACTCCGACTGCAAGTCTTCATCAGAATCGGCAAATCCCCCGCTAGCCGCGACGAGCCCGGCGCGACCATTGCGTCCATTGTCCCGACGATCGCCGACCCCTTCACCGATGAATGGTGGTGGCCGCAGATTGCGCAGCTCCCTCCATGCCGGGTATTCAATCATTTGCGAAATGGTTGCTAGCCGACTGCTTTGTTTGGGATAGAGAATCGGTCCCCGACTTCGACCGCCGACGCGAAGTACATAGCCGCCGATCGTCCGGCTAAGGCGAAACAGCGGACGCAATAGCCATATCCAACGCGGGGAGAGGGGTCGGGTGCGTCTTGTGCTCACGCGAAGCGAGTTGGTTGGCGGTTGGGACAAGGTCAATTCACTTGCCTCAGTGACGTTGACCATAACAACCGAATGTGTGCAACTGTTGCTGGAGAGCTCCAACGTATTCATTCAGTCAAGGTAAGTCACATGACGAGGGCACACAAGAGTCAAAACGAAGCGCGTTAACCCTGTCAGGACAAATGGGCATTGAAGTGACCAATGAGTGAAATATGCGCGACATGGGCAGGTCACGACGGGGTTTCGGGAGACCCCGTCGTGACCCGGGCACGCAGGGAGCGTTGACGATGCCTCGGATCGCGAAGGTCCCTAGCCGAAAGGTGTGCCGCACACCCATGCGTCAACGCCACCGACACTTACGGTAACAACCCAGGGTGAACAACTCGCGAAGCCGTTGCGACTTGGGCGGGGTGCGAAGATGAAATCTTCATGTGTGGGCGGCTCATCGCTGGAAAGATGGCTGCCACAGTGAAAGTCGGGAAAAGCTCGCGTCAACAGCGCGAGGTACGTGTCAATTGAGCGAAGCGTCATGGACGCCGAACCTATGTTGGCAAAAGGAGTCCCACGATAAACCCAGCAAGGGCGAGTACCACGGTGCCGAGCATCAACAGGCGGCCCGTCGAAACAGTCAGCCCATGGAGGGCTTCTGGATTGAGTCGCATCCGTTGCGGAACCTGTCAAGGCCTTTGAG